>DXZW01000009.1:5651-122300 GCA_019419455.1 Collinsella sp. | reverse complement strand
ATTGGTTGTTGAGCGTTGGTCAAAATGGTTGTTTTTACAGTAGCGCTAACACGCCGGGGCTCCCGCCGCCGGTACAGCTCCTACAGGGGGCTCGTGGGGAGCACGTTCGAGAACGTCATCGCGAGGGACTTCGGCGCCGAGGGGCCGTGGCAGAAGCTCGGCACCGACGTCACCGAGTTCAAGGTCGCCGGCGCCAAGGCCTACTGGGCCCCGGTGCTCGACTTCTGCACGAAGGAGATCGTGGCGAGCGACATATCGACCTCGCCGGACCTCGCCCAGCAGCACAGGATGCTCGACCGGCTCCTCGAGGCCCTGCCCGACGGGGCGGCACCGACCATGCACTCGGACATGGGCTGGCAGTACCAGCACGAGTCCTACACCTCCAGGCTGGAGGGGGCGGGCATCACCCAGAGCATGTCGCGCAAGGGGAACTGCGTCGACAACGCCGCCACCGAGCAGCTCTTCGGCCACGTGAAGGACGAGTTCTACCGCGGCAGGGAGTGGGGCAGCTTCGGGGACTTCAAGCGCGACCTGGAGGGGTACATAGTCCATTGGAACACGCGGCGCAGGCAGGTAAGATTGAAGGACCTGACGCCGGAGGAGTTCCGGGACCGGGCCCTTGCGGCGTAGTCGCTATTTATTCAGTCCAAGTTTCGGGGCGCAGTTCACTGTCCCCTTTGTGGTGGTTTTCCAGTTTGTCATCGATATACGCGCCGGCAAAAAAGTCTGCTATACTCTTTCCCGCTGTCCCCATCGTCTAGCGGCCAAGGACGCCACCCTTTCAAGGTGGATATCGCGGGTTCGAATCCCGCTGGGGGCACCACAGAATCTGAGAAGCCCGTTACCAATTCGGTAGCGGGCTTTTTGCTACCGATTTGCCGGGATTCGAACCCGACAGGGTGCGGATCCCGGCAAATCGGCGGCAAAACGGACTCCAAAGCGTCCTTCGCAAACAAATAGCCGGGGCCCGCGCGATGCGGACCCCGGCTCAATACCGTGACGATATGTCAGTTACGCCCTACACGTAGAACAGGATGTCGTCGTAGGTCGGGACCGGCCAGTAGTCGGCAGCCACGATCTCCTCCATGGCATCCACGGCGGCGCGCAGCGTATCCATAGCGGGAACGACCTCGTGCGCATACACGTTGGCCTGCTCCTGACCATCGAGGGCCTCGGCCTTCTGATGCACGGCGTCGAGCGCCTTGATGGAGTCGTTGATGGCGGTGATGCCGTTGCAGAGCTTGTTGAGCGTGTTCTGCTCGCACTGCATGGCGGCATCGGCACCGGCGGCACGGATTGCCTCCAAGCCCTTGGCGACCTTGGTGGCATAGGCGGTAATGACCGGGCGATAAGTACGACGCGCCTCGCGAATCATCGTGGTGGCCTCGATGTTCATAAGCTTGTTGTACTTCTCGAGCTTGCAGTCGTAGCGGCACTGGGCCTCGGCGCGGGTCAGGACACCCGTCTCCTCAAAGAGCGCAATGGCCTTATCGGAAACAAAGGCGGGCAGGGCGTCGGCCGTGGTCTTGTTGTTGGCAAGGCCGCGCTTCTCGGCCTCGATGGGCCACTCGTCGGAGTAACCGTCGCCGGAGAACAGGATGCGCTGGTGATCGGTCAGCACCTTCTTGCAGTACTCGAGCGCGGCGTCCTGGAACTTATCCTCGGGCGTACCCTCGAGTGCGTCGGCGAAGGACTTGAGCGACTTGGCCACGGCGGCATCGAGCACCAGGTTGGAGTCGGAGACGTTCTGCTCGGAGCCGCAGGCACGGAACTCGAACTTGTTGCCGGTGAAGGCGAACGGGGAGGTGCGGTTGCGGTCGGTGTTGTCCTGCATCAGTTTGGGCAGGGTATCGGCGCCCAAGTCGAGCACGCCGCGCGTGGCATGGACGGAAGCCTTGCCATCGATGATCTTCTCGACAACCTCAGTGAGCTGGTCGCCCAGGAAGATGGACATAATCGCCGGAGGAGCCTCGTTGGCGCCCAGACGATGATCGTTGCCCGCCGAGGCAACGGAGGCACGCAGGAGCTCCTGATAGTTATCGACGGCCTCGATCACCGCGGTGAGGAAGACGATGAACTGCAGGTTGTCGAGCGGAGTATCGCCCGGGTCGAGCAGGTTCTCGGACTCGGTGCCAAGCGACCAGTTGTTGTGCTTGCCCGAACCGTTGATGCCTTCGAAGGGCTTCTCGTGCAGCAAACAGACCAAGTCGTGACGGGAGGCGATGAGCTTCATCTTCTCCATCATGACCAGGTTCTGGTCGATGGCCTCGTTGACCTCGCCATAGACAGGGGCAAGCTCATGCTGGCAGGGAGCGACCTCGTTGTGCTTGGTCTTGGCAGGAATGCCAAGCGCCCACAGTTCATCGTCCAGGTCCTTCATGTAGGCCGAGACGGTGGGGCGGATAGCGCCAAAGTAGTGCTCCTCGAGCTCCTGGCCCTTGCAGGGAGCAGCACCAAAGAGGGTGCGGCCGGTGATGACCAGGTCCCTGCGCTTGCGGTAAGCGTCCTTCTTGATCAGGAAGTACTCCTGCTCGTCGCCCACGGAAGGAACGACCTTCTTGGGGGTCTTGCCAAACAGCGCCAAAACGCGCTTGGACTCACGCGAGAGTGCGGTCATGGAGCGCAGCAGCGGGGTCTTCTTGTCCAGGGCCTCGCCCGTGTAGGAGCAGAAAGCCGTGGGGATGCACAGGACATCGTCCTTAATGAATGCGGGGCTGGTGGGATCCCAAGCGGTGTAGCCACGGGCCTCGAAGGTGGCGCGCAGGCCGCCGTTGGGGAAGCTGGAGGCGTCCGGCTCGCCCTGGATGAGGTTCTTGCCCGTAAACTTGGTAATGGCGGTGCCGTCATGGTTGGGCTCAAGGAAGCTATCGTGCTTCTCGGAAGTAATGCCCGAAAGCGGCTGGAACCAGTGCGCGTAGTGCGTGGCGCCCTTGGAGATGGCCCAGACCTTCATGGCGTGGGCGACGGCGTTGGCCACATCCAGGTCGAGGGGTTCACCGTCCTCGAGGGTTGCAGCAAGGCGCTTCCAAATGTCCTTGGGGAGGTAGTCCTTCATGACTTCCTCAGAGAACACCATGGTCCCGAAGCGGTCAGTTAGTTCGGCCATACGGAACTCCCTTCGTATCGGCACCGCGTGAGAAGCGGTGTTGATTACTAACGAACGAGTCATAGATTAGGCTCGTCGTGTTTCCGCAACATTACCGTTATGTTGCTGTCACGAAACCAATCAATGAGGTTACCGCATCGCGGCGGCGTTGCCGCCCTCAACAGCCAATCAACTGTATAAATTGCAGACCTCTCCCCATGGTTTAAGGGTAGTCAATTTGGGATGGGGCTCTATTAACTGGTATTTCGCATCAGATACCAGTCTTTATAGCCCCATCCTAGATTGACCGCCCTGTTATAGGAAATGCCGATAGTAGGGCATCTTTGATTGGTATCCCCAAATAGCGAGTGAAACTCCACCGTGACACAGTGGTGCTGTAGAATCCTTACAACACATCACACTATTACGTATCTAGAGGAGCACGATATGCGCGTCGACGAGGTTTTTAAGCAGGCAGCATCCCAGGGCACCGCGCCCATTTCGTTTGAGATGTTCCCGCCCAAGGGCGAGCTTACCCTCGACACGGCTCGCGAGGTGGCTGGCAATCTGTGCAAGCTTTCGCCGAGCTTTGTCTCGGTCACCTGCTCGGCCGGCGGCTCGGGTAACGGTGCCACCACCGCCCCCATCGCGCATATGATTACGAGCGAATTCGATACACCCTCGGTGGCGCACCTTACCTGTGTGGGCCGCTCGCACGCCGATATCGCCGCCAAGATCGACGAGTATCGCACCGCCGGCGTTGAAAACATCCTGGCCCTGCGTGGTGATCTTCCCGCTGGCGCGACCGAGGACGACAAGCCCGCCTCGGACTACGCCTACGCCCGCGACCTCATCCCCGAGCTCGTCGACGCCGGCTTTTGCGTGGGCGCCGCAGCCTACCCCGAGGGCCACATTGCCTGTGAGGACCTCAACGTCTCGGTCGAACACCTCAAGCAAAAACAGGACGCCGGCGCGAGCTTCTTTGTGACGCAGCTCTTCTTTGATAACGAGTGCTTCTACCGTTTTCGCGAGCTTGCCGACAAGGCCGGTATCACCGTGCCCATTACCGCGGGCATCATGCCGTTTATGGGCAAGTCGCAGATCAGCCGCATGGTCTTTATGTGCGGCGCATCGCTGCCCTCCCCCGTCATCAAGATTCTCGCCAAGTACGAGAACGATCCCGAGAGCCTGCAGGCAGCCGGTGTAGATTATGCCGCCCGTCAGCTTTGCGACCTCAAGGAGCACGGCGCCGCCGGTCTGCACCTGTACACTATGAATCGTCCTGCGATCGCCGCAACCATTATGGAGCGCCTAGGGTAATGGAAAAACCACACATCGATACAGCTTTTGCCGAAGTGCCGGCCGACCTTGCGTCGCCGGCGCTTTATCGTATCGATACCGCCCACCATCCCCGCGTCGATCGTGCCGAGATGTTGCGCTACCTGGGCTACGGCGGCCAGCAGATTGAACCCGAGCTGTCGCAGCGTATTGAGCTTGTCGTTGAGCACCTGGAACTGGACATTGAGCCCCGTGGCGTGCGCCGCGTGTTTGCCATCGATGCCACGGGCGTCGATGAACAGGGCGAGCCTTGCATTCGCTTGGTCGGCACCAACGTTGAACTGCGTGGTCGCGATATCTATCGCCATCTCAAAGACGCCCACTTTGCCGCGCTCATGGCATGCACCCTCGGCATGGACGCCGAGCGTCGCCTGCGCACCACGGGAGCCCAGCAGCCCCTGGAGGGAGCCGTGCTCGACGCCGCATGCTCTGCCTATGTAGAAGCCGCTGTCGAGCAGATGGACCAGCAAGTCAAGGCTGCGGCCGCGGCACACGGACTCGCTGGCAACTGGCGCTTTAGCCCCGGCTACGGCGACTGTCCGCTTACGGCCCAGCGCTCAATCGTGGCTGCACTCAACGCCACGCGGCTCATCGGGCTTACCGTCACACCTACCAGCCTGCTCATGCCCACCAAGAGCGTGACCGCGGTGATCGGCCTGTTTGACGGCGAGGTCCACGATGCCCAGAGCCGCCCCACCTGCAATATCTGCCGCATGCGCGAGCACTGCCGCTTCCGCGCCGCCCACACCACCTGCTATTCCAGCCATTAGGAGCTCATTGATGTTTACTCCGCTTATCACTCACGATCTGGACGGCGCCGCACTGGCGGCGCCCGTTGATGCTGCCCGTCGTAATGGCGCTGCATACAAGACGCGCACGATCGACGACCTTCGCATTAAGGACGATCGCCTGCGCGCCGCCATCGAGGGCACGGGGCACCTGCTGTTCGACGGCGGCATGGGCACCATGCTGCAGGCGGCCGGCATGAAAGCCGGCGCTCTGCCCGAGCTGCTCAACTTTGAGGATCCCCAGGTCATTACCGATATTCAGCGCCAATACGTCGAGGCCGGCTGCGACGTGATCACCGCCAACACCTTTGGCGCCAACGCCCACAAGCTCGACGGTACCGCCACCGTGGCAGATGTCTTTGCCGCCGCTGTCGCCTGCGCCCGCGCAGCCGGTGCCCACTACGTCGCCGGCGATATCGGCCCAATCGGCGCGCTGCTGCGCCCCCTGGGCACCCTCAGCTTTGACGAGGCCTACGACCTCTTTGCCGAGGAAGTGCGCGCCGGCGTCGATGCGGGCGTGGACCTCTTTATTATCGAAACCATGACCGACCTTGCCGAGATCAAGGCGGCCGTCCTCGCCTGCCGCGAGAACTCCGACCTGCCCGTCTTTGCCACCATGACCTTCGAGGAAGACGGACGCACCTTCTTGGGCACGAGCCCCGAGGTCGCCGCCATCACCCTCGACGCCATCGGCGCCGACGTTTTGGGCATCAACTGCAGCCAGGGCCCGGCCGAGCTCCGAGGACTCGCCGCGCGTATGCTCACCGTTACGGACAAGCCCGTTATGGTGCAGGCCAATGCGGGACTGCCCCGCGTGGACGATGACGGCAACACCGTCTTCGACATCCAGGCCCCCGAATACGCCGAGGCCGTAGCCGGCATGATCGAAGACGGCGTGAGCGTCGTGGGCGGATGCTGCGGCACCACACCCACGCACATGGCGGCACTTCGCACGCTTATCGACAACCACACGCCCAGCACGCGCCGCCGCAAGCCCAGCATGTCGGTCACGAGCGCCCAAACGGTCGTGGACCTTCCCAGCGGCGGCCACAAGATTGCCGTCATCGGCGAGCGCATCAACCCCACCGGTAAAAAACGCCTGCAGCAGGCCCTGCGCGACGGCGATCTGGACTACGTGGTGAGCCAGGGCATCAGCCAGCAGGAGCAGGGCGCCGACATCCTGGACGTCAACGTGGGCCTGCCCGAGATCGACGAGGTCAAGATTATCCAACAGGCCACCGAGCAGCTCCAAGGCTCCACGCTGTTGCCGCTGCAGATCGACTCCACCGATCCCGCCGCCGTCGAGGCCGCCGTACGCCGCTATGCCGGCAAGCCCATCATCAACTCCGTCAACGGCAAACAGCAGATCATGGATGAGATCTTTCCGCTGGTTGCCCACTACGGCACCAACGTCGTCGGCCTTACGCTCGACGAAGGCGGCATCCCCGATACCGCCGAGGCCCGCTTCGCCATCGCCGAGCGCATCGTGGCCGAGGCCGCCCGCTACGGCATCGGCCCGGACCGTATCCTCATTGACTGCCTGGTCATGACCGCCTCGACCAACCAGCGCCAGGCCGAGCAGATCCTGCGCGCCATGTCCCTGTGCAAGGAGCGCCTGGGCGTCAAATGCGCGCTCGGCGTGTCGAACATCAGCTTTGGCCTGCCCGCTCGCCCGCTGCTGGGTTCGGTCTTTTTGGCCGCCGCCTTTGGCGCGGGCCTCGATGCCCCCATCATGAACCCGGGCTCCAAGCGCTTTATGGACACCGTCTACAGCTATCGCGTCCTGAGCGTTGAGGACGAGGGCTCGACCGGATACATCGAGCGCTATGCCGGCTGGACCGATCCGTATAAGATCGCCGCCAACCCGGCAGCAGCTCAGGCCGCATCGACCGACACCGTGCCCGCTGCCGGCACCGCCGGCGCCGACGGCAACGACGACCCGATCCGTCGCATGGTCGTCTCGGGCCGCAAAGGCGAGATCGCTGCCGAGACCGAGCGTCTGCTGGCAGACCACGACGCCATGGACCTTATCAACAACCACTTTATCCCCGCCCTCGACGAGGTGGGCGTCCTCTTTGACCAGGGCAAGTTCTTCTTGCCGCAACTCATGGCCTCGGCCGAGGCCGCGCGCGTGGGCTTCGACACCATCAAGCGCCTGATGCCCGCCGGCGAGATTGCCGACAAGGGCAAGATCTGCGTGGCCACCGTCAAGGGCGACATCCACGATATCGGTAAGAACATCGTCAAGATGCTGCTCGACAACTACGGCTATACCGTCTTTGATCTGGGCCGCGACGTCGATCCGCAGGAAGTGCTCAAGACCGTCAAGGAGCGCGACATTAAGCTCGTCGGCCTCTCGGCGCTTATGACCACCACCGTCGTCGCCATGGAGGAGACCATCAAGCTGCTCCATGCCGAGGTTCCGGGCGTCAAGATCATCGTGGGCGGCGCCGTGCTCACCCCCGAATACGCCAAGCAGATCGGCGCGGACTACTACGCCAAGGACGCCGCCGAAAGCGCCCGTATCGCCGAAGAGGTCTTTGGGCAGTAACACAACGGAAACAACCGAGCACCAAAACGTGCCGCACGCGCCACTTGGCACGTGCGGCACGTTAGAATAGATAAGATTATGCTCGTTTTGGCAGATAGGAGCGCAAGGATGGCGATCACGCCTGCAGAAATCGCGGAAACCCGCGGCATGGTTGAGGAACAGAACCTCGACATCAGGACCATCACCATGGGTGTTTCGCTCATGGGTTGCGGTGACGAGAACCTCGACCGCATGTGCACGAAGATCTACGACCACGTGACGCACACGGCTGAGCACTTGGTCGAGACCGCCGAGAACCTCGAGCGCGAGTACGGTATCCCCATTGTCAACAAGCGCGTTTCCGTCACCCCGGTGGCGCAGATCGCCGCGTGCTGCAAGGATGAGGACCTCACCCCCATCGCGCACGCCCTCGACCGCGCGGCCGAGACCCTCGGCATCGACTACCTGGGCGGCTTCTCCGCACTCGTCCAGAAGGGCATCGGCGACGCCGACCGCCGCGTCATCCAGTCCATCCCGCAGGCGCTCGCTACCACCAGCCGCGTCTGCTCCAGCGTCAATGTTGCTAGCCTGCGCGCTGGCATCAACATGGACGCCGTGCTTATGGCGGCCCAGACCATCATCGATGCCGCTAAACTCACGGCCGACCAGGATTCCGTCGGCGCTTCCAAGTTTGTCTGCTTTGCCAACATGGTCGAGGACTCCCCGTTTATGGCGGGCGCCGTCCACGGCGGTGGCGAGGCCGACGCCGTCATCAACGTAGGCGTCTCGGGCCCCGGTGTTATGGCCGCAGCCCTGGAGACGCTGCCCGATTCCGCCTCGATGATGGAAGTCGCCGAAAAGATTAAGCAGACCGCCTTTAAGATCACCCGCGCCGGCGAGCTCATGAGCCGCGAGGCCGCCCATCGCCTGGGGGTCGAGAAGGGCATTGTCGACCTGTCGCTGGCCCCCACGCCTGCCATCGGTGACTCCGTTGCCCGCATCCTCGAGATCATCGGCGTGGGCACCTGCGGCGGCCCGGGCACGACCTGCGCGCTCGCCATGCTCAACGATGCCGTCAAGAAGGGCGGCGTCATGGCCAGCTCCAGCGTGGGCGGCCTCTCGGGCGCTTTCATCCCCGTGTCCGAGGACGCCGGCATGATCGCCGCCGTCGAAGCCGGCGCGCTCTCGCTCGAGAAGCTCGAGGCCATGACCTGCGTGTGCTCCGTTGGCCTGGACATGATCGCCATCCCCGGCGACACCCCGGTCGAGACCATCGCCGGCATCATCGCCGATGAGATGGCCATCGGCGTCATCAACAACAAGACCACGGCCGTCCGCGTGATTCCCGCCATCGGCAAGGGCGTGGGTGACTGCGTCGAGTACGGCGGCCTGTTCGGCCGTGCGCCCATCATGCCGGTGAACCCCAACGCCGGCACCGTGCTTGCCCATCGCGGTGGACGCTTCCCGGCGCCGCTGAACTCGCTGAAGAACTAGCCTAGGGATACGAGGCGAGGAGCCCCGCCGCCGGGCGGCAGACATATAAGGTCGCCTGCTCGGACAGTCCTGACTCGCACGGAGAGCACATTAAGTGCTCTCCGGCTCGTGCGGAACTCGCGATCGACCTTATATGTCTGCCGCCCGGCGGCGGGGCTCCCGCACATCTCAACCTTGGCTGGGTTCTGGCTCAGTGGCAGTCGCTTCGCTTCTGCCCGCCTTGGTTGGTGTGGCGGTTTGGCGTTGGAGCGGTTCTTTTTCTGATATATGCTGGTTGCGGCTCTTCTTTTGGGAGGAGTCGCTTTTTTGTTGCTAGGAGGTTGGCCCGTGGTTGATGGGGAGATTCGTTCTGAGCTGCTTGCTGCGGATTGGAATGGCGAATGGATGCGTCTGCAGGCCGCTCGGCATCGGGCTGATGATTCTTTTGAATGGGATAAGCGAGCTCGACATTTTCGACCTCTTGAGACTGCCCCTTATGCTCGGGATTTTATAAAACTGTTGGCGATTGAGCCTGGTGAGTCGGTGCTCGATATGGGGTGTGGAGCTGGGTCGATTGCTATTCCGCTTGCTCAGGCTGGACATCCTGTGATTGCTGCTGACTTTTCCCCTGCCATGTTGGGCACGCTTGATGCTGGCATTGAGTACTATGGGCTCGAGAATCGCATTACGCCGCTTGAGCTTGCTTGGGATGATGATTGGGATTTGGTTGGACCGGTCGCGAAAGCGGTGGATGTTGCCTTTGCCAGTCGGTCGGTTACGACGACCGATCTAAAAGGTGCGCTTGCCAAGCTTGACCGTGCGGCTCGTCGGCGTTGTGCTGTCACGATGGTCGCCAACTCCAGCCCGCGCTATGATCTGCACTTGATGAACGCTATCGGCGCCTCCGTCACCTGCAGCAATGGCTTTGTGTACGCCTTCAACATCCTCATTCAGATGGGTGCGTTGCCGCAGGTTACATACTTTGAATCGCCTCGTCGCGATACCTTCGATAGCCTTGAGGCAGGCGTGGCGGACTTTTCCCGTATGCTCGAGCATGGCAACGAGGATAAGATCGACTGCCTGCGCGACTACATCGCTCAACACATGATTGAGAACCCCCATGCCGGTGAGCCGGGCTCCAAGGGCGTGCCGCAGGGGCGCTATATGCTCGACCATATCCGTAAGGTTCGCTGGGCGTTTATTGCATGGGAGCCGGTCTCTGCGCCCAGCTCATAGCCTGTTCGCAGCCCACGCCGCCCACTCACTCGGCATCCGCATTCTTTTTGAACTGGGCAAACGCGCCCCACACCGCGCCGTTCCTGCGCTATCGTGGGACAGCTCACGTAGATTAAGGCCCCGTCGCGGGGCGCCCCATACATAGAAAGCGAGAACCCATGGCACTGACAGGAGCCCAGGTCAAGCAGCTTCGCAGCATGGCCCATCACCTCAACCCCGCCATCATCATCGGTAAGTCCGATGTCAACGAGGGCACCGTCGAGCAGACGGTCGCCTACCTGGAGAAGCACGAGCTCGTTAAGTGCTCCGTGCTCGATGGCTCCAGTCTTTCCGCCCGCGAGGCCGCCGAGGAGCTCGCCGAGCGCTGCCACGCCGACATCGTTCAGGTTATCGGCCGCAAGTTCTCGCTGTATCGCGAGTCCTCGCGCAAGGATATCGAGAAGATCAAGCTCGTCTAAAACCGACTGGTCATACCGAACAAGTCTGCGGGCGTCCGAGTGATTCGGACGCTCGTATTTTATCGCTCGACAAGCACGCGCTTGAGCCTGCCTTCGACCAGGCGCTCATACAGGCGCCTTGTCTCGGGCTCGGGCACGCCTTGAACCTGCTCTCGCAGGTGGTGCATGTGGCCGCTGTATAGCTCGACAACATCGCGGCGTCGTCCCGCCGCACCGTAAACGCGCATGGCACAGCGAACCATGTCCTCGCGCGCAGTCTCTTGGCGAAGCCCCGATTCAACGAGCCAAATTGCCGATTGCAGGTCATTTTCCTCGAGAGCGGCATTCGCTCCCCTAATCATGCAGTCGATGTACTTGGATTGCATAATGTGGCGCATGCGCGTAAAAAACGTGGGATTGCAACCGGTGGGAACATACAGCGGCCCCGCGTAGAGCTGCTCAACCTTAAGACAAAGCTCAACCAGGTGAGGGCCTCTCGCGCCCATACGGTTTCCCAGGATCTCGCGGCTCAGCTGGTCAAAGAGCCTTACATCGGTCTTAACGTAGTCGCCGTTGAGCCCTATGCACTCGTTTTGGATGAGCACGCACGACTTGCCATCCGGCGTTGGACCCAAAGCCGAGCGCAAGCGCGATACCGTCGAATACAGATTGTTGCGCGCGGCGCTAAACTCGGCATGGGGCCACAACTCCATGGCGATTGTCTCGCGGTCGACCATGGCATCCATGCCCAACGCGAGCCGCTCGGCAAGTGTTGCCGCCTTTTTGCGACGCCACATCTTATCCGTGATGGGAAAGCCGTCGCGCTCGGCGCGAAATGTGCCAAACATGCGCATCTCAATATGGCCGATCGTATCGACAGCCTCAACCTCGCCCGCCTGGAACAGGTGCTCGCTTTCGCCCTCAAAATCATCGCGTAGTGAATACCGCGACAGCTCAAGCACCGGAAGCTTCTTGCGAATCCTGACGGCAGGCTCGCCCAGACAGTGCATCGCAAGACGCGCGAACAGCCGATACGATGGGTCTAAAATCCCCGAGCGATTCATAGACATCCAGGCGGCAAGATCGCTATCGCGGCCCGCAGCGGCCAGGTGCAGCGCCACGATCCAGGCTTCTGAGCCACCGACCTGCGTCTTGCTAATGTCGAGCAGCTCCGCCTCTTCGCGAACCGATACCAGCGACGTATTGCGCAGGTACGCCACGCGCTCCAGCAGCAACGCGTTTTCGCGCATGTACGCAATCGATTCGTCGGCGAGCTTGAGTACCTGAACCGCGCGAAACTTCGCGTTGACCGGCCGCCCCTCCGCCAGCGATTGCCAACCCTCCAGCAATAACCCAAACAGCTGAATTTGATTGTCACGAACACGCACCGCAAAGCGGTCGAGCTCGCCAAACGCCACTTCGTCGGTCACGGGCAAGCCCGCGAGCAGGCGCCGCGCCGCGAGCACCATACGCAGCCAAATGGATGGCGCCTTAAGCCCGCGGATATCGAGCGCCTCGAGTATCTGCGCCATCTTGTCATCGCGCTCGTCGGGTTTAGCAAACGAGCCGTCGAACAGCTCCACCAGCATATGGTCGGCCTGTATGAGAATCCCCGCGATGTCGAGCTCGCAATCATAAGCTTTGCACGCCTTGAGCTTCGCGAGAACATTGCCGTCTTCCGCTCGCTCGGTTAGGTGGCGCTTGACCTCGATATGCACGGACAGCATGTCGAGCACCTCGCAGGATGTCTGTTCTTGCACAACAGGGTTGGCGGGAAGCCCCAGATCATTGTCGCCATAAAAGGCGATGGTGAGCGCCTGGGCTATTTTCCAGGTAGCGGGATCGACCTCGTGCGCCGCCTGGTCACCCGCACGTTCGATAACGGACGCCATATACCTTGCTAGCTTTGTATTGCACACGCTGACAGCCGCCAGATACACGCCGAGTGCCTCGGCGGGTGCCGGCTCTTGCTCCTGCCTTTCCGCATTGATCATCGCCGACGCCGCACGGCAAATGTCCCCTCCGTGCCCGGTCAGGGCAAGATCGGCCCCATACTGCCCGGCAAGTTCCAATACCACATGGCGGTCCAAGAACGCGTCGGCCAGGTCCATAGCCAAATCGCATCGGCCCGCCTTGATCAAAATGCGAGCAGCCCGCGATACAAGTTCGGGACGGATCTCGGCAACAAGCTTTCGCAGCCTCAGGCGCGCGTTGTCCTTAGCGCCCAAACACCTAAAGGTGCGATCAGACGGATCCACGCCAAAAATCGGATAATCGCGCACAAAGATGGACTGGTCGACCATCGAAAGCCTCACGCCGCACGCCTCTAGCTCCGCAATGCGGCCCTCGCCCATCAGTACCATCAAACAGGCAACGGTAAACAACAGGTTGTTCTCGAGCGATGCGAGATCGGCCAGCGCCGCACCGTACACGTTGACGATTTCGTTCTCGAGCAACCCGGCAACATCGCCCTGTCCATACATTCCCGTCTGCAAGGCAGATACCAGCTCGGGTACGCCCTGTGTGAGCCGATAGAAATCAAGCGATGTGCTGATTGAGAACGCCGTGGCCCATGACGAATACTCATAGGCGTGCACCTTGAGCATCTGCGCATTGACTTTTACAGAATCGCCCAGCCCGTGGATAAGCAATCGGTTGGAGGGGCGGCAGGCAATAAAGACCCCCGTCCCCGTAGCACGTAAGCTGCGGATTCGATCGATGAGGTCCTCGGTTTCGTGCTGCTCGAGATTGGGCACGTTGTCGATCGCAACGAGCGAATGAGGTTTGTCCTTAAGCTCATCGGCGACAACCTCGAGCTGCATAAAGAGCTCGCGTCCAATCGCGCGGTCGGCCTCGATAATCCGAACCGGCCCTCGCGTGGGGTCCGATTTAACCTCCTGCACGTATTGCAGCAACACCGACGTCTTACCAAACCCATCGGGCGCGTAGAGCAAAACAATTCCCGCCTTGCGCCCTTTAACGATGAGCTCGTTCATCAAGCGATCGCGCCGCACCATATAGCCGCCGCCCGTCGGCATCAACTCGAGGTCGTCCGTATTGCCCAAATCGTTTACCATGCTTGCTCCTCAACTCGACCATATGGACACCGTAGCTGCAGGACCATATGAGCCGCCCCGTGAATAGCGCGACTTAGAGTTTTTAATTGTCTGCCGCTACGTGTTTGGCAAGTTTTTGTACAGCGAGGCCCGATGGTAACTTATCCCCCGACCAATAGGTCTTTGCGCAGGTCAATGCGCTTGCCAGCATGTCCCATCCCATTTGCAGTGTAGCGCAGTCGGCTATTTTTATTTGAGTTGCGCAACTCGCCTACTCCTCGCTACCGCCTGCGACTCTATGGTGGCAAATGTGCATAGAATCTGCTATAGAATGAATCACATGATTTAGAAGCCACCAGTCAAGCATGCGGCAAGGTTTCCGTCATGCATGCGCCACGGCCCATGTCCACTAAAAAGGCCCCCGCAAAGCGAGGGCCTTTTGGAAAGCTATGCAAGATCGCTTGGTCGCGTTACTCGCAGAGCGAAAGAGCGGCCTCGTCAGCAACGACGACGCAGTTGGTGTGCAGTTGCAGGATCGAAGCCGGGCACTTGGGCGTAACCGGACCATAGCACATATCGTGCACGGCCTGAGCCTTGGCCTCGCCGTTGGCGACAACCAGGATCATGCGGGCATACATGATGGTCTGGGTGCCCATGGTGTAAGCCTGACGGGGCACATCATCGATGCTGTCGAACAGGCGGCTGTTAGCCTGAATGGTGCTCTCGGTCAGGTCGACGCAGTGCGTACCCTTGGAGAAGTGGTCATCGGGCTCGTTGAAGCCAATATGACCGTTATTACCAATGCCGAGCAGCTGCAGATCCGGGTAACCGGCGGCAGCGACGATCTTGTCGTACTCTGAGCAGGCAGCAGCGGCATCGGGGTTGGAGCCATCGGGCACGTGCGTGTTGTTCAGATCGATATTGATGTGATCGAAGAAGTTCTCGCGCATAAAGTAGTGATAGCTCTGGGGATCGTCGTGCGAAAGACCACGATACTCGTCCAGGTTATAAGTGCTGACCTCGGCGAAGTCGACGTCGCCCTTCTCGTACCAAGCGGCGAGCTGCTTGTAGGCGCCAATCGGGGTGGAGCCGGTGGCAAGACCCAGCACGCAATCGGGCTTGAGGATAACCTGGGCCGAGATGATATTAGCGGCCTTGCGGCTCATATCCTCGTAGTCTTTAGCTTTAATGATTTTCATTACGCGTCCTTTCTCGTACAAGAGAGGCAAGGCTCCCCTTACAAGCACTTGCCCGCGGCCCGCGTCGGCCGCAACCAACGTGTGCGGCCACCAGGGCGAGGTCGCGTAATATATGTGTCTCGTGTCTAACCGCGTCGAGGCCCCTGCCCGTCCACGGTGACCCAAAGCTGTTTAGCTTCGGACAATCCCCATCTTGCCACGGAGGGCGCCCTCTTTCAAGGGCGCCCTCCGTAAACGTGATTGAATTGTAGGCTAAAGGCCAAGCGGAGCGACTAGCGCTCGCGAGCAACGATGAGCTGGTCCATCTCCTCGACATGCTCGCCAACGGAGCCCTTGATGCTCGAGAACTCAACAGAGTTGCACACCAAGATGGGAACCGTCACATCGTAACCCTCGGCAGCAATTGCCTCGCGATCGAACTCGATGAGCACGTCGCCCTTATGGACGACATCACCCACCTGTGCATGCACGCTAAAATGCTTGCCCTCAAGCTGGACAGTGTCCAAACCAACATGGATGAGCACGTCTAGACCATCGACCGTGTTGAGCGCAACGGCGTGACCCGTGGGAAAAATGGCCTCGACCTTGGCGTCTGCCGGCGCAATCACACGCGTGCCGGTAGGCTGAATCGCCACGCCCTGGCCCAAAAGGCCGGTAGCAAACGTCTGGTCTTTGACCTCGGATAACGGAATGACGTCGCCCGAGATGGGAGCATCCAGCGTAAGGACTCGACCACGCATACCAAAAGACCTCAGGACTTTAGTGAACATGCTCCCCCTCGGACATACCAATCAATCAAAATAACTTTAACAGTTTACCACTTGGCACCCGTTTTTGACCATTAGGGAAGTTCGCGCTTGACAACCTCGACGATGTCGTCAACCACACGCTGGGTCAACTCGTGCGTCTCGGCCTCGGCCATCACACGGACCAGCGGCTCGGTGCCACTCGGACGTACCAGAATGCGGCCGCGACCGTTGAGCTCCTTCTCGGCGGCAGCGACGGCGTCCCAAATGGGCTGACAATCGTCCAGGCCGGCCTTATTGTCGGAATGTACGTTGACAAGTACCTGCGGGTACTTCTTCATGATGCCGGCAAGGTCGGTGAGGGTGCGGCCGGTGCGCTTGAGCACGGCCAGAAGCTGCAGGGCCGTCACCAAGCCGTCGCCGGTGGTGTTGTGCTCCAGGAAGATGATGTGGCCGGACTGCTCGCCGCCGATGACGGCACCGTCCTCGAGCATACGCTCAAGAACATAGCGGTCGCCCACGGCGGTCTGGACCATCTCGAAGCCCTGCTCCTTCATGGCGATGGAGAAGCCTAGGTTGCACATAACGGTCGAGACGATCTCGGAGTTGGCGAGCTTGCCGCGAGCGGCCAGGTCGGAACCGCAGATGGCCAGGATGTAGTCGCCATCGATCTCGTTGCCCTCGCTGTCCACGAACAGCACGCGATCGGCGTCGCCATCGTGGGCCAGGCCGATGTCGGCGTGGGTGCGCAGCACGAGCTCACGCAGGGGCTCAAGATGAGTGGAGCCGCACTCGACGTTAATGTCGGTGCCGCAGTAATCGGTGTTGATGGCATGGACCGTGGCGCCCAGGCGCTGCAGTGCGGCGGGCGTGGTCTGGCAAGAAGCACCGTGGCCGCAGTCGACGGCAACAACCAGGCCATCGAGTTTAAGGCCGTCGAGCGTGCTGATGGCATGATCGACATATGCCTTGCGGGCGTCCTTCATCTTGATGATGTGACCCACACCGGCGCCGGTCGGCAGCGTGTCGGCAGCCATGGCCTCCTCGGACATGACCCAGGCGCTGATCTCTTCCTCGACAGCATCGGGAAGCTTCATGCCCTTGCGGCTAAAAAACTTGATGCCGTTGAACTCCGGCGGATTGTGCGAAGCAGAGATGACGATACCGCCGTCGAGCTCGTTTTGGACGGTGAGCAGCGCCACGGCCGGCGTAGGGATAACGCCGCAGCAGTGCGGTCGGCCGCCCTCGGCCATAATGCCGGCGGTCAGAGCACTCTCGAGCATGGTGCCCGAAAGACGCGTGTCACGGCCGATGCAAATGTCCGGACCAAGGAACTTGGTCGCCGCACGGCCAAGACGAAACGCGAGGTCGCACGAGAGGTCGGCGTTGGCGACGCCGCGGACGCCATCGGTACCGAAGATGTTCTGGGGCATAGGATCGCTCCTTCCCAAGTGGGCAAAACGCAGTCGCCCACCCTAGTCGAAAAAGAAAAGCGGGACCCGCCGAGCAATCGGCAGGCCCCGCTTGTACATTGTATCTCGTAAGGAGATAAAACCTTAGCGCTTGGAGAACTGGGGAGCGCGGCGAGCCTTCTTGAGGCCGTACTTCTTGCGCTCGACCACGCGAGCATCGCGCGTAAGGAAACCGGCCTTCTTGAGGTCAGCACGGTAGTCGCCAGCGTTCAGAAGAGCGCGAGCGATGCCCAGGCGCAGAGCGCCGGACTGACCGGAGATGCCGCCGCCATCGCACAGAGCGATAACGTCGAACTGACCGGCGGTGTCGGTCACCTTGAAGGGAGCAAGGGCGTTCTCAACGAGCTGATGACGGCCGAAATACTGCTCGGCGTCACGCTTGTTGATGGTCACCTTGCCGGTGCCGGGGACGAGACGGACGCGGGCGACGGCGTTCTTACGACGGCCAGTACCCTGGTAGACAACGGTGTTCTCAGCCATCTTTAAGCCTCCAGCTCAATCTTCGTGGGGTTCTGGGCAGCGTGCGGATGCTCGGCACCAGCGTAGACCTTAAGCTTGGTCATCTGGGCACGGCCGAGGGTGGTCTTGGGCAGCATGCCGCGAACGGCGCGTTCGATGACCTTCTCCGGATGCTTCTCCATAGCCTGGCGGAAGCTCTCAGCCTTGAGGCCGCCGTTGTAGCCGCTGTGGCGATAATAGGTCTTCGTGTCGGCCTTGTTACCGGTAAGCTGGACCTTATCGGCGTTGATGACGACAACGAAGTCGCCGCAGTCGCTGTTGGGCGTGAACTGGGGCTTGTTCTTACCGCGCAGAATCATTGCGATCTGGGTGGCAAGACGGCCCAGGACAGCACCATCGGCGTCGACGAGAACCCAGTTGCGCTGGACCTCGCCCTGCTTGGCGTAGTGAGTCGATTTCGAAATCACTTAGACTCCTCCATGTACAGTACGTGTTGTTACAGAGATTCACGGGGCTCTGCAAGTAACCCGTCCATATTACCCCGCTCGCCGCCCGAGTCAACAGGTATTTTGGTTCTGACCAGACTTTCTGCACATGTCGTCCATGGGTCATGATGTCGCGACACTAGCGCTCGACAAATGCCTCGATATCTCCCAGCAAGCGCTTTGCCTCCTGGCGGCCCTGAATATACAGGTCGAGGAGCTTTGCCGGATCGTGCTCAACGTGGCCGACCTCGACCGGCTTTTGCGGAGCAACGACCAGTGCGCGGCCCTCGCGCTCATACTTCCACAGATGCATGCGCTGGATGTTATAGCGGTCGTGGCGTGTCTCGATAGCCTCGAGCAGGTAGGGGTAGTCGGCATAGCGGGCGCGCGCGGCGGGCATAAACTCGTAGGGCTTTTTCTCGTACGAGCGGTCCTGCGTGACAATGACAACCGCGCGATCGAAGCCCGCCTCCTCCAGCACGTGCTCGATGGGAACCGAATCGGCTACGCCACCGTCGACGTATTTGTGCCCGTCAATCTCGACCGGCGGCGTCACCAGCGGCAGCGACGTCGAGGCGCGCACGGCATCGAGGTCGAGCACGGCGCTTTTGACCGGCAGGTACGCGGCAGTTCCAAAGAGCATGTCCGTCGCGACGGCGTACATCTCGATGGGGCTCGCATCAAACGTCTCGTTGTCAAAGGGATCCAGGCGGTCCTGGACATCGTTGAAGATAAAGTCGTAGCCGACGATGGAGCCCGTGGACGCAAACGATGCGGCGCCCATGAAGCGGTTGTCGTTGCAGAAAGCCAGGTTGATGCGGTTGGCACGGCCGATCTGGTGCGACTTGTAGTTCACGCCGTTGAGGGCGCCGGCCGATACGCCATATACCGCCGGAATCTCGACGCCGGTCTCCATGAGGACGTCGAGCACGCCTGCGGTAAACTGCCCGCGAAAACTACCGCCCTCCAAAACGAGCGCGACCTTGCCGGCGTTCTTTGCCTTATCTTCTGCAGTCATGTTGACCTCCTGCTGTTTCGTTTGGGCTTCTTCTACCCAGTTTTGGGATAGAGAGCGCATTGGTTTTGGAGCAGAGTTCGATTCTCCGCGGTTTGGGGGATCCGCTGATGGGTTGAGGCCGGGGCAAGACGCCCGATCGGCATCGCATCTATATCTAGCTGGGACTTTGCGCGGAGAATCTGCGTATTTGCTTCGCAAATCCGCACCGGCTTCGGGCGCCTGCCGGCGCCCTCGCCCGCGGGCTAAAAACGCTCACGCGTTTTCTTTACGCCCGCGCCCTGCATAGAGTTCGATTCTCCGCGGTACGGACAAGAAATAAAAAGACAGGTAGATATAAGTATCTACCTGCCTGTAACTATTGGTGGAGGCGCGGAGAATCGAACTCCGGTCCACGAAAGCCCCCTGATCGGCATCTCCAAGCTCAGTCGCTGGTTTTGTCTCGGACGCTTTGCGCGCAGCGACACGCTCGCGGCGTCCTAACCGGTTCGGTCTTAGCCTGCGCCATACCGATTACGTGCGCAGGAGCATTCCCCTAAAATGACGTCGCACCGGTGTCGGGGAAATCACCGGGTTGACGCGCCGCTATAAACTAAGCAGCGAGAGCCATAGGCTCAAAAGAAGAGTTGTTGTCAATTCAATTTGACGGTACCCCTGTTTAACGAGGCGAGGAGACCTCGGCTTGCTTCCTCTCTCAGAGCTATCGTGTCGAAACCAGTCGCCCCCGAATGTCGGGAAAGTCTGGATGGTATCGGGCCTGCAAACACCCGATAACCGTCGACTTTTCAAGGAACACGCGGGGCGAACCCCGCTCGTGGATAGCTATCTTACCACGTTCTAAAGGCAGAAAGCTGCTCTATGCACGAGCTGTGAAGACCCCAATGTGCGCTGCACTTCGCACTTTTGCTACCGATCGCGTCACGTATATTTTCGCCAAGCACAATTGACCCTTCGAAAGGACCGTTATGGATACCAAACAGCAACTCGTCAATGCCCTCGCAGGCCTGGGCTCAACCATTACCGAAGCTATGGATGTCATCGAGGGCTTTGTCCCCTGCGGACATCCCGCCCTCGTGGTCACGGGCGCCCTCAACGCGCTCACCGACGGCGCCGATGAGGCCACACTCGCCGAGCACGTTGAAACCGTCCGCGGCTTCATCGACCACGTAAGCGAAAACCGCGGCGTCACCGCACATCACGACATCGAGCTTGGCGAGCTCACGGGTGCAAAGGCCGAACTCTTTGCCGAAATCAGCGCTATAGCCATCCTCACCAAAACCGCTGGCGTCAAGAACACCCAGGTCAACGAATGGCTCTACCGCAGTCTCGCTGCCCTCAATCAATCCGATGTCACAGCAGCAGATAAGCTCGCCGAAGCCGCTGCCATAAAAACGCGGCTTTAAGACTTAGTTCTCATTTCGAGCCATAATTGAAGAGCAAGCCAGATACAGCACATAGTCACATGAGAGATTTGAGAGATCCAGCTTGCTCTTCGACTAAAAATGATATCTGTCCAGGCTAATTAACGCTTTGCTTTTCGCACAATCCAACGTACCAGCCTAAATCCGAGCACGATAAGCGCAATTAGTATCGCAAGTAAGACGATTTCGGGACCGCGCACAAAACCACCGCCCTAGTATGCATAGGTGTGCAGAGTCGTTCCCTGCATTTCTGCGCCCAAGAACACATTTCCAGTATACAAACCTGGTATAGACACATTCACGCGCTGTAGCGCTCGTGTACTATTCCAGGTAAAGGAATCAGATGCCGTTCCCAGGGGAACAGAATAATTCGAACCCCATGCACTCGTTATCTTATGATTGCCGATTTTAATGTAGAACTCCTGAAATATCACCGAGTTATAGTAAACCCTCCATGTGCCAGAGGCGTTTTGATAATAAGAATCCCACGCGTTACACGGCTCAATAGTCGGAATATATTCAATTCCAATTTTGCCTTCAGTTCCATCCGGCAAAATAACGGTATATTCCTGACTCGCACGATCTTTCAGTTGAAATGAAACACTCACTGGATATTCGCTATTGTCATTAGTCAGGAAATCATCCGCAAACCCTATTGAGGGCGTAAACAGCGATAGGGCAGCCACTAACAGTAGTAATGCAACAGGTAAAGATAGGCGCTTGTTCATAATGCTCGCTCCTAAAATAAATTCAGCTCCATCAACTAAGCACATCTAAGACGCTTATTGCCAAATATGGTTCCGAATCTTGATAGCATCATGAACCTCCATATGTTTCTTTTAGCGTATCGCTTTATGTACCCGTACGCAAGCACTCTAACTTTGTTATTTGGGAGCCAGCCGGCGAAAGGATAGAAGTAAACTGTCCCTGGAACTTGCCGAGATAAACGCTTTGGTTAGAAGCACTTGGCCTCATCAATCCATCGGAGGCTCCCCCAACAAAGCACATCTCCGAAACAGATTTCCGACCATCTGACCCAAAATATCGAGTCGACAGGACTGAGAAGGCTTCTAGAGGGGCGGCGTATTTAAGAAATTAGGCAGTCCATGGCAAAATAGTGTGCACCCTTTGGGGTGACGGAGCTCCAGGGGACGCACATATAGGTTTACGTTAGCGGGACACCCGCCCGCCGCGTTCGGCCAAAGTAAGAATCGGCATCATTTGACGAGGTGTCTTTGCTGCAAGATCGGCATGTTCGAGCAGTTTGCGATCGTTAGTTACCAAGTAATCTGCCCCAGCGCGTCTGCATGCCGCCAACACCAAATTATCCTCGTAATCATGATGAAGCGTTAGATACTTATCGGCCAACCACAAATCGGATGCGTCTGCGCCCACGGCGGTGGCGTTTTCGGTCATATTTCGAACAAACGCCAGCGCCGCATCGCCTATCGCTCGTGCCGATGCTTCGTCGACCGAGCCTTTTTTAGCAATAACCCTGCGCTTGAGCTCGTGCTGGACAACATACAGTACATCCTTGGCGATATGCACCGGAAAGAACAGCAATGCCCCCGCCTCCGTCGCCTGCCCAATAAACGCACGTGCGGCAAGCGACTCGGCATGGTCGGCGCAAAACGAATCAACCCATACGTTGGCATCCACCATTATTTTGAGGGGAGCCCCGCTCACAGGATCATCCCCTTTTGGCGATAGTACTCGTCCATGGCTTCGGAATAGATTGTGTCCCAATCGCGATCGTCGGATACGGGCGACGCAGCGATGCCCAGGTCCGCGTAAAGTTGATCCGCCGCCGCCCATGATGCGGCGAACGGAGTATCGTGCGCGACGGATTGCCGCCGGTCGTCGACGGCCGCAAGCACTTCCTCGCACTTCTCGCCGCCCTGCGCAACCTTTGCCACCACCTTTTTGATGAGCTCGGGCAGTGACCCGCCCGAAAGCCGCAGCGCCTCCTCGGCACGGTTCTTGACCTGGCGATCCACGCGAACGTTCACCTGCGCCATGCCGCTAACAGCACCCACGTCGATCCCGCTCCCTTCAATTGCTAGCCCTGCTAGCAACACTATATAGAGAAGCTAGCACATGGTCAAACGCAAAAGGCCTGCGCCCAGACGACACAAATGCCGTCTGGGCGCAGGCCAGATAACGTGGGCGAACACGTCTGCTAACGCAGGTAGGCCTTCGCGTTGCTCAGGCTGTAGGCGATCGTTGAGCCGTTGTGCAGCAGTGACGACGTCTGCGGAGTGATCATGCCGGTAATACCCAATGCCAACAGCGCCGAGTTAGTGAGCATCACCTTAGAGTAGGAGCTCGTCAGACGATCAATGAGGCCCTGACTCATGCGGCGCAGGCGCACGATTGCGGCCAGATCCGTATCGGTCAGGATGATATCGGCGACCTCCTTGGCGATGTCGCTTCCGCCACCCATGGCCAGGCCCACGTCGGCCAGGCCCAGCGCCGGTGAGTCGTTGACGCCGTCGCCCACCATGGCAACGTGGCGCCCCTCGCCCTTAATGCGCTCCACATACGCGTACTTGTCCTCGGGCAGCAGCTCGGCCTTAAACTCGTCGACCCCCGCCTCGCGCGCAATGCGCTCGGCCGTGCGCTCCGAGTCGCCCGTGAGCATAACGACATGCTTAACGCCCAACGCGTGCAGGTCGGCGATGGCCTCACGGACCCCGGCCTTGAGCGGATCCTCGATGCCGAGCACGCCGACGACCTTTCCATCGACCGCCAGATACAGCGGCGACAGGCCCTGCATCTGGGACTCAATGCGCTCCTTAATGTCGGAATCGAGCTGCGCGCTCTCGTCCTCAAACACAAAGTGTGCCGAGCCGATAATCGCGCGACGCCCTTCGATGGACGAAGCAATACCATGCGCCACGATGTACTCGACCGCAGCATGGCGCTCGCGGTGCTCGAGCCCGCGCTCGCGGGCGGCGTTGACCACGGCACGCGCCACCGGATGCGGGAAATGCTCCTCCAGGCAGGCAGAAAGGCGCAGGACCTCGTCCTCGCTCCAGCCGTCGGTCGTCAGCACGCAAGCCAGGCGCGGCTGCGCCTCGGTGAGCGTGCCAGTCTTATCAAACACAATGGTGTCGGCCTTGGCAAACGACTCAAAGTATTTTGCGCCCTTGACCATGACGCCCATCTTGGCAGCATCGCTCATAGCGGTCATGACGGCAACGGAACCCGTGAGCTTGAGTGCGCACGAGTAGTCGACCATCAGTGCCGCCGAGGTCTTGATGAGGCTGCGGGTAGTAAGCGCAACCAGGCCCGCGAGCAGGAAGTTCCACGGGACGATCTTGTTGGCGAGGTCTTCCATGTGCGACTGGCCCTCGGACTTGAGCGAGTCGGCCGTCTGCACGAGTGAGACAATCGAGCGCAGCTTGGTCTGCGCCGTGTTGGCGCGCACGCGCACCAAGATGCTGCCGTCTTCCACGACGGTACCGGCGAACACGTCGTCGCCCACGCTGCGCTCGACGGCCAGCGGCTCGCCGGTCAGGGTCGCCTGGTTGACCATAGCGCTCCCCTGCTCGACGACACCGTCGATGCAAATGGACATGCCAGTGCGCACGGCGACCAGATCGCCGGGCTCGAGCTCGGTCGCAGCAACGCTTACCTCGGTATCGCCGACGACCTTTTGCGCCTTGTCGGGTACATCGAGCAGCGAGTTGATGAGCTCGTTTTCGCTCATGGCGCGGGTGTAGTCCTCGAGCAGCTCGCCCACGTTGAGCAGGAACATTGTCTGGCCCGCGGTGTCGACATCACGCTTGACGAACGAAATGCCGATGGCCGAAGCGTCGAGCACGGGAACGGTCAGGCGCGGCTGCGCCAGCTCATGAAGGGCAGCGCGCAAAAATGCCATGTAACCGGCCACGACAAACACCGCACGCAGAGGCGTCGGCAAGAACCAGCGGCGCGCGTAGTGGGCGCCGACGAGTGTCGCCAGGTCCATAACGAGTTTGTGCTTGCGCGGCTCAAGCTGCATCACATAGCCCGACTTGGCATCGGCGATAGCTTGAGCATCGAGTGCGCCCAAGGCGTCGAGCACGCTCGCGCGACGTGGCTCGTCGTATTCGAGCGCCATCTGGCCAATACGGCCATATACGCGCACCTTGTGCACGCCGTCGATATCGCCGCTGAGCTTAAGAAGTGCATCGAGATCGCTCTCTGGCACAGGACCCGCCAATTGAAGACGGGTCCTGCCGGGGATCTCGCTAATAATCGAGAATCTCATAGTTTGTGCCTGGGAGCGTTACTCGGCTGCCTCGTCAGCAGCGGCCTCGCTCTGGGTGATGTAAGCAGCCTCGGCAACCATGTCGTCGACATTAGCCTTGGCCTGCTCGACCATGTCCTGGTAGCCGTTCTTGATGCGCATGCCGCACGCGATACCCTGCACGCAGGCATTCTTTACCGGAGCGCTGGTAAGCAGCTTGATGCCGGCCGTGCCAAGCAGAAAACCGCCACCGACAAGCAGGGTATTGAACGTCGACTTCTTCATGTTGCTTCTCCCTTTTGCCGCATTGGACGCGGCATGGTGCTTCAGCACCCGAGTAAACAAGTTTGCTCGAGCACGCTTTTGAAATATCTCAATTTTATCTAACTATATAGGTCAGCCATGGCTAACCTTTTGAAAATTAACGATGCGGAGTAACCGATTGTCAATGTGAGAAAGGGACTGTCCCTTTGCCCCTTCTTACAACTGCCAGGTAGCTGCTTCCTTTTGCAGCGCCACCATGCGGGCGAATTCTCCACCTGCCGCCTTGAGCTGCGCCGGAGTGCCCTGCTCGGCAACCACACCATCCTTGAGTACAACGATCTTATCGGCATTTTCTACCGTGCGCATACGGTGGGCGATCACGATAACTGTCTTTCCTGCGAGCAGGCGGGAGAGCGCCTGCTGCACCACGGTCTCGTTCTCCACATCCAAACTCGCCGTCGCCTCGTCCAGCAACACAATCGGCGCATCTTTGAGCAGCGCGCGGGCGATGGAGATGCGCTGGCGCTCGCCGCCGGACAGCTTGGAGCCGTTCTCGCCGATCATGGTGTCATAGCCCTGCGGCATGCGGTTCACAAACTCGTCGCAGTTGGCGGCACGCGCGGCAGCAAGCACTTCCTCATCGGTGGCATCGCGACGACCAAGACGGATGTTTCCCATCACTGTGTCGTCAAAGAGCAGCACGTCTTGGAACACAATGGCGTAGTCGCGCAGCAGCACCTCGGGATCCACGCTCGCAACATCCACGCCGCCCACGGTGACCGTGCCTTCGGTGGCGTCCCAAAAGCGCGCGGCCAGGCGGCTCACCGTGGACTTACCGGAACCCGAAGGACCGACCAGTGCCGTGACCTCCCCTTCTTTGGCGGCAAAGCTCACATCGGTAAGAACTTTCTCGCCGGCGCGGCCGTCCTCGCCCGCACCATAACCAAATGCCACGTGATCGAACACCACGTCATGACCTACGGGCTCAAACTGCTCGCTGCCCCGCGCCACGGGCTCTTCCATGATGGAGCGCATGCGCTTGGCCGACGACTCGGCGGCAAACAGCTCGGACATCAGCATCAGTGCCTGATCGAAGGGCGCATAGATGCGGCTCACCATGAGCAGGAAGGCAAACATCACCAAAAAGTCGACCCGGCCGGAGGCGACCATCGCAGCGCCCGTGACCAACGTGGTGGCAATCCCCAGGCGCAGGATGGCAAAGGCGGAGTTGACCAAAAGCCCGTTGGCGAGCTCGCCTTTGGTGGTCTCGCGCTCCTCGGCATCGATCACGGCGTTGAGCCCCTCAAGATAATGGGCCTCCTGGTTGGTGGCGCGAATCTCGCGCACGCAGTCGAGCGTCTCCTGGATCGCCTCGGTAACCTTGACCTTCTCGGCGCGCACATGGTCGAACACCGGGGTCATGGGGCCGCGTGTCAGATACAGCACGGCAAAGGCCACGGGCACGCTCCAAAACGCCGCGATCGCCAGCTGCCAGCAAAAGAACAGCGACGCCACGAACACAATGGCGCTTGCGATGATGGCACCCCAAAGCTCTCCCAGCACGTGGCTGTAGGCGTGCTCCATGGCCTGGACGTCGCCCATGATGGTCTCGGTTAAATCGGCCAGATCACGACGGCCAAAAAACGACAGCGGCAGCTTGCGCAAGCGCTCGGCAATCTCCATACGCTGCTTGCCGCACTCCTCGTAAAAGATGCAGTAGGTGTAGTAATACTGCTGCCAGTTAGAGGCAAAGAGCAACACGAAAAAGACCAGGAGGCCGCCCACAATCGGCAGGGCATCCGGCAGGTCGGCACCGGTGGCGAGATGTTCGACAAAACCGGCCATGACCAGGAACAATAAGCCCATGCCGGCCATGGTAATGAGATTGGTGAGCGCGGTCCAGAAAATGCCGCGTTTTACGCCGGCGACGCCTTTATCGGATAGGAAATACTTCTTTTGGAATGAGGCGAACATTTAGGCCTCGCCTCCCTTCGTGACGGCGGCATCCGCGGCAGCAGTGATCTTCCAGCTCGCGGCCTGTTCGTATTCGGCCCACATCTTGGCGTATAGACCCTTTTGGGACAGCAACTCGGCATGGGTGCCGGCCTCCTGCACGCTACCTTGATTGAGCACCACGATCTTGTCGGCCCCCACCACGGTCGAAAGCCGGTGCGCGATCATAATGACCGTGCGACCCGCCGCCAGCTTGCTAAAGGCGCGCTGGATGAGCGCCTCGTTCTCGGGATCCGCAAACGCCGTGGCCTCATCAAGCACCACGATAGGCGCGTCTTTAAGGATCGCGCGGGCAAGTGCCACGCGCTGGACCTCGCCGCCCGAAAGATATGCTCCGCCGGCACCGAGCATGGTATTGATGCCCTGTGGAAGCTTGGCCACAATGTCGTCGCACTGAGCTGCGGAGAGGGCCGCACGCACTTCGTCGTCAGTGGCCGTAGGCTTGGAGGCGCGCACGTTATCGGCAAGTGTTTGCCGGAACAGCTGGTTGGTCTGGAACACGAAGGCGACCTGGTCCATAAGCTCGTGCGGATCCATATCGCGAACGTCCACACCACCTACGAGCACACGGCCTGCGGAAACATCCCAAAAACGAGGGATCAGGCTTGCGCAGGTTGACTTGCCGCCGCCCGAAGGGCCCACAAGCGCAAGGGCACTACCAGCGGGAACGCTGAAACTTACATGGCTAACGGCAGGTGCTTCGGCACCCTCGTACGTAAAGCTCACGTCCTCAAATCGCACGTCGCCGCCGGCAGGGTGCTTGGGTTGCGCGGGCACGGAGAGCTGCTTGGAATCCATGACGCTTCGAATGCGAGCCAGCGAATCGGCACTCATCTGAGAGGCCTCGCCCACAAACATGAGCTTGGTCATGGCCGTCGGTACCACGGCCGAAAATATCGCGTAAAACGTGAAGTTGGCCATAAAATGCGCGAAGTCCGTCTCGCCCGGCGCCAACAGCAACGCCACGGGCAACAGGAATGTCACAAGACCATTGAGCGCGGTAAGGTTGAGTACCTGCGGGCCTCGGCAAAACGTGCCCGCATAGCTTTGTGCCATGTCGGCGTATTCGGCGATCGCGTCGTGGAACGCCTTAAAGGAGTAGACCGTCTGCTGGAATACCTTGACCACGGGGATGCCGCGTACGTATTCGGTGCCGGTCTTGTTCATCTTGACCAGCGCGCCCATGTAAGCCTTCATAAACTCGGCGCCCTTGCCGCTCATCATGGTGACCATGGCGCAAAACGAAACGACGACCGAGATTAAGCATGCCGCGCCCAAACGCCAATCGAGGGCAAATAGCAGCACAAGCAGGCCCACGACCATGGCGGTGGCACCGGCGATATCGGGCAGCATGTGCGCGAGCAGCGTCTCGGTGGAGGCGGCACAGCCGTCTACGATACGGCGCAGCTCACCGGTGGCGTGCGTGTCAAAGTAGCCGAGCGGCAGCTTAAGCAGATGCTCGCTCGTAGCCTTGCGGATATTGGATGCGCAGCGAAACGCGGACAGGTGCGTGCACATGAGTCCCACGAAATAGACCACGATGCTTGCCAGGGCAAAACCAACAGCCCACCAACCATACATCGCGATGTCGGCGGCCTCGCTCCAGTTGGGCGCCACGGCAATCAGGTCTCGCGCAACAAGCCAGATGCACACGTACGGGCCAAAGCTCAACAGCTGCGAGAGCGCCGAGAGGGCCATGCCCAAATATGTTAGGAATTTACGGTCGCCGGCATATGCAAGCAGCTCGCCGATACCGCCGCCTTCCTTTTTTGATCCCTTTGCCATGAGATTCCTTTCTAACGGCTTGAGAGTTAACCGTAATGAACTTATCATTGATGTGTTAGCCATGGCTCACAATCGAGCCAGGCGTGGACGTTTCTGCAAAGGAAAGGGACGCTTTTGCAAATACGGCGGGCAGCGACCGACATAACCGAGCTCTACGCACCGCAGTTTGAGCAGTTTGGCCTGGAGCTTACCGGCAGGGGCGCCGTCTTTACCGGCGAGGTGGCAAACGATCGGGCGCACGGACGCGCATGGATCATGCCTCTCTCCCCCGCCTGCATCGTTATGGAGCATTTCATTACCCCGATGCACGATATGTACCTGGCCGAATACACACCCGAACCGTACGCCTGCGTGAGCGAGGTCAGCGCGCCCACACTTATATGCATGCCCGAGGCTGGCATAACGCCTGCGAACCTTAAACCCTTGCATGGACCGTGGCCGAACAGCGCGGTGTGCAGCTTTATCCAAGATAGCTGCGGCGAGGAACTAAGTCCGCTGTTTGCAGGGCAGCTTTATCACTCGCGCTCGGTGCTCTTTTTGCCCGGGTATTTTGACGAGCTGGAGCATCGGTATCCCACTGAGTTCGTGGGAGTCTTTGAAGCGTTTGCCGAGTCGTGGCACGAGGAGGCGACGTCTGCCATCTGCCACACGCTGCGCCGGATTAACGAGGACCGCGCCCGCACCGTAGGCGGACACGTCTATATGCAAGGCATCGTGGAGACCATGGTCGCGGAGCTCGCCTGTTCGCGCGCGGCCCACAAGCAGGCGCAGCAGGCGGCAGACACACGTGTCAGCATAACCATTGCCGAAGAAGCAACGGCAATGATTGAGCGCACGCTCGACAAAGGCAGACGCGTGGGTATCAACGAGGTGGCCGAGAGGCTCTACACAAGCCGCTCCAAACTATGCGCCACCTTTAAGGCCCAAACTGGCGAGTCCCTGGGCGCCTACATTCGCAGACGCCGTATGGAGCGAGCACAGGACCTTTTGGCCGATAGCGCGCTCACGATAGCGCAGGTGGCAGAGCGTCTAGGCTACCCTCAGCAGGCCGCCTTCGCCCAAGCCTTCAAGCAACACACCGGCACCACCCCCACCGCTTGGCGCTCCCAACATATATAAAGAATGAAGGCGCCAACGGCACCCTCATTCACTCTATTCCATTCAGCCCCACCTGACCCGAACGGCCGAGTCGTCACGGAACCCGGGAGCCCCGGCAGGGCGGGTGCTTGCTCAAAATGAGTTCCGCACGCAAAGAAGGCCACTAAATGTGGCCTTCGTCTTGCATAGGACTGTTTGAAATTTGGAGGAAACACCCCGGCGACTCGGGGCTTCCACGGCCTCGCAGCTACGAGAGCGACGTTCTCAGCAACTCGTTGAAGAGCTTCGGGTTGCCCTTGCCGCGGCTCGCCTTCATACACTGGCCCACCAAAAAGCCGATAACCTTCTGGTTGCCGTCACGATACTGCTGCGCCTGATCGGCACAGTTTGCCAGCACCTCGTCCACAATCGGCTGCAGCGCGCCGGCATCGCTCACCTGACGCATACCGCGCTCGTCGACAATCTTGTTGGGGTCGTCGCCGGTCTGGGCCATGGCCTCAAAGACCTCGTGCGCTTGGTTGGAGCTGATGGCATCGGTCGCCAGCAGCTTGGCCAGCGCTGCCACTTGAGCCGGCGCGATGCCGGACTCGGCGAGCGACACGCCTGCGCCCTTAAGGTAGGCGATCATCTCGTTGACCAGCAGGTTTGCGACCGTCTGGGCCTCCTTGCCGGCCATACCGGCAGCGACGGCCTCAAAGAAGTCGGCAAACTCCGGGTCGCCCGCAATCTGCTCGGCATCGGCCGCCTTAATGCCAAAGTCGGCCTCAAAACGGGCGCACTTGGCATCGGGTAGCTCGGGAATCTCGCCACGGCAGCGGTCGATGAACTCGTCGTCCAGATCGAAGGGCGCCAGATCGGGATCGGGGAACAGACGATAGTCGTCGGCCGTCTCCTTCACACGCATGACCACGGTGCGCTTGCGGCTGGGCTCCCAGTGGCGGGTCTCCTGATAGATGATGCCGCCCTCCTCGAGTACCTCGGCCTGACGGCAAATCTCGTAGGCAAGGCCGTCGTGCAGGCTCTTGAACGAGTTGAGGTTCTTGAGCTCGGTCTTGGTGCCCAGCTTGGTCTCGCCGCGACGGCGCAGCGACACGTTGCCGTCGCAGCGCATGGAACCCTTCTCCATGGAGCAGTCGGAAATGCCCAGCGTCACAAAGATGCGACGGAGCTTCTCCATAAACAGGCGTGCCTCCTCGGGCGTACGCAGGTCGGGCTCGGTGACGAGCTCGATGAGCGGCGTGCCGCAACGGTTGTAGTCGACGAGCGACTCGGCCGCGGCGGTAATGCGGCCCTCAGCACCGCCCACGTGCACCATCTTGGCGGCGTCCTCCTCCATGTGGATGCGCAGGATGCGGATAGGCACCGTGTAGGAGCCGTCCTCGCGACGCTCGGGCATCTGCAGGTTGGACGCATCGTAGCTGGCCAGGTGGCCGGCGCGCTGGTTACCCTCGCGCATGGTCGACGTCATGGACGTGGACAGGCCCTCGGCGTTGGCAGAGGCGCTCGCCAGGCTCTGAGCCTCGGCCTCGCCAAACGCGCAGTCGGGGCGCTCGGCGGCGCCGCGACCGGTCACGTCCAGGTCCAGGTGACCGTACATGGCAAAGGCGACCGGACCCTGCGTGGTCTGGAAGTTCTTGGCCATATCGGGATAGAAGTAGTGCTTGCGGTAGAACATCGAGTGGCGCTGGATCTCGCAGTTGGTGGCAAGACCGGCCTTGACGATACTCTCGATTGCCTTCTTGTTAGGCACCGGCAGGGCGCCGGGCAAGCCCAGGCACACCGGGCACACGTTGGCGTTGGGCTCGTCATCGTGGCTGAGCTTGCAGTTGCAGAACATCTTGGTATCGAGCGCGGTGAGCTCGGTATGGATCTCCAGGCCGATCACGGCCTCCCAATCCTGCAGGACCTCGGAAAGCTCCTTCATTACAGCTCGCCTCCCTTCCCGGCAAAATCGGGCGCGACGGAAAGCGCGGGCGCACCCGTGGCGGCATCGGCAAAGCCGCGCTCCAGGGCGCGGGCAAACGTGAGCAGCTGACGGTCCTTAAAGGCAGGTCCCACCAGCTGGGCAGAAACAGGCAGCTTGCTGTCCTCGCCCAGGCCCAGCGGCACCGAGATGCCACCGTTGCCGCAGATGTTAAGCGAAATGGTGTACAGGTCGGACAGGTACATCTGCGTGGGGTCGCTGATCTCGCCAAACTTAAAGGCCGTGCGCGGCGAGGCGGGCATGAGGATGGTGTCCACCTCGGCATACGCGGCGTCGTAGTCCTGCGTAATGAGCGTGCGGGCCTTCTGCGCGGCGTAGTAGTACTTGTCGTATACGCCCGAGCTCAGCAGGTAGGCGCCGAGCATCTGACGGCGCTTCGCCTCGGCACCAAAGCCGTGGGCGCGCGAAAGCGAGCTCTGGTCGGACAGGTTGGCGCAGCCCTCCTCCTGGTAGCCGTAGCGAATGCCGTCGAAGCGAGCCAGGTTGGAGAACGCCTCGGCCGGGCCGATGACGTAGTAGGCAGCGATGGCGGCGTCCAGGTGCGGCAGGTCGACCTCCACGAGCTCGGCGCCCTGGTTCTGCAGCTCCTGGGCGGCGCGCTGAACAGCGGCCTTGACCTCGGGCGTCAGGCCCTCAGCCTCCATAAATGCAGGGATAATGCCCACGCGCTTGCCCTCGATGCTGTCGTTGAGATGCTCGGTAAAGTCGACGGCGCAATCCTGGCTGGTGCAGTCGTACGGATCGTGGCCCGCACCGGTAAGCGCGTTCATGGCCAGCGCGACATCCTCGACCGTGCGGCCAAAGGGGCCCACCTGGTCGAGCGACGAGCCAAAGGCAACCACGCCGTAACGGCTCACGGCGCCGTACGTGGGCTTAAAGCCCACCACGCCGCACAGCGACGCCGGCTGACGAATGGAGCCGCCGGTGTCCGAGCCCAGCGAGAGCGCGACCTCGCCCGCGGCGACGGCGGCAGCGGAGCCGCCCGAGGAGCCGCCGGGCACGCGCTCGGTATCCCAGGGGTTGTTGGTGCGGTGGAACGCCGAGCTCTCGGTGGAGCTGCCAAAGGCAAACTCGTCCATGTTGGCCTTGCCCATGGGCAGGCAGCCGGCATCGAGCATGCGCTGGACGCAGGTAGCGGTGTAGACGCTCTGGTAGTTCTCGAGCATGCGGGAAGCGCAGGTGGTGCGCGTGCCCACAAGGTTCATGTTGTCCTTAATGGCCAGCGGCACGCCCGCGAGCGGAGGCAGCGGCTTGCCTGCGGCACGGTCGGCATCCACGCGCGCGGCGGCCTCGAGTGCAAGCTCGGGCGCCACCTGCAGGAATGCCTGGACCTCGCCCTCGCGCGCCTCGATGGCGGCAAGGGAGGCCTGGGCCACCTCGGTAGCCGTAAAGTCGCCAGCGGCAACGCCCGCAGCAATCTGGGCGGCGGTAAGGGAATCGAAGCTCTGCGCCATTACTCGCTCTCCCCCTCTCCCAAAATGGACGGCACGCGGAAGTAGCGGTCGCGCGCGCTGCCGGCGTTTTCGAGCGCGACGTCGAGCGGCAGGTCGCGCTCGGGCTCGCGTAGGTCGTCGCCCATCACGTTGGACAGGCTTCCGATAGGATGGAACGTGGGCTCCACGTCGGGCAAGTCATATTGCAAGACGGGCTCGAGCATCTGGACGGCGTCGTTCATGTAGGACGTCATCTGGGTGAGCTCATCATCGGTCAGTGCGATCTTTGCGTACTCGGCGATGCCGCGCACGTCTTTCTCGCTGAGTGCCATAGGCGCTCCCTTCCGCATAACAGATAAACCGCTCTAGTATACAAGCCAACGCCACTTGGAGCAGGTGCTTTACCCAAATGCAGCGAAAACGTAACGAGGCCGGTGGTTGGCAGGCGACGAACTGGCGGTTCTGCAGCGAAACCGCACCGTCCATAGCGAAAACCGTCCCGACCGCACCGATAACCATCACAACATTCGACGCTTTTCGCCAAAATCGCGATTTTCATCGAATGTTGTGATGGTTTGGAAGTCCCGACCACCACAAAGGTGCCTGTCCCCATTGTGGTGGTTCTGAAGAATGTCCTATGCCGAGGCCTTGGCCTTGCGGCGCTTGCGGACCGCGTGGATCACGATGTCCAGCAGCAACAGCACAATGGCCACGACCACGATGAGCACGGCAAACTCGCGCTTGCCCCAGTGACGGCCGGCCAGCGACTTTTGCTTGTCGACGTCCTTCTTGTTGTACTTGGTGCGCACGCAATGCACCAGCAGGCGATGGTCGTTCACGCCGTAGGGCGTGCAGGTGACGAGCGTCACCTTGTCGGCGCCGGGCTCGATGGTCAGCGACTCCATCTCCTCGGGCAGCACCACCTCGGAGTCCACCATCTTGTAGGCGAGCGTCTTGTTCATGGTGTGCAGCAGCACCAGGTCGCCGGGCTCCAGCGAGTGGATGTCGTCGAACATGCTCAGGTTGCGCATGCCCGAGTGCGCGGTGAGCACGCAATGCGTCGAGGTGCCGCCCACCGGCAGGCTCGTGCCCTCCAGGTGGCCGACGCCCGCCATAAGGACTTCCTCGCTCGTACCGTGGTAGATGGGCATGCTCACGTCGATGGAGGGGATCTCGACCCAGCTCATCATAGGGTCGCGGTCAAAGATGAGCTGCTGGGCGTAGGGCTCGATCTGGTCGGCGGGAAGCTCGGTGGCCTCGCCCGCCAGCTGTTCGTTAAAGGAGCGCGCCTGGAGCAGGATGCGCTCGCGCTCCTCGGCAGACAGCGCGTCCACGGTGCTGGACACGGTGCTGATCTGGTTGAACACGCCCGAGGCCTCGAGCCGGTCCAAGATCCACGGCCAGGTCATAAGGCCCACGCCGATAAGGATGATGACGATGGTGATGAGCCGGTCGGCCCAGCGCGGCAGCCGCTTGCGGCGGCGCTTGGGCTTTGGTTGAGGTTTGGGCTGAGGGCTTGAGCCGCCGTTGGCCGCAGCGTTATTGCTCTTCATATGTTTGGCGCCCTGCACCATCGCCGGTCACTCCTCTACAACTCAAGTTGTCTAAACAAATAATAGCCGATTCGCGAGCTCGTACGCCGGACAACGCAGCCTGACAGCATTGCACAGCGCGAGTATGGGCCCGCATTTGAGTTTTCAAAATGTCCCGAATCGACTGGGCGATTCGGGATACAATGTCAATAGAAAACGACGCACCCCGCGTAAATGTTTGGGAGCGCGGGCGGCCTAGTTTTCAGTTTTTGTTAAATGCCCGGGATCCGACCCCCGGGCATTCTTATTTGCGCTTTCGGCGCAAATGCCGTCCACCGTCCGCACCGCGCGTGCGCCTACGGACCTTAAACCGAACCTCATACGAGTCAAGAAACGCGATGACGAACGTGCCCACCGCCGCGAGGGCGGCGAGCGCGTTAAGGAATTTCAGCATATGGTGACCTCCGATCGAGTCGTCGGCCGCCCGCGCACGGAATGCGTCGCAAGGGTATTTTACTGCGAGTGTATGCACCCACGCCTGGTAAACGCGATTTTGACAAACATCTGTTCGATAGTTACAAACACGGTTCCTCATCCAGCGGAGCCTGGCCGCATTGTCCGCGTTTGCCCGACGTGTTTGCGTTTTCAGAATGTCCCGAATCGGCGGGGCGATTCGGGATACAATAGCTACAGGAAACGACGCACCCCGCGTAAGTACTTAGGAGCGCGGGCGGCTTAGTTTTCTGGTTTTGTTAAATGCCCGGGATCCGACCCCCGGGCATTCTTATTTGCGCTTGCGGCGCAACTGCCTTCTACCGTCCGCACCGCGCGTGCGCCTACGGACCTTAATCCGAACCTCATACGAGTCAAGAAACGCGATGACGAACGTACCCGCATCGGACGGTGGAGGCTGGCTGCGTTATCCCAAAAAACGGGGCAGACTCCAGCGCGGAGTCTGCCCCGAAAAGAGAATGGCAAAGCAAGAACGTGGATGAACGAGAAAAGTGTCCGCAAGTCTCATGGCCATCACATCCCACCTGCCAGAGGGATGGGTGAGCGAGCGTTACTCCCGCTCGGACTCCTCAGCCTGCTTACGGCTGCGGATGAGGTGCGCCACGCCGATGCACAGCACCGCGCCACCAGCGATCCAAGTGAAGGTCACGCCGTTGAGACCGGTCAGCGGGAGGCCAACCTGCTTGGTATCGCCGACGGTGATGTTGAAGGTGCCATCATCGGTGTTGATAAGGGTGCCATCTTTGAAATCAAGCTTGTTATCGCCAACCTTTCCGTCACTTGTGTCGTTGAGACCGGCGATAATCTTGTCGTTCTGGCCCTTGGGATCAAGCGTGCCAGCGAGCCCAGTAAGGCCGGCATCCGGACCATCGGCGGTCATGGTCGGCTTGATCTCGAAGGTGAAGGGGTCGACCGTAGTGTAACCAGAGGGGGCAGAAGTCTCCGTGACGGTATAGACACCGGCATCGAGACCGGTAAGCGTAATGACGCCCTGCCTGCTCGTTGAAAGAACAACCTCGGTGTCACTCAATGTGCCGTCAGCCTTGACATATTTAACGTCTGTGCTGCTCCCGTCTCCTTTGGTCGTAATGGTAAACTGGGCATTTTCAAGTGCCTTCTCGGTACCCAAATCGACCTTGTTGATCTTGAGACCGTAGGTATAGTCCTTGACCGTGTCAGGGACGGTCTGACCTCGTGTCGAAGTCATAGGGTTGTTGGAGTAGTGAAGCGTTACGGTGTTGGGGTTGCCCTCTTTGTTGTTATTCAAGCCAACAACGGCACTATCATTAACCCGTGCAGTATAGGAAACGACGATGCAGGAGTCCTTGGTAACGCCAGCGACGTTCTTCAGGTTATCGCAGGTCCACGTCGTCGTCCTGCTGCCATCGGCGGCAGCCTTGGCGGTCGACGGCGTGAAATAATTGGTGATATCCGTGGTCTTCGCGTGACCGAGATCGGCCTTCGCGGCATCCTTGTCCGCATACAGGTAGACCTTGGCGCCATCCTGCAGCATCAGGCCCTTGGAGATCTGGTCGGAGAACTGATAGTAATACGTGTCGTACTTGTCGAAGTTCTCGGCGACGGTGCCGTAGAGGTTGTACGTCACGTCCTGGCCGATTTGGGAGTCGGCGGCATCGCACTCTTTGTTATCGGCATCGCTCACGATCTTCTTCTCGACGGTGGGGATGCCAGTTTTCTCGTTGACCTCAACGGGCGTGTCTCCCACGACAGTGAAGATGGGGGATGTGCCAGCCTCTCCTTCCCCGATGATGGCGGGATCAGTCACGAAAAGCCAGTAGCCATGCGAAAGGCCGGAGGCAACGCGATCGGTCGTTGTCGTCTTGTCAGTAAGATCGTCTACAGCAGCGGCAATCTTATAAGCAATGTGATTAGAGTCAACACGGGTTGTCTCATCGGTCCCTGTCACATTGGACGTTATCCAGTCTGCAGCATCCTGAGCGGTTGTGCCACCGTAACCGTTATCCTTAATGACATTCTCGACAGCCGTCTTCACATCACCGTTCGCCCAGGTGATATTGCTCACAACCGTCTTACCCTTGACTATCGCAACGTCAGCATTAAAAATCTGATAGCCCTCGAACTCGGTAGTGTTGCCCTTAACGTTCGTGATGGTCACCGAGCCATTCGCAGTCGCAGCGCCCTCAGCTGCAAACGCCATGGTCACCGGGGCCATCACGCCGCCGAAGCTCAACGCTGCGGTAAGGCCTGCCGTCACTGCCAGGCGTGCGATGTTCTTGCTCATGCTCATCTTCTTTTCCTCTGCTTTCTGCTTGAATTCCATTCGATCGGTCATCATCTGTCTGTGTCTTAGCATCTACTTCGCTACGTCTCGCCCCGCTCTCTGTGGGGCTGCCAGCTACTCTTTATGGCTGCCACCTCCCCGCTTGACCAGGAGCGCGACCACGATGAGCGCGGCTCCGGCGACCGCTGCGGCGGCCGCGGCGTACATTGCCATATCGCCAGTCGAGGGCATAAAGCCTCCGGTGGTAATGCTAGGGGGTGTGCCGGTGGGCGCGTTGATGAGCGACGCCTCCAGGCTGCCCGTCGACCCGTCCGCGCTGTCGGCGCGCAGGGGCGACTCGGCCGTAATGGTGAGCTTGGGCTTGGCGGCGGCCACCTGGTCGACGTCCAGGCCCTCGGCCTTAACCGTCACACAGCGCGTGCCCTCAAAGGCGGTGTAGCCCTTGGGCGCCTTGAGCTCGCGGACCTCCAGCTTGCCCGAGTCCACGCCCGAGACGGTCACGCGGCCGTCCTCGCCCGTGGTGACGGTGGCCTTGCCTTGCGCATCCCACGTGCCATCGGCCGCCAGCGTGCGCCCGCGGTCGTCGGTGATGCTCAGGACCGCCCCGGGCAGCGGCTTGTCGCCGTCGCTGCCGCGCTTGGTAAGCGCGAGATCCCAGGTGTAGGCGCACGCGTCGTCGCTCGGCGTGCGGGTGAAGCCGGCGTCGCCGGACTGGTCGGTAAGAGGAGAGCGCGGGTAGCGCAGGTAGACCTCGTTGGGGTTGCCCTTCGCGATGCCGTGGTTGCATGCGCTGTTGAGCGGCGCATTGTACACGGCGACCACGCGGGCGCCCGCGGTGAAGGCGTCGTGCCCGCCGAGCGTGGCGATCAGGTCGCCGGTGCGCACGGTGAAAGTCCCGTCCGCGGCCACCTTGGTGGTGCACTGGGTCGTGATGTCGGTCCAGCCCTTCGCGGCCTTAGTGCCGGCGCGTCCGTCCTTGCCGGTGGCAACGGCGTCGAAGCCGCCATCCGCCCCCGCCGCCACGTACACGCGCATGCTCGCGGCGACCTTGGAGGGGTCGAGCCCCGCACTCATGGTGTCGACGAACTGCACCGCATAGGTGTCGTAGGCGGTGAGCCCGGCCGGGACCGTGGCCGAGAGGCACCAGTACAGGTCGTCGGCGACCGTGGCGTCGGCGGCCTTCTGCCAGGCGGCGGTGCTGTCCTCCAGCACGTGCTTGGCCACCTTGGGCGTCGCGGCCTTGGGCTTGACGGTGACGGCGCTGCCGCCGACCAGCGCCATGATCGGCGCGGTGCCGACCTCGTTTTGGGAGATGGCTTCGTCTTTGGCGACGATGAGCCAGTAGCCGCAGGGCAGCTCGGCCGTCGTGCCCGCGTTAAGGGCCACGGACACGGCGTCGGAGCTCTGGAGGGAACGAGCGAGCTGTGCGCTCAGCGCGCTCGTAAGGTGGGAATCGGCGTTGAGCCACTCGGCAGCTTCCTGCGCGGTGGTCTGGGAATTGGGCATGCCGGCGCTGTGCAGCACAGGCAGCGCGGCGTCGCGCGCGGCGTCGCTTGCCCAGGCGAGGTCGGTGGCGATCTTGGCGTCGCTGTCGCCGTCGACGACGTTGGCGCTAAAGATCTGGTAGGCGTCGTAGCTGCGCGCCACGGTGCCGCTCACCGTGATGGAACCGGTCGAGGTCGGCGCGGCCTGCGCGGATGCGGGGAACACAACCGCGCAGATGCCGATCAGGAGGGCAAGCAGCGCAAACAAGATCGGGAAGGAGCAAACTTTCTTATTCACGACGCTCACCTCCCTTCGCGCTCGCCTTGCGACGAACGTGCATCCAGGCCGCAGCAGCGCAAAGCACCGCCGCGCCGGCAAGGTACGTCAGAGTGACGCCCGACATACCAGAAAGGGGCAAAGAGGTTGAGTAAGTGTTGGTGAAGGTGGGGGTGGACTCGGGCTTGGTGCCGTCGAAGTTGACAGAATGCTGGTCTTTCGTGGCGATATCCTTGCCGTCGGCGTCCTTGATCTTGGTGTAGGTCACCGACTCGGCCTCGATCGAACCGTCCTCCTGGTCCTTCATCCTGACATCAAATCGATAGACCGACTTGTCGTACTTATATTGCGAGAACCACGAAACCTCTGCACTCTCGCGCACGTAGTACGTAAAGTCTTTGCAAGCACCACGACCCGGATCAGCAGAATCACTCTGCTTCAATTTGTCAAGTGTGTAATCAATCTGTGAGAACTCAAGCATCTGGAGCTTGTCGCCGTCAGCAGTGGTCGTAGCCTTCTTGGCATCAGTCGTACGCCTCTCAGCGCTCTCGAATTTTTCGTTATCCGCAAATTCGAGCGTGAACTTCTTCATCTCGCCACCCTTAACGACCTTGGTCGCTGCAGGCGTCCAGGAACCAAGAGAGTTATAGGGCTCAATTTTGTTGATGAAGGTCGGGCTATCATTGCCACCGATAACAACCGTAGTCGTCGTGTCATCCGACGAGTTGTTATCCGATGGACACGTAACGGAGTAGTTTGCGCGATCAAGTTCTACGAAATCCTGATCCCCCTTGGCCTTTTTATTGACGGTGACTTTATTCACCTTGTAATAATTAATAGGAATCTTCATGAGACGGTCAGTTTTGTATGGTTTGTTATCGACTGTTGCCACGATCTTGTAAATGGTCTTATCGAAATTGGTGTCCAATTCGTTGACGCCGCTGATGGGCTCCTCAACTAGATAGAAAACGTACTGCCCCGAAGAATAGTCCTTGCCAGAGTCGAAGGTGATGCTGCCGTTTGACTGATCAACAGTTGCCTCGCCTGCAACGCTGCAATCGCCCATATCAATTGTGCCGTCATCTTTCCAAGAAGGTGCTGTACCGCCGTCCTGACGCAGCAGCATAAACTTGTATCCGTGTCCGTTAAGGCTTTGCGAGACACCATCTTTTTTAAGCACCTTGGTGGCGATGAGCTTCATGTTCGGATAAACGCTCAGCTCAGCGACCTCGCCAACGGTGAGATCGCCGTTGGTCATGATGCCACCGCCGTGGGTGTACGAGTAGTTACCGCTGATAATGGTCGTAGCTGCTGCTTGCGCCTTTTCTACGGCCTCGTCAGTCGGATTGGCCTCCAAGCCGAACATGTACTTGGCCTCGGCACCGCCATTCGGATCGATGGTGATCTCCTGGCCATCGCAGGTACCCTTCCAGCCAGCAGAACCATTGCCGAGCATCTTGCCAAGAACGACTGCAACTGTCTTATCGCTGCCCTTCTTGCGCACGAGGAAGAAATCCTTGTGACCGGCATTTTTGAAGGTATCGGTAATGTAATCAGGATTACTGTCCTCATCCTTGCCATTACCACCGGCAGACATGTGATTGCCATCACCATGATCCGTATTGTTATAGATTGCGGCACCATTTGAGTGCGAGACAATCGTCTCGCCCGTAGGGCAAGCACCAATGCCGCCACCCCAGCCGCCAGCTTCATTCTGAGTGATCAGCGTCCTTACGATGTTGAGCTTACCGCCCTTCTGGATAAAGATGCCACCGCCGCCCCAGTCGCCACCACGACCCTGGGTGCTACCCGTCATCGTCTTGTTGTTCGTAATAAAAACCTTGCCAGGTCCAGCAGCGTCAATTTTTGCATTCGTGCCGACGCTATCGCCGCCTGCGACACGCAGACCGCCGCCTTCGGCGTTCTCGGCCATATTGCCGGCAATCGTGCCGCCAGTCATTTTGAAACTGATGCTCTGATTGTAAAAACCAGCGTAGACGCCGCCACCGGCCTCATGGGAATAGTTGGCAGTAACAGAACCGCCCGTCATGGTCAACGTTCCTCCGTTGACGGAAGCAATGCCACCGCCACCGAGTAGACCATTGTTGTACGATTCAGTGATATTGGAATCGACACAATTGTTGGTAATGTTTGCCGAACCGCTGATTCCAACAACAGCATTATTGGTAAAGACGCCGCCGCCATAACCATTACTGGGATTACCGCCGTCGTTGCAAGTATTTGCATACGTAGCGTTGCCAGAGATAATTCCGCCCGCAAGGTTCAGGTTGGCTCCTTTGTCAGCATAGATACCGCCACCAGAACCCGCCTTATTTCCCGCGATCACACCGCCTGTCATTTCGAGGCTGGCCTTCGTACCCGTTATGCACAGGCCACCGCCCCAGCCGCCGCCGTTGCCGTTGGTGACATAGCCGCCAGAAATATTGACAGTGCCCTGAGAGAAAATAACGTGACCGTCGTTGCTCAGACTGGCAGCTGTGGTAATCATGCCGCCCTTAAGATCGAGCGTGCCACCATCTTCAACGTAGACCACATGCTTTACGGAACCGCTGTATGGCGCCGCATCGATAGCGCCAAAGCTCGTAACGACATGCTTAGTCGTAGTCTCGGTGGTACCGAGTCCATCTGGATTGGGGGTACTCTTGGTCTCATAGTAAGTAAGACTCTGAGGAGCGCCTCTGTTAGAGCCGCTCTCCCTTTCCCATGTCATAGTCGCAAGCTGCCCCGCCCGCGTTTCGACCTGAGCCTGTCCATCTTCTGGTTTATGCGAGTCCTCGATAGTGAGCGTGGCTCCATTTTTGACCACAAAGAAGGAGTCTAAGTTGCCGGAACTGCAGTAAAGCATGTGCCCCGCAAGATCGATGGTGGTGTTTGCGGTGATGGCGATCCGCTTATCCGAAAAGGCAGAATCCGTCAGTCGAAACTTGCCGCCATTGGCAAATCGCTCAGCAACATCACCGCTTACCTCGGTATAGCCATCGGCACTGACGCTGGCGGGAGCAATCGTGTTTTCGTCGTTCTTTTCATCATCCGCAAACTGCGCGTCGGAAGGCTGCGCGGTACCCTCGGCCTCCGCGTCATCGGCGGTCGAGTCTGCTGCAACGGAATCTTCGCTCGCACCATTCTCGGCATCGTCACTATTCTGGTTTTCGGCATCCCCGCCAGTAGTGTTGCCTACATCAGTAGACTCACTTGAGGAACCCCCCCCCCATCACAGTTTCCTCGGCAGAAACTGTCTGGGCATCGTTGGCAATGGCCTGCGAGATCGGGGGCATGACGAGCGACAGTACCAGGCTCAACACGGAGGCTCCGCACAAAACGCCTGCCAGCACACGGCGCGTCGCTTTATTACTCTGCTTAGATTTGTCCGAATTCGCTTTCATCGATGTCTCCTCCCCAAGAGACCGCGATCTTGCTCTTTCACCATCAAACGTATCTGCGCAATCTGTAATTGCGCTCGTTTAGTAATGCAATTATAACGATTGTTTAAACATCTGAGCAATAAAACCGACATTTTTGTAGCGAGTTCTCAATTCTCTTGACATTTGCTCAGATTTACCTTCGTTTATTCGCTATCTATTTTTTGTTTCTGCTGGTAATTTAGTTGCCTATTATTTTTTAATGGCATTAGATTTATTTGCACAACATTTTGCTCAAGAGCGAACATCCTGTGAACGGTCGAAAATCGACCGTGAGCGGTAGGTCATTAACCGGGATGAATATCCTACCAAATTGATGAGAATATCTTAAACCCATCGGTGGTTGGAAGCATGATGTTCAGACAACAATATTTGAATTTTCCCACAGATTTTAGGCATCAATTCGCCCAAATCGCCTGAGGCCACCGCAAAGGAGCCTGTCCCCTTTTGCAGTGGTTCTCCCCCAGCGCTACAGCAGATGTTCCTCGATAAAGATCGCGATGCCGTCTTTGTCGTTGCTGGCGGTTACAAAATCGGCGGCGGCACGGGTGGCGTCGCTGCCGTTTGCCATGGCCACGCCCACGCCGGCGTCAGCCACCATGCAGGTGTCGTTGTCCGCATCGCCAAACACGCAGATGTTCTGGAGCTCCATGTCGTTGAGCTCTGCCACGCGCACAAGGCCGCGCGTCTTGGACACGCGCGGATCCATGAACTCGTAGAGCCGCTGCGTGGTTTGCAGAGCCGCCGCCTTAACAGTGTTATCGGCAAACGTCGACGCCCGCTCAATCACCCGCGGCATTACCTCGGGTGCCATGGTAAACATCACCTTGGGCTGCGGCTCGCGCAAAAACTCGGCAAAATCGACCACCTGGTAGGGCACGCCGTCGACGCGCGACAGGTGCTCGACGCACGCGTTGCTCTCGGGCACGTAGAACACGCCGTCTCGGGGGCAGACGGGCGTTGCCGGAAGGTCCGCCATGTGCTTGCAGATGCGCGCGATGGTCTCGCCCGGCAGTGGATAGCTCAGCTCGTTGATGTCGTGCGCGCGGTCGATGACCTCGGCGCCGCCGCAACCCACGAGCACGTCCACCAGGCCTTCGATGCCCCAGAGCTCGTACATGGCCTCGGTCGCGTGGGCGTCGCGCCCGGTGCACAGGCCAAAGAGCACGCCGCGCTCGCGCAGGGCGCGGATCGCCGCCACGGTGCGCGGGGACACCGTGTGCTGGCTCGTGAGCAGCGTACCGTCGATATCGCAGAACACGGCTTTGATGTGGCTGAAGGTGGTGTCCATGGGGGCCTTTCTGGGTCGTGCGGCGGTGTGGGGTGTGGTCGGAAATGGTGTACATGGTATACCAAGGCTCAGCCGCAGCCTGGCAAAGCAAAAACCACCACAAAGGTGCCCGGCCCCTTTGTGGCGGCCGGACCCGAAGGGTGGCCGGACCCGGGGCGCAAAGCATCACAACATTCGGCGTTTTTCGGCGAAAACGCGATTTTCATCGAATGTTGTGATGGTTTTACTGCCTTGCGGCACGATCCAAATGCCGGCGACCAAATAGCAGCAACGCCGCGGGAACCGCCGTCACGACCATGCCTGCCCCCACGAGCGTCCGCTGTACACCAAATGTTGCCGCCAACCACGGGGCAATCGCCAGAGGGGCCACGCCGGCGAACATATTGCCAAAGCCCATGACCGAGTTCACGCGGCCGAGCTGTTCGAGCGGTGCCGTCGTCTGCACAATGGTGTTGTGGAGCGGGTTGACGACACCCCAAGCTATGCCCAGGGCGATCTGGCCGACGAGGGCCACGCCCACGTACGGCGTCCCCACATAGAGCAGACTTCCCAGGCCCACGGACATAAGTGCCACGAGCAGCGTTTTTAGGTCTACCAAGTGCGGCGGCAAGCGGAGCGCGAGCACGGCACCCAGCACCGCGCCCACGCCCGAGGCCGACGAGAGCCAGCCCATCCATTCGACGCCGACATGCAGAATATCGCGGTAGAAGAACGACTCCAGCGGGTCAAAGGCGCCATAGCCAAAGTTCGAAAGGAAGATGATGCAGAAAAGTAGCGCGAGGACGCTGTTGGTGAAGACTGTCTTGATGCTGGCTGCGAAGGTGGCGCGGGCGGACGTGCTGGGGTTGGAGCTTTGTCCCGCACGCTCCCCTTCCTCTGCCGAATCGGCATCCGCATGCCCGGCGACATGGCTGGTCTGCGGCCTAAAGCCCCAACTGACGACGAACGCCAACACGGTAAAGAGCATCATGAGCACGAACACCGCGCGCGACGATGCAGCCGCCGCGACAAAGCCGCCCAGCGTGGGTCCAACGATAATGCTCACGTTTGAGAACATGGCGATGGCGGAGTTGATGTCTTTGAGCTCGACGGGGTCGTCGGTGAGATAGGCCGGATAGGATGTGGCAATGGGCTGGGCGAATCCCATCGTAAAGCCCAGAAACACCGCGCCGAGCAGGACGACGCCGGTCGCGCTGCCAAAGGCGAGGATCGCCGCGCCGGTTGCCAGCGTGCCCACGATGCTCAGCAAGAAATGGTAGCGCGGGCCCCAGGCGTCGAGCACCGCGCCACCCGCAAAGGATCCCATGATCACGAATACATTCATAAACAGGACGGCCAGCGATGTCGCGACGACCGAAGCGCCGTCCGCATAGGTGAGCGTTCCGATGACGCCGATAAAGTAGCTGGTCTGAAAACCGGTGTAAATGAGAAAGCGCATGGCCACCAGGCGTTTAGCCTGCGTGGACAGCGATGATTGAGGTTTTGAGAAAAGAGAGGCGAGCATGGAGACTCCTTGTTTCATACGAATACGGGCGGTGGGCATTCGCCACCGTCTGTCAAATCAATCTATCCGCATGAAACATTAAGGACGCATCGAGCCCCTTCTCTCCGTTTTCCGTCCGTCATGAACTACTTGGTAGATTGTAAGGCATGTCCCACACATCTACTAAAACAAAAACCACCACAAAGGTGCCTGGCCCCTTTGTGGTGGAATGACGTTTGCCCAGATAAAACCTGCCAAAATAAAGAGCCCTTTTTGGCATGTTATGGCAGCGCAGCGAGCCGGTTCCAAGTGCCCCAGGTCGCCCCGAAAGAGGAGCGACGCGTACTTTGGTACGCGAGCGACGGCTTGAGGGGCGAGATGGGGTGCTTGGGGCCGGCGCAGCGTCAAGCCTTAAAGGTGGTCTTGGATGAGATCGCAGATGGCTCGGGCGTCGTTGATGTTGATGGCTCGGGTCGCAAAACCGGCGTCGAAGGCCTGACGCGCCAGGGCCTCGTTGCAGGCAAGGGCCAGCGTGCGGCCGTCGACCAGGTCAAGCGAGCTCTTGCCACGCAGACGGTCGACACCGGAGCGCGCGACGACGATGTTGTCGAAGCCCTCGGTCTTGTAGCCCTCGATGATCACCACGTCGACATCGTTGTAGCGCGACAGCAGCTCGCGCGCGGGCATCTCGTCCTCCTCGCGCGTGTCGGCGTACTCCGCCCAGCGCGTGGCGCAGATGAGCCCCACGTGCTTGGATCCGGCCTGGTGATGGCGCCACGTATCCTTAGCAGGCACGTCGATATCAAAGCCGTGGTGCCCATGATGCTTGAGCGAACCCACGCGCAGGCCGCGGCGGGTGAGCTCGGCGATAACCTTCTCGACGAGCGTGGTCTTGCCCGAGTTTTGGTAGCCGATAAACGCGATCGCGGGGACGGCCGGAGTGGGAGCTGCGGGCGTGACGGCGACGGGTGCGCTCGCGAGTGCGTTGCCCGCGGCTCCCACGGCCTCAACAGCTGCGGCCTGGCGTTCGGCACGATCCCACACGCCCGAGCGGCCGCCTTCCTTGTGCAGCAGACGTACGTCGACGATCTCCATGCCGCGATCGACGGCCTTGCACATGTCATAGATGGTCAGACACGCGGCACTCGCGCCGGTCAACGCCTCCATCTCAATACCCGTCTTGCCCGTCACGCCGGCCGTGACCAGTACGTGAAAGCCAACCTGCCCGTCCGTGCGCGCCGGCGCCCAGCCCTCGGGCACGTCCTCGGCCGGCGTCCCCGCCGGAGCGATGGGCGCAATGTCGCACTTACTCTTGGTAATGAGCAACGGATGGCACATGGGGATGATGTCGCTCGTGCGCTTGATGGCCATGATGCCCGCCACGCGCGCGCAGGCAAGCACGTCGCCCTTTTTGGCGCGGTCCTGCAGCACCATGGCTTGCGTCTCGGGATGCATGAGGATGGTGCCCTCGGCGATGGCAATGCGATGGGTCTCGGCCTTGTCGGACACGTCGACCATGCGCACCTCGCCCTTGGCGTCCACGTGAGTGAGCTCGTCGCGACGGGCGTCACGGGCGGGCTCGACGACGGCGCTGGCAGTCAGTTGCGCGGACGCGTCGGCGTTGCCAGCATTCGCCGCAGCCGTGACTTTGTGGGCAGACATCGCGGCCCTGCGAGCGGCCTTGGTGGCATCGGCGTACCTGCTCTTGGCCATATGATCATCCTCCGATTTGGGACATAAATCGTTGCGTGCCCTCAATTATCGCGTGTTCCTGCGGTTTGTGGGCCACGGCATCGCGCCAAATCGAAAGTACCTGCATATCATCACCACGGCGCAGCGCCTCACGCACCGAATACTCGGCATCGCTGAACAGGCACGGACGCACATTGCCGTCGGCCGTCAGTCGCAGACGGTTGCAATTCGCACAAAAATGGTTGGACATAGCGCTGATGAAGCCGACCGTTCCCGCCGCGCCCGGAAAGTGCCAATAGCGCGCAGGGCCCGCGCCGGCAGGAGCGTCGTTGATGTCGAGCGGCTCGAGCTCGCCCAGTCCCGTCGCGGCGGCCCCGTCATTGATGCGCGCCCGCAGCTCGTCGCTCGGCACGGTATCGCTCGCGTCCCACAGCTCGGGATTGAGCGTGGGCGCATGCGGGTCCACGGCGCAATGCGAGCTCGTGTGTTCGTCGCCGATAGGCATGTATTCGATAAAGCGCAGGTGGATGGGGCGGTCGAGCGTAAGCCGCGCAAGGGCCGCCACATCCTGGTTGAGCCGGCGCACCACAACGCAGTTGACCTTAACGGGCTCAAAGCCCCAAGCCAGCGCCGCGTCGATACCCGCCATGGTCTGCTCGAGTCGACCCAGACGCGTGATCTTTCCAAAGAGCGTAGGGTCGAGCGTGTCGAGCGAGATGTTGACGCGGTTAAGCCCGGCATCTTTGAGCTGCGGCGCCAGCTTGGGCAGCAGGGCGCCGTTGGTGGTGAGCGAGATGTCCTCGATCTGCGGAATCGCGCGGATGTCACGAATAAGCGGGATGATACGGCGGCTGACCAGCGGCTCGCCACCCGTCAGGCGCACGCGGCGAATGCCCTCCCCCGCCACCAAGCGCACAAAGCGGGCGATTTCCTCGGCACTGAGCAGCTCGTCGTGCGCGCGGGGCGCCACGCCATCGGCCGGCATGCAGTAAATGCAGCGAAAATTGCACTTGTCGGTAACGGCAATGCGCAGGTAGTTGATATCGCGACCAAAACCGTCATGTTGCACGCGCCCGTCCACGCAGCCCTCCCCTCACGCGGCGTTTTATTCTTCGGAAAACATAATACCCCACGAGAGAATCATGCCGACACCCGTACGACAGGACAGGTCACTTCGAGCAAGACCGGCTTCCCAAGCCCATCCTCAACACAAACCATCACAACATTCGATGCTTTTCCCGATTTTGGCAAAAAACGTCGAATGTTGTGATGGTCTGCCTGTCCATGGCACCCCGTAGAAGGGCCGGAACGCCCCTAAAGGCCGCCGTCCCAGTGCCGAATCACGAATTCTCGCAGGTCGTTTTGACGTTTCTGGAACGCTTCGCTTCGGTCGCACTTAAGGCCCATAGCGAGCGCGATGGCGTTCATCGCCCGGTGCAATTGCAGCTGATGGGCAAACTGGGTCCCGGTGAGGACGATCATCCTAAAGCCCAGCGCGCTCAGCACGGTCATACGCTCCGCATCCGACGCGCTACGCTGTCTATCAAGATGGTCCGAGCCGTTGTATTCAAGCCCCGTACCACTCGCAGGCGCATATACATCGATCTCGAAATACCCGGCCTTTGCGAGATACTTGAACTCGCTGGGAACATCGACCCGATGGTTGAGCTCGATCTTGGCGTATCCCAGCCCTCCCTGGGAACGTTTTGCTACGACCATGATTGCGGTGGCCGTCTCCATGGGCGAACGCGCGCCATCGCGCACGCGCTTGAGCACGGAGACCGCGCGTACAGCCCCCTGACGAGATCGGCTCTCATTGCAATAAGCAATCAAGTCGGCAACGGTATACCTCTGCCCCATCTCGATATAATCGCCTGTCGACAGATGATTCAAATGGTAACGGGCGCAGATTTCGTAGCCATATTCCAGCTGCTCGGGCTCGCTCATCCACGAACCCGCTTGTACAAAGCACATGGCCTCATCAACCACTAGAAGGCCCTCCGCCACCTCGATAAGATGGCCTGGGGGTACCGGCGCCCCAAACACGTGGCACCTAAATCCAGCCGGCGTCGAGCGCTCAAAATCGAAGTTGACGAGCGTGTCGATATGATCGAGTTCTTCTCGTGGAATACCAAGCGAATCCAGATAGTCGGTAACGATCCCGACTGCCGTTGAAGCCCTCAGCCCCTTGGCATCGAGCCCCAATTTGGGCAGGCTCGCGGTCGGCTCCGCCTCGTTAGCAAGCGAGTCCTCATCGTATAGGCTGCTTGCTCGCGAGAGCGGCTCGGACGGGCGTACCACATTGTGGTACAGCCAGGCAGTCTTATGGGACAGGACGATCGGCAGGTCCATGAGCCCTCCAATGGAGTCGGATAACCAACCTTATTCCCCTGCCCACGGGTCCGCACACCTTCGTGCGCAAGAAAGCGATTCCACCCGGTCGAGTGGCAGAAAAACCATCACAACATTCGATGCTTTTCCCGTTTTTGGCAAAAAACGTCGAATGTTGTGATGGTTTGAGGCGAGGTGAGGAGCACGGAGGGGTCAAAGCATCGTACTTTGCAGGGCGCACGTCCGTATTCAATTAGAAATGAACGCGAGCGTGACTTTTTCGCCCTGCTGCCAATACAAACCTTGACTCTACAATCGTTGTAGGGTTTTCACTACACTGGTAGCAAAACAAACCCAGCCAGAAAGCCCCGCCCATGGAACACGACCTTACACGCGGCAATGTCCTTAAGACCATCGCGGTCTTTGCCCTGCCCTATATGCTCTCGTACTTTTTGCAGATGCTCTACGGCATGGCCGACCTGTACATGATGGGACAGTTTAGCGGCGCCGCCGGCATCACCGCCGTGGGCAATGGCGCGCAGACGCTCTATATCATAACCGTGACGCTCGTGGGCCTGGCCATGGGCACGACGGTCATCGTCGGCCACGCCGTGGGCTCGCGCCGCTTCGATCGCGCCGAGACCGCCATCGGCAACACCATCACGCTCTTTATGGGTGTCTCGGTGGTGCTGGCCGCTGTCCTGCTCGCACTGTGTCCGCAGATTGTGGCACTCATTGGCACGCCGGCCGAGGCAGTCGAAGGCACCGCCGCCTACCTGCGTATCTGCTTTATCGGCATTCCCTTTATCGCCGCGTACAACATTCTTTCGGCCATCTTTCGCGGGCTGGGCGATTCGCGCTCGCCCATGTACGTGATTGGCGTGGCGTGCATCATCAACATCGCGCTCGATTTTCTGTTTATCGGCCACATGGGGCTCGGCCCCGTGGGCGCAGCGCTCGGCACGGTGACCGCGCAGACGGCCAGCGTTGCCCTCGCGCTCGTGTGGCTCAAGAGCCGTCGCACAAACATCCACGTTAAGCGCAGCGACCTGCGCCCCCAGCCCGAGGTGCTCGGCAGCATTCTTAAAATCGGCGTGCCCGTGGCCGTGCAGGACGGCTGCATCCAGGTGGCGTTTATGTTTATCACCGTCATCGCCAACCACCGCGGTCTGGTCGACGCCGCCGCCGTGGGCCTGGTCGAGAAGATGATCAGCTTTTTGTTCATTGTGCCGAGTTCCATGGGTGCCACCGTCAGCGCGCTCACGGCGCAAAACGCCGGCGCGGGCAAGGGCGACCGTGCGCGTCAGGTGCTCAAGGATGCCATGACCATCTCGGTGGTGTACGGCTGCCTGATCACGGTGCTGATGTGGCTGGTGGCACCAGCGTTTATCGGCTTTTTTGCCAAGGACGCCGCGGTGGTCGCGGCCGGTACCGGCTATATGCGCAGCTATATTTTCGACGCAATCTTTGCCGGCATCCACATTTGCTTTAGTGGCTTTTTCGCTGCATACGGCAAGAGCTACATCGGCTTTGCGCACAACGTGCTGGCTGTGGCACTCATTCGCGTGCCGGGCGCGTGGCTGCTGTCGAACGCCTATTCCGACACGCTGTTCCCCATGGGTATCGCCTCGCCGTGCGGCTCGATTCTGTCGGCGGTCATCTGCGTGATTGCATTTACCGTGCTCAACCGCCGCGGAACTTTTGACAAGCTGATGGCGTAGCGGGGCAACGCGAGCCTGGCGCCCCTCCCCGACCCTATTGAAAGGAGCGGTCCTGTGACCGACATGCCAAGTGAACATACTGAGGGCCTGCTCCGCATTGGCGAGGTGGCGCGCCTGCTCAATTTGAGCGTGGGCACACTGCGTCATTACGAGCAGATGGGGCTATTGGATCCGGCATATGTCGATCCGGCGAGTGGGTACCGCTACTACGGATCGCGACAGCTCTCCACCCTCAACACCATCGGCAACCTGCGCGTTCTCGACTTGCCGTTGGCGCAGATTCGCGAGTTTGTCACTACGCGCGATATGGATTTGATACAACGGCAACTGACCAAGCAACAGGAGTTAATTAAGCACAGGCGGCGTGAGTTGGAGCGCATGTCGCGCAAGATTGACCAGCGGCTTGCCTTGCTTCATGGCGCTTTGAATGCTGATCTCGACACCATTAGCGAAATCGAGGAACCCGAACTTCGCTGCGCCACGCTGCACGAGCGCGTCAATCCCACCGACGCCTATTCGCTGGGATGGCATATCCGCCAGCTTCAGCAGGGGCAGCACGAAACCTTTGCCTATCTGGGCAATCTGGGTGTGGGCATCGCGCCCGAACGCCTCGCCGCCGGTGACTTTGATGGCTACGACGAGGTCTTTCTGCTGCTCGATGACACCGATGATTACCTGGGCGACGTTGAGACGCGACCTGCCGCGCGCTGCCTGACCATAAGCTTCCGCGGCACGCACGGGCAAGCAGCCCCACGCTACGAGCAACTGCTGAGCTACATGCACGAACACAACCTGACGCCCGCCGGTCCCTCGCGCGAGATCGCCCTGATCGATGACATCATCAGCGATGATCCGGCAACCTACGTGACGCAGATCACCGTGCCGGTCGCTCCGTCCAAATAAGAACTGCCTAGAAAACGTTCAGCTATAGGCAGAATCTTAACGTTATAGGTCATATTTTGTCTCAAGGTCATCGAGAGCCTCAAAGGCATCACGTGCCGTGCCAGCAGCACGCTCCCGTTCGGCCACAGCTATACGAGCCATCAGACGAGCCTTAGCCTGTTCCTGAACCATGAGATCGTAGTCCTCGGATCGAAGTACGACAAATTTGCTATAGCCGTTTTTTGTAACAGTCACTGGGCCGAGAGCCTCCCAACAAGCTCGCTAAACGTCGGGGACACGCCCCGGCGTGGTGGTTTTACTCCTCCGGGATCGGAAACGCCCGGATGAACTCTGCGGGCGAGAAGGTCTTGATGGTCGAGCGCACAAAAGCGGCTCGATCGCGCGTGATGATAAAGTCCACGCCGGCACGCTCGGCCATCGCGCGGATACAGCCGTCCTCAAAGTCCGGCTCATCGGAATAGGCGGAGGCAAAACAAGCTTCTTGGTCGAGAGGCCCTACCGAGTAGCTCTTAAGGCAGTCGCACACTACCTCGCGGGCGCGCGCCTCGCCCGCCTGTTTAGTGAGAATGTAGTATGCATCCTTGAGAGAACAGGCCGAAACAACGCCCTCGATAAGCCCCACGTCGACGAGCCCCTTGATCGTTTGCGCCGCTGCGTGCTCCGGCCGGCCCGGAAGCACGCAATCGAGCAGAAAATTGGTATCGAGAAATGCCCTCATAGGTAGCGCTCCCTCGCGACGCGCTTTTCATCTTCGACCGTCATCGTATCGAGCGGCGTTCCTTTGGGCATTTTGGCCACGATATCGAGATACTCCTGGTAGTCCTCATCCTCCGCGAGCATTTCGCGAATCTCCTTCCAGGTGATCTTGGGATGCCACATCGTGCCCACGTCGCGCTTGGGCTTGTCCGAGCCGCGCGTCGGCTTTGCGATTCCACGCTCCTGAGCAGCGTCATATTCCACCGCAACTGGGCTTTCATAGTCGAGCGGCACGATCTTGAACAACGGCTTGCTCCGCTTGAAGACCACAACCTCTTCGCCCTCATTGGCAACCCTTTCGGCCACCTGCGTAAGGTTTTGGCGCAGCTCCGAAAATGCGACAGTAACCATAACGGCTCCTCTCAACATGTATCTTCACTGCTAAGTATACACGTTAATGTTAATGTTAACGTGTATAAAAGCCTATCGGAAAGCATCACACTTTCCGATAGGCTTTCCATTTGATTATCGGCGCCTTAAGCCTGGGGCACCTGACCAGTCGCCAAGATCTGCTCGAGTGCGTCCTCATCCAGCACGGGCACACCCAGCTGCTCGGCCTTGGTGAGCTTGGAGCCCGCTTTGGGGCCGGCGACCAGATAGCTCGTCTTCTTTGAAACACTGCCCGAGACCTTGGCACCAAGCACCTTGAGCGCCGCGCCCGCCTCGTCGCGGGTGCGGTTGACGAGCGTGCCGGTAAGCACGAAGGTCAGACCCGCAAGCGGCTGTGCGTCAGCAAGCTCACCCGCCACGCCAGCGTCGGCCGCGGCTTGCGCGTGCGCGGCGCCCAAGTCGACCTCGAGCGACAGACCCGCCTGGCGTAGGCGCTCCAGCACGGCAAGGTTTTCGGGCACGGCCAGGAACTGCTTGACGCTCGCCGCAATCTTGGGGCCGATGCCCTCGCACTCGGCGATGTCCTCTTCGCTCGCCAAGATGAGCTTGTCAATCGACAGGAATCGCTCGGCGATGACCTCGCCCACGCTTTTGCCCACGTGGCGGATGCCCAGGGCAAACAGCACGCGACCGAGTGGCTGGCTCTTGGACTTGTTGAGCTCGGTGATGATTTTCTCGGCCGTCTTGAGGCCCACCGGGATGGGATCGCCCTTCTTGACGCCCTTTTTGCTGTTGGAGCTGGCATAGGTGCGGCCCGTGTCCAGGCCTGCGATGTCGTCGACCGTGAGCTGGTAGAAGTCCGCGACATCGTGGATCAGGCCGGCAGCGATCATCTTGTCGACGATTTCGTCGCCCAGGCCATCGACGTCCATACAGCCGCGGCTCACCCAGTGGAGCAGGCGCTCCTTGAGCTGCGCGGGGCAGTCGATGGACACGCAGCGGTAGGCCACCTCACCGTCCTCGTGGACCACGGGGCTACCGCACACGGGGCAGACCTCGGGCATCTGCCAGTCAACGCTGTCGACCGGGCGCTTGTCGAGCACGGGACCCACGACCTCGGGGATCACGTCGCCCGCCTTGTGCACGATGATGGTGTCACCCTCGCGCACGTTCTTGCGGCGGATCTCGTCGATGTTGTGCAGCGTTGCGCGCGCGATGGTAGAGCCGGCAACCGTGACCGGGTCGAACTCGGCGACCGGCGTGAGCACGCCGGTACGACCCACCTGGATGCGAATCTCGCGCAGGACGGTCTGCTTTTCCTCGGGCGGGAACTTAAAGGCAATGGCCCAGCGCGGCGCGCGGGCGGTAAAGCCCAGGTCGAGCTGCTGCTGAAAACTGTCCACCTTTACGACCACGCCGTCGATGTCGTAGTCCAGGTCGCCGCGGTGCTCGAGCGCCTGGGCGCAGAACTCGTGAACCTCGGCCGGCGTGGCGCAACGAGCCACGTTGGGGTTGACGCTAAAGCCGGCGCTGCGCAGCCAGTCCAGAAACTCGCGCTGGCTGTGGACGTGCAGCGGGTCGGTATCGGCGATGGCGTAGATAAAGGTAGCCAAGTCGCGGCGCGCCGTGACCTTGGGATCCTTCTGACGCAGGCTGCCGGCGGCGGCGTTGCGCGGGTTGGCGAAGGGGTCGCGGCCCTCGGCATCGGCCTCGTCGTTCAGGCGCACAAAGCTGCCCTTAGGCATGTAGACCTCGCCGCGCACCTCGATGGTGCGCTCGCGGTCGGCGCCCATGTGGACGAGCGCCGGCTCGGACAGGTGCATGGGCACGTCCTTGATAGTGCGCACGTTGAGCGACACGTCCTCGCCCGTGGTGCCATCGCCACGTGTGGCGGCGCGCACAAAGGTGCCGTTTTGATAGGTAAGCGCAACGCCCAGACCGTCGATCTTAAGCTCGCAGGTATAGGTGACGCTACCGGCACCGAGCGCATCCTCGGTGCGCTGGAGCCACGCGTCGAGTTCGTCCAGATCCATGGCATCGTCCATGGAATACATGCGTGCCATGTGCGTGACCGGCGTAAACTGCTCGCTCACGTATCCGCCCACACGCTGGGTATAGCTGTCGGGCGTCACCAGGTCGGGATAGGTCGCCTCGATTTCCTGCAGCTCAACGAGCATTTTGTCAAAGGCGGCGTCCGTGATCTCGGGCGCATCGAGCATGTAGTAGCGATAGGCGTGGTAATCGAGCTCGTGGCGCAGCTCGGCCGCACGTGCTGCCGCCTGGGCACGGGCATCGGTCGGTGCGGTGGCTTCCGCGGTCGTGGACGTTTCGGTATCGATGTCCACGCCGTCACCAAACAGGCTCGATTGCTCCATAGCGGCACTCCTTCGCTCGATTTCAAACGGATACTAGAGTACCACCGGTCGCAATGAGGCCGAATAGCGGTCTCAAACCGCACCGAATCGGCAGCCGCCAGACTGGGGTGAACAGTTAGTTCAGATACGTATAAATCCTAGAGCTAAATCAGGCACGAACACCCCTGTTTCGACGAATTCGGGCTCCTCGAGACCATGTAAACGTCCCACTCTCCCTTCCAAACACCCATTCGAGCCCCATCCCAATCAAAAATTGCTCAAAACGCATTCCAAGCTGTCCCAGATTTATACGTATCTGAACTAACTGTCCAGACCATTACGAACCAGGCCTCTTGTCAGCCCCAAGTGATCCGTTTTCCTCCGTCCCCAACGGATCAATAAGAAAAGAGGGGCTGTCCCGCGTTGGTGGGACAACCCCTCTGGCTTCGATATGTGCGATACGGCTCGTTAGTAACCCTGGCCGTAGCCCTGACCCTGGCCCTGCTGGCCTAGCAGCTCCTCCAGGTACTGGCGCAGCTGCTCGTCGGTAATACCGCCATTGCCGGTGTCGGTCGAACTGTCGTCCTGCTGCTGGTTCTGCAGCTCCTCATCGGAACCCAGCTCGACGGTGACCTTCTTCTCTTCCTTGCCGCGCATAAGCGAGATCTCGACCTTCTCGCCCACCTCGTGGCTGCGCAGCGCGATGATCAGGCCATCGGCGCTCGTGATTTCGTCGTCGCCCAGCTTGGTGATGACGTCGCCCTCCTGAATGCCGGCCTTGGCAGCAGGACCGTCCTCGACGACGCTCGCCACATACGCGCCGCTATCGGTGCTCAGCTTGTTGGTGCGGGCGTTGAGCGCATTGACGCTCGAAAGCGTAGCGCCCATGTACGGATGCACCGGCGTCTTGCCGTCGATAATCTGGTCGGCAATGTTCTTGGCGTAGTTAACGGGAATAGCAAAGCCCACGCCTGAGCTGGAGCCCGAGTAGCTCTCGATGAGCGAGTTGATGCCCACGAGCTCGCCGTTGTCATTGACGAGCGCGCCGCCGGAGTTGCCCGGGTTGATGGCGGCATCGGTCTGGATCATGTTGGCGTAGATAGTGTTGCCGCTGGTAGAGCTCATGGCCGTGGAGCGGTAGAGCGCCGAGACGATACCGGTGGAGACAGACTGCTCGTTGCCAAACGGCGAACCGATCGCCATGACCCACTCGCCCACGTTGAGCTTGGAGGAATCACCGATCTCGATCGGCGTGAGCTTGGAGGCGTCGGCGTCCTTGAGCTTGATGACGGCCAGGTCGCTCGAAGCATCGTTGCCCACGAACTCGGCCTCGTAGGTGGTGCCGTCGTCCATGGTGACCACGTACTGGTCATAGCCATCGACCACGTGGTTGTTGGTAAGGATGTGACCCTCGGTATCGAGCACCACGCCCGAACCGACGCTGCCCGAGCTATCCGACTCATCAGCAGACTGCGAAAGCGAGCCATTCTGGCTGCCGCTCGAAGTGGCGGTGATGGAAACGACGGAGGGCAAGGCCTTGGCAGAGACGGCCTCGGCCAGCGTGGTGTCCTCGGAATCGATCGTAATCTTTTGCGTCGATGAACCCGAAGCACCCGCCGTCACGGCATTCTTGCCGCCACCAATGTTGAGCGTGCCGCTCATAATGAGCGCAATGACCAGCAGGGCTCCGCAGGCACAGCCGGCGAGTGCCGTAATAAAGATCGGCAGCTTTTTGGTCTTGGTCTTGACCACCGTGTGCTTGTTCACGACCTGCTGGCCACCCAGCGGCTTGCCGGTCTGCGTGTCGTAGGCCTGCACGTAGGGAATGTTACTGCCGGCAGGCGTCGACTCCACCTGCACACGCGGCTGCTGCTGGGTCTCGCCGGCGTTGCCCGCATCCTGGGGACGCTGGGAATCGTACTCGCTCATAGCTGCGATCCTTTCGTCAAATAACCAAAGGCCCGCCAAACATGTGGCGGGCCATCATTGTTCACGTTGAGTTGTACCCCAATATGCGGGCGCAAGTGTATGAGAACGCAATCTTTTAGGAAGGCTTAAGTTCTGCCGCAGACCCGAAAGGAATCCGTACCTGCGTCAAAACCACCACAAAAGTGCCTGTCCCCTTTGTGGTGGAAATCTAGTCCTTAAACAGATAGCCCACGCCGCGGACGGTGGTGATGTGCGCCGCGATCTGCGGACCCACCTTGGAGCGGATGCGTCGAATGTGCACGTCGACGGTGCGCGTGCCGCCGCAGTACTCAAAGCCCCATACGCGGTGCAGCAGCACCTCGCGGCTGTAGGCGCGGTTGGGATGCGTCGCCAAAAAGCTCAGCAGCGAGTACTCCATCAGCGTCAGGTCGATGGGCTCGCCATCGAGCGTCACCTGGTAGGTAGCCAGGTTGATCTCGAGGTTATCGATGTTGAGCACATCGTCGGCGGTGACGGTCTCCTCCTCGCCCATCAGGCGCTGCGCACGAGCCTTGAGTTCGTTGGGCGTCGCCGTGGGGCATACAAAGTCGGCATGCGCATGATTGGGCAGACGCAGGGTGCCGAGCGCCTCATCGTCGACGATCACCAACATGGGGACGCCGCCACGATCGTCAAGCCACTTGGCAATCTGATCGATGCGGTCGCTGCGGATGCCATCGGAATCGAGAATCAGCAGGTCAAAGTCGTGCGCCGCAGTCGGCGAATCGGGGGTTGCCAGGCTCACCTCGACACCCAGGGTGGTCGTCAAGCTGCGGGCAAACTCGTGGAAGCGCGTCGTGCGCGCCATGAACAGGGCACTCTTTTCGGACATATCGGCCTCCAAAGAAATGAGCTCAATCGTACTGGAACGAACCAGCGCGATTAGGAGTTCGCCAGGTAGTGCTTGATCTCCCACTCGGTGATCGTGGACTCAAACTTATGCCACTCGTCACGCTTCTTTTTAAGGAAGAAGCTGTGGATGTGCTCGCCGAGGGCATCCTTCATAAACTGCGAGTCCTCAAAGACGTCGAGCGCCTCTTTGAGCGAGCGCGGCAGCGGCGTGTAACCGGCCCCGAGCATCTGACGGTCGGTGAGCTTGAGTGTCTCGGCCGTGGCCTCGGGCGGGAGCTCCAGCTTGCGCTCGATGCCGTCGAGACCGGCCGCCAGCGTGACGGCGTTGACCAGGTACGAGTTGGCCATGGGATCGGGGCTGCGAAGCTCGATGCGCGTGGACAGTTGCTTGCCGGGCTTGTAAACCGGAATGCGAACCATGCTCGCGCGGTTACGCAGGCCCCACGTGGCGTACTGCGGCACGGAGTCGCCGCCCGTGGTGATGCGCTTGTACGAATTGACGGTGGGGTTGGTGATGGCGCTGATCTCGCGCGCGTGCGCCAAGATACCGGCCATGTAGTGCTTGGCGACGTCGGAGAGATGGTACTTCTCGTCGTCCTCGCCCCAAAACACGTTGTTGCCGTCGTGGTCGAGCAGCGACTGATGCAAAAACATGGCGCTGCCGTCCTCGCCCGCCAACGGCTTGGGCATAAAGGAGGCGTGGCAACCGCTCTCGTAAGCCTGCTGCTTAATGATGAGTTTGGCCGTGGTGATGGCGTCGGACATGCTCAGGGCCTCGGCGTGGCGCAGGCTCATGCCATGCTGCGAGCGACCGGCGGCGTGAAAGGTGTACTCCACGGGCACGGACATCTTCTCGAGCGTGAGGACCGTGTTGCGACGCAGGTCACGAGCGGCATCGCTCACCGAAAGATCGAAGTAGCCCACGTTGTCGAGCGGCTCGGGGGTGTGCTCGTCGGGGAAGTAGTAGTACTCCAGCTCGGCGCCCACGTTGAGCAGATAGCCGGCTTTCTCGGCCTTGCGGAACATGCGGCGCAGGGCATCGCGTGGATCGCCGGCAAACGGCTTGCGATCGGGAGTGCACACGTCGCAGAACACGCGGGCGACACCATTATGGCTCGGGCGCCACGGCAGGATCTGGAAGGTCGAAGCATCGGGGAATGCGAGCATGTCGGCTTCCTCGGGCGTGGCAAAGCCCTCGATGGCGGAGCCGTCAAAGCCAATACCCTCCTCAAAAGCGACCTCGAGGTCCTCGGGGCTAATGGCAAAGTTCTTGAGGCGGCCGAGAATGTCGACAAACCACAGACGCACAAAGCGGATGTCACGCTGCTCTACGGAGCGGAGTACGTAATCGATGTTCTGCTGGTTCATGTCGCTCCCCTTTCTTTCGGGCGGGTTTCGACTGGTCTATATCGCAGATACTATCGCAGAAAAATGTTTCCGCAGGGTTAAAGCGTATCAAGCGCTCAAAAAACGTGCGCGAACAGGCAGTTGCGAACGAGTGGCTAGCGTTCAGATTCGGAGACAATTTGTCTACAAGCTCGTTCCAGCGTAGGGAACTCCATCGTCACTGCATCCCATACAACCGAGCGGTCGACATTGCCGTAATCATGCGCAAGATAATTTCTCATGCCGATAATTCCACGCCATTCGATTTCGGGATGAAGCCGCTGCGAGCGTTCCGACAACTTGCCCGCTTCTTCCGTCACCCTAAGCGCACAAGTCAAAAGGGAGTCCGCCAACGCCCTCGTCCGCACGTCATTCGCATGCAGAAACTGGTCCTCGGTGATATCAAAAGCCCTGATGCGCTCGTTCGTTTCAGAGATGGCTTCCAAAACCTCTTGAGCGCGAAGGCCGTCTGACTTACGCGCGATCATAAAGGATCACTCCTTCGCGCTCGATTACCGCGGCAAGATCGTCATCAAGATGATCACTCGAGACGAGGTCGACCTGCCTCCCGGTTTCTTTGCGCACCGCCTCACCAAACGCCGACAACGCGAAAAGGCCAAAGCCCTGATCGCGATCGACTTCGAGACGCAAGTCAATGTCACTATCGGCACGCGCCTCGCCACGAGCATACGAGCCAAAAAGAATCACGGTTTTGATGGCGGGAATCGAGCTGGCCGCCTCGCGGACGGCGGACTCAATCTGAGCAATATCCAAAATGTCTGCGGCGACGTTTTCGCTCGCAGAGTTTTTACCAAGTGAAGGAACAAACGGCAGCGAGCGCTCGCGCAGCATCTGCCTCATAAACATATTGACCGCTACAGACGAAGTCATGCCGAGTTCTTCACATAGCTCGGCAAATGAATCTTTAATTGACGAGTCCACTCGTACACTCAGTACAGACGCAGCCATGGATACCTCCTGTATGACATTGTCTATATATTATCACACAAACTAGCGCGAGGTCGAAGCGCGGTGTTCGATGTGGCCGGGGATCTCGATGCGCTTGGGGGCGAGCTTTGCGGCATCGCCCACCGTAGTGGTAACAACGTCGATGCGCTCGGACAGGCGCTCGACCACGCGCTCGGCAATGGTGAGGGTGTCCTGCGCGGCCGTGGTCACACCGCCAAAGAGCACGTGGTTCCAGGGATAGTCGTCAAACGTCGCGATCTTGAGACCCGCCGGCAACGAGGGCCCCAGCTGGGCCAGCGCCTCGGTCAGGCGCAGGAAAACCAAGCCGTTGACGGCAATGAGGCCGAGCTTTTTACCCGCATACTCGCGGATGGTCTCGTCCAGGCGACTGACGCCCTCGACGCCACCGTCGGCCAGGGTGACGACCTCGCCCGCAAGACCGCGGCGCGAAAGCTCGTCGGCAAAGGCCTCGGCACGCTCGCGACGCACAGGGCTGTCGTCGCTTGCCTCGGTGAGCAGGCACAGGCGCTCGCTGCCCGCGACAGCCAAGGCGTCTACCAGGCCGGCGACCAGCTCACGGTTGTTGGAGGTCACCAGATCGACACCGCCGTCGGCAACATCGCGGTCGAGCAGCACGACGGGCAGGCGTCCCGCAGCCGCGGCAATCGCCTTGTCGTTGCCGCCACAGGTGTTGACGACCAGGCCGTCCACACCGGCATCGATAAGTCTGGTGAGCGACTCTGCTTCCTTGGCGGAATCATTGCCGCTAATGGCAGTCATAAGCGAGCAGCCGCGCGCGGCGGCACTAGCGGAAAGCCCTTCGAGCATGGCGCTGGAGAACGGGTTAGCAATGTCGGCCAAGATCACGCCGATGAGGTTGGTACGCGAGCTGCGCAGATTGCGCGCGGCGGCACGTGGACGATAGCCGGTGCGCTCGATAACTGCCGCGATGCGAGCACGGGTTTCCTCGGTCATCTGCCCGGGGCGGTTGTTGAGATAGCGCGAGACCGTGGCCGGGCTCACGCCCGCCTCGGCAGCAATGTCCTTAATCCTCATCTGCGCCATAGCGCACCCCGTTTCCCAATTGTCGGCAGTCTGAGCCATTTTAGGCATTTTTTAAAAACTCGGCTTCAAAACGCTGCAGATGAGCAGCATCGTTTTTGCGTCTCGAGCAGATGCGATGATGGGCTAGATAGACGAGTCTTTAGGCAGCTCAAAATAGTCGGGATGCAAGGCAATAACCGGGCCTTGCTCCTCGGGCATCAGGTGCAGGTGTGTCTCTGCCAGATAGCTCGCCGTGTCGGTATCGCCCCTCTTAATGGCCTCGAGAATTCGGCGATGCTGTCGACGAATCGGCTCCCAATCAAGATCTTGCGACACCATACGCAACCAGTTGTATCGCTCAAAATGCGTATTGACGCTCTTCATCCAATCCCACAACATGTGACGGCCGGCAATCGCAAAACACGTCTCATGGAACAGGTTGTCCAGGTCAAAGAAACGACGCGTTTCGCTATGGTCGAGAGACTCGGACTCGGCAAGAATCTGCTCGAGCCGATGCTTTTGCTCGGGCGTGGCAGACGAACAACATTTAATGAGTACGCTTCTTTCGAGTTTCTCGCGCAAGAAACAGGCGTTCTCGGCGCGTTCCATGCTGATTTTTGAGACATAGGTGCCGCTTTTGGGACGCGTTTCCACCAGCTCCTGCTCGCGCAGGCGCACAAAGGACTCGCGAATGGGCGTGCGCCCGATTCCCGTCTCCTTTTCCAGACCAATCGCCGAAAGGCGCGTGCCGGGCCTGAGCTCGGCATAGATGATCTTGGAGCGCAATGCGTTGTATGCCTGGTCTTGCAGGCTCTGATAATGCTGGTGTTGTTCCATAAAGCCCTCGAATGAAGCCCACGGTTTGTCGAATATCACCACGTAATACTATCGCATCCCCCGCCCCCTCATAAGTTGCGGTGGAATAGTTCCTGCTCAAAGCCTTCAGCAGCAAAAACAGGAACTATTCCACCGCAACTTCCAACAGTCTTTTTGGGACGGGGCTTTTTTGGCTACCCTGAGCCGCAGGTCGGCCCCTTGCCACAAAAGGGGCCCATCTACTACGTTAACGCGGAGAGCCCAGACCATGCTGAAAAGTGCAAAAACAAAACCGCTGGTAGAGAGCTTATCGATTTTCAAAATAGCCGGCTATGGTTGACCCTTGCGGCTTAAACGTAGTAGATAGGCCCTTTTCGTGGCGCAGCACTACTGCACCCCAAATTGGCACCCCGAGCCCTCGTGAGTTGCCAACAAGCTGTTCGCCCAGCGCTTTATCCGCGCGGCATTTGGAAAATAGCACCACCGCAAAACCCGCGAGTAGCGCTTACTTTGCTATATCTCACTATACTTTGCTATATCTTGCTATACTTTGCTATATCTTGCTATATCTTGAGCAAAGGTGGCTCACATGCAAACAAACCCTTTTAAGCCCACAGCAGGTAAAACACCTCCCACGATTATCGGCCGCGAAGATGTGCTCGAAGAATTCAATGAGGGCCTCGTCAACGGGCCTGGTGCCCCGGGGCGCCTAATGCGCATAGCCGGCGTCCGTGGAACGGGCAAGACGGTCCTCCTTGACGAGTGCTCACGTTTGGCGCAAAGCCGTGGCTGGACGGTCATAAAAGAGGTCGCAACCGAGGGACTTTGCCAGCGCATTCTCGAACAGCTGCAGCCCAAATTCCAGGCCAAACACGCCAGATTTGAGCCCACCGTAGCTGGCATATCCATCGGCAGCATAGATATTGAGCGAATCGGCCCATCGCTACGCGACGCCATGAGACAGACAATATCCAAGAATGGAAATGGCCTGCTCATCACTCTCGACGAGGTTCAAGACGCAGAGCTCGATGAGGTCCGAACGCTCTCCATTGCGATTCAGCAGGTTATCGGCGAAGACCTTGATATCGCCTTTGTTTTTGCTGGGCTGCCTTCGATGATTGAAAGCATCATCAACGGAAAGACACTTACGTTTTTGCGCCGTGCCCTCCCCTTTGATCTGAAGGCTGTGGCAGTAACCGAAGTGTCGTACTCCCTCGAGGAAACCATTGAAGCGTCTGGCATGGAGTTGCAGCCAGGTATTGCCGGCCAACTTGCCGAGGCAACGCAAGGCTATCCTTTCATGATCCAACTCGTTGGATACTACGCATGGCAGTTGGCAAGACGCGCACATACAGCGATTATTGGAGAAGAAGAAGCCGAGCGTGGCATTGCAACGGCACGCGAACGCTTCTGCGCCATGGTGATTGAGCCCGCGCTGCAGCGCATTCCGCCCACGTGCATCGCTTATCTGCTGAGCATGGCGTCTTTGGGGCAGACGAGCTCGACCAGCATGGTTGCCGATGCCCTAAACAAAACGCCTCAACAGGTGAGCTCCGTCCGCAGCCGCCTGTTAAGAGAATCGATTATCGAGGCTCCTTCGTACGGCAAGGTCTCATTTGCCATCCCCTACATGCGCGACTACCTCTACGAGCACAAAGCCGAACTGGAAGTTGAACTGTAGAAACGACAACTGCCCTGCAAGACGAAAACCGTTTTCGTACGGATTTAAAGCAGACGTAAACGGTTTTCGTCTTGATTTGCGTCCGAAATTAAGACGTAAATTGCGCTTTCGTACGCTTATTACCAGACGCAAATTGTTTTCGTCCGGCTATGCGTCCCCAATCCAGACGAAAAAGGCCCCGAGCTCGTGTGAGCTCGGGGCTCTTTGTGCCGCGCATCTATGAGAGGAGATATTTGATGCGCATGGGCGCTACTCCATGTAGCCACCTTGGATGGCGGAAACCTCGTCGTTACCCGTCTGATGAGTGTGCTCAAGGCATCCGTTCCCCTCTTTATCGATGTAACGGGCAAAAGGCTCGTCGAGGAGACCATCCGCACGCACCGCGGTGTGGCCGACGCCATCGAGGCGCACAGCCCCACCGCCGCTCACGATGCGATGTATCTGCACCTGGTCTACAACCGCAACATGATTGCGGAGGGAGCAGAAACAAAAGGCATTTAGGGCCCGACAATAATCTTTCTTTGGCAAAACGCAGGCGGCGGCTGCCCAACGCACAGGGCAGCCGCCGCTTTTTGCAATCGATTGGTGCAAAGGGGTTAACTAGAGCTCGCAGGCAACCTTGTAGCCATCGCCGATGGCGTCGCGAATGTTACCGCACTTGTTGGCATCGCCCAACACGTGGGTGGCGATACCGGCTGCAGCCAGGTCGTCGGCCAGCTTGGTATTGGGACGATAGCCCATGGCAAGCACCAGCGTGTCGGCGTCGGCGATGGTGTGGACCTCGCCGTCCTTTTCGTAACTGATGGTGTCCTCGGTAATCTCGGTCACCTTGGCCTCGGTCAGCACGTGAACACCCTTGGAGAGCATGCGCGTGATGAGCACCGCGCGGCCGGCGCCGCCCTCGTTGGCGGCGAGCGTCTTGGTCATCTCGATGACGGTGACATCGCGGTTGGCCGGCGACAGGTCGTTGACCAACGGGGCCAGGTAATCGGCCGTCTCGCAACCAACGGTGCCGCCGCCCACAATGACGATCTTCTTGCCCGGGAAAGCCTTGCCACCCAGCAGGTCGTCAGCCGTCATGACCTGCTTAAATCCCTGCATAAAGGCCGGGGCGATGGGTTCGGCGCCATAAGCCAGGACAACCTCGTAGCCCGCGTAGTCGCGCTGGATGTCCTCGGCCGAAAGCTCGGTACCAAAGACGCACGTGACGCCGGCCTCGGCCAGGCGACGGTACTGATACTTGATCACGCGCGTGAGCTCCTGCTTTGCCGGCGGAACGGCCGCAATGCGCATCTCGCCGCCCGGCTCGTCCTGCTTATCCACGAGCACCACGTTATGGCCGCGCTTGGCGGCAATGTAGGCTGCCTCCATGCCCGCAGGACCAGCGCCCACAACGAGCACGTTCTTGGCCTCGGCGGCAGGCTCGTAGCCGGCCTCGTCGCGCTCCACGTCCGGGTTGACGGTGCAGGAGATGCGCTTGCCAAACATAATGCCGTTCAGGCAGCGCAAACAGCCGATGCAGGGGCGGATGTCGTCGGTGTTGCCGGCAGCGGCCTTATTGCAGAACTCGGCATCGCACAGATTGGCACGGCCCATCATGCAGATGTCGGCGGCGCCGTCCTCGATCAGTTCCTCGGCAATCCATGCCTCGTTGATGCGGCCGACCGTGGCAACGGGAATATTCACATGCTTCTTGATCTCGCGCGAGCAGGCGGCGTGCGAGGCCTGCTGCGTACCGGCGGCGGGAATGGCGGAGCCGCGCTTGATGGTAGTGCCGCCCGACACGTGGATCATGTCGACGCCGGCCTTCTCCAAGCGACGCGAGACATAGATCATGTCGTTGAGGGTCAGGCCGCCATCGGTGTACTCGTCGCCCGAGATACGGACGTCGATGATAAAGTCCTTGCCGCAGCGCTCGCGAATCTCGGCGATGACCTCGAGCAGGAAGCGCATGCGGGCGTCGAGCGAGCCGCCGTACTCGTCGGTGCGCTTGTTATAGAGCGGGGTCAAAAAGCCGCCGAGCATGCCGTGGGCGTGTGCCGCATGGACCTCGACGCCGTCGACACCGGCCTTCTGCATGCGCACAGCAGCGTCACCAAACTGATGCGTGAGCTCGTGGATCTCATCGACCGTGATGGGGCGCGGCGCCTCGCGGGCATAGGACGGGCCCACAAAGGACGGAGCGATCAGGCGCGGCGTGCCCGGAATGTTAAAGGCCATGTAGGCGGGATGGAAGAGCTGCGGCATGATCTTGCAGCCATACTCGTGGACGGCTGCGGCGAGCTTTTCCCAGCCGGGGATAAACGTGTCGTCGTAGCAGCACATGTCACCCGGCAGATAGGTATAGGTGGGCTCGACCGTCACGACCTCGGTAATGATGAGGCCCACGCCGCCCTTGGCACGGGCACGGTAATGATCAACCAAGTCGTCGGTCACATAGCCATGATCGGCCAGGTTCGTGGACACCGGCGGCATAAAGACGCGGTTCTTGACCTCGGTCGTACCGACCTTGATCGGGCTAAAGAGCATCGGGTAGGCGGAAGACTCCATACAGGGTTCCTTTCGTTTGAGCCGCTCGGCGGCAGTTGCTAACGTACCTATCGTATCAGCAACCGCCATATCTGCACTCGCTCGCACTCCTCACCTTCAATCCCAACCCTCACAAAAAAGTTGCGGTGGAATACGGAGTAGATAAGGCCTTTGACAGCTAAAACAGTCCGTATTTCACCGCAACTGATGGGCGGGGTGGAATTGAGGGCTCAGATAGTCAGTCATGCCCTCATCCGCCACTCCCTCACCTACAGCGCGCCGTCCAGCATAAGGTTCACCTTGAGCACGTTAACCGTGGGCTCGCCGAACACGCCGAGGAAACGGCCCTTGGTGCACGCGGCGATGATGTCGCGCACCTCGTCCTTACTTTTGCCCGTGGCCTTGGCAAGGCGCGGGACCTGGTACTCGGCGGCATCCGGAGAGATCTCCGGGTCGAGGCCGGACCCCGAACACGTCACCAGGTCGACGGGCACAGCGTCCATATCGGCATCGGGGTTGGCAGCGCGGATCTTCTTCACGCGCGCGTCCACAAGCCGCCGATACTCCTCACTCGCCGGGGACAGGTTGGACGGAGCACCATACGCCATAAGCTCGCCGTCTTCGCCTTCGACAATTGACACGTTCTGGATACGACCCCACATGTGGGCTTCATCATCGAAGTTCTGGCCGATGAGCTCGGAACCCACAACCTTGCCGTCGACCTTGATGAGCGATCCGTTCGCCTGGTACGGGAACGCAACCTGGGCGATGCCGGTCACGACGAGCGTATAGCCCAGGCCGCAGACAACGGTAAACAGCGCGAACACGCCCAGTGCGCGCGATGCAACACCTTTGAACATACAAACCTCCGTCTACATCATGCCAATGCCGAACAAGGCCAGCAGCATGTCGATAATCTTGATGAATACGAACGGCGCCACGATACCGCCCAGACCCCACACCAGCAGGTTGTGGGTCAGCAGCTGGCCGGACGAAAGCTCGCGGTACTTCACGCCTTTCAGGGCGGCAGGAATCAGCGCGACGATGACCAACGCGTTGTAGATGATGGCGGACAGCACGGCAGACAACGGGCTGGTGAGCCCCAGGATGTTGAGGGCGTCCAACCCGGGGTAGATTGGCGAGAACAGGGCCGGAATGATAGCGAAGTACTTCGCCACGTCGTTGGCCACTGAGAAGGTCGTGAGCGAACCGCGGGTCATGAGCAGCTGCTTGCCAATACGCACGACCTCGATGAGCTTGGTGGGGTTGGAGTCGAGATCGACCATGTTACCGGCCTCCTTGGCGGCCTGGGTGCCCGTGTTCATGGCCACGGCGACGTCGGCCTGGGCCAGAGCGGGCGCGTCGTTGGTGCCGTCGCCGGTCATGGCGACCAGGTGGCCCTCACGCTGGAACTCGCGGATCTTCTCGAGCTTGCCTTCAGGGGTGGCCTCGGCCAGGAAGTCGTCAACGCCGGCCTCGGCGGCGATTGCCGCGGCGGTGAGCGGGTTGTCGCCCGTCACCATGATGGTCTTGATGCCCATCTTGCGCAGGTCGGCGAACTTCTCCTTAACGCCGGACTTGATGATGTCCTTGAGGTACACAACGCCCAGCACGCGGCAGTTCTTGGTCACGACCAGCGGGGTGCCGCCGGCCTTGGCGATGCGCTCGACGGCCTCGTCGCACTCCTGGGAGAACACGCCGCCGGCTGCCTCCACATAGGTGTGCACGGAATCGGCAGCGCCCTTGCGGATCTCATTGCCCTCGTAGTTCACGCCGGACATACGCGTTGCCGCGGTGAACGGGATGAACTCCATGCCCTTATCCTCGAGCGTGCGGCCGCGCAGGCCGAACTGCTCCTTGGCGAGTACGACGATGGAACGGCCCTCGGGGGTCTCGTCGGCCAGCGAGGAAAGCTGGGCGGCATCGGCCAGCTCCGCGGGATCGACGCCGTCGACCGGGATGAACTCGGCGGCTTGGCGGTTACCCAGGGTGATGGTACCGGTCTTGTCGAGCATGAGGATGTCGACGTCGCCGGCGGCCTCGATGGCGCGGCCGGACATGGCCAGCACGTTGGCCTCGTTCAGACGGCTCATGCCGGCGATGCCGATGGCGGACAGAAGGGCGCCGATGGTAGTGGGAGCCAGGCACACGAGCAGCGCCACGAGCGTGGTCACGGCCGTGGGGTTGTCCATGTCGTTAAGACCGACCGAGAAGCAGGAGTAACAATACAGGGCCAGCGTGACCAGGATAAAGACGATGGAGAGGGCCACCAGGAAGATCTCCAGAGCGATCTCGTTAGGGGTCTTCTTGCGCGCGGCACCCTCGACCATCGCGATCATCTTGTCCAGGAAGCTCTGGCCGGGCTCACTGGAGATCTTGACGATGATCCAGTCGGACAGCACCGTGGTACCGCCGGTAACGGCAGAGCGGTCGCCGCCGGCCTCGCGGACCACAGGGGCGGACTCGCCGGTGATGGCGGACTCGTCAACGGAGGCAGCGCCCTCGATGACGTCGCCGTCGCCGGGAATCTGCTCTCCGGCGCGTACGATCACCAGGTCGCCGCGCGTGAGCTCGGTGCCGGGAACGACGATGAAGTGCTCCTTGCCCTCAACGGACTCGATGCGATGGGCCTCGACATCCTTCTTGGCCGCACGCAGGGAATCGGCCTGGGCCTTACCGCGGCCCTCGGCAAGCGCCTCGGCGAAGTTCGAGAACAGGTCGGTGAGCCACAGGATGACCGCGATGGCGACCACATAGTAGGTGGGCACACCCGCGTCCTGCACACCGAAAATGGAAGCGACGGCCAGGACGGAGGTCATGACGGCGGAAAGCCACACCAGGAACATGACCGGGTTTTGAATCTGGACGCGAGGATCCAGCTTGGCAAACGAGTCGCGGACCGCGCGGCCCATCATGTCTTTTTGCATAGCCATAAATCTGCGCCCTCCTTTACGCAATCATCTGAAAGAACTCGGCAACGGGGCCAAGCGCCAGGGCCGGGAAGAAGCTCAGGGCACCGATCAGCAGAACGATGAACACGAGCAGGAATACGAACATGCCGTTGGTGGTAGACAGGGTACCGGCGCTCTCGGCGACCTTACCCTTCTTGGCCAGCGAGCCAGCGATAGCCAGCGTACCGATGATGGGCATGAAGCGGGCGAACAGCATCTCGAGGCCGAGCATGACGTTGATCCAGGGAATGTTGCAGTTCATGCCTGCAAACGCCGAGCCGTTGTTGCCGCCGCATGAGGTGAAGGCATACAGCACCTCGGAGAAGCCGTGCGCGCCACCATTGTTGAGCTGGTCGGCAAGACCGGGCACCATGCAGGCGATGGCCGAGCACACCAGAATGGCAAACGGAGTTGCCAGGCACAGGACAACTGCCCAGCGCATCTCGCCCGGCTCGATCTTCTTGCCCAGGAACTCGGGCGTGCGGCCGACCATAAGGCCGGCGATGAACACTGTGAGGATGGCGAAGCCGATCATGCCGTACAGGCCGCAGCCCACGCCGCCGAAGACGACCTCGCCCAGAGCCATCTGCAGCATCTGGACAAAACCGCCCAGCGGGGTGTAGGAGTCGTGCATGGAGTTAACCGAGCCGTTGGAAGCGGCGGTGGTGTAAGCCGACCACGTGGAGGAGGTGGCGATACCGAAGCGGCTCTCCTTGCCCTCCATGTTGCCGCCGGCCTGGCCGTCGGTCATCTCGATGTTGACCGCGCCGCCATCGGCCAGCTGCGGCGTACCCATATGCTCGTTGACGGCGATGATGCCGGTGAAGATCACCAGCAGGATGAACATGGCGGCAAAGATGGCCTTGCCCTGCTTGGTGTTCTTGACGCCGATACCGAAGGTGAAGCAGCAGGCAGCCGGGATCAGCAGCAGGCTGGTCATCTCGATGATGTTGGTGAAAGCACTGGGGTTCTCATACGGATGGGCGGAGTTCACGCCGAAGAAGCCGCCGCCGTTGGTACCGGACTGCTTGATGGCGACCTGGGGAGCCGCAGCACCCTGGGGCAGAAACTGCTCGGTGACCACGCGCGCGCCCTCGACAACCTTGCCGTCGACCTTGACCGTATCGCCCTCGATCTGGGCGCCGTCGATGACGCTCCAGCCGCCGTCTGCATTAGGCTGGACAGCGACGGGCTCTACGAGCTCAGCCTTCTGAGCCGGCTGGAAGTTGGAGATGACGCCACCGGCAGCCAGGCAGATGCCGAACACGAGGTTCAGCGGGATGAGCACATACAGGACGGTGCGGGTGAGGTCGACCCAGAAGGAACCCAGACCCTGCTCCTTGACCTGACGGAAACCGCGGATGAGCGCGAACATGACCGCAATACCGGTGCCGGCGGACAAGAAGTTCTGCACGGTGAGGCCCATGAACTGCACAAGGTAGGACAGGGTGGTCTCACCGGAATAGGATTGCCAATTGGTGTTGGTTATGAAGGAAGCGGCCGTATTGAACGACAGGTCCCATGACACACCCGGCAGGTGCTGGGGATTGCCTGGCAAGAAGGACTGAAGCGCCTGGAGTGCCACAAGGGCCACGAGGCCGATCCCCGAAAAGACCAGCACGCTCGCCAGATAGCGCCTACACCCCATCTGCTCTGCCGCGTCGATGCGAAGCAGACGATAGACGCCACGCTCCACAGGAGCAATCACAGGCGACAGGAACGTATGCTCGCCATCCATGATATGGGCCATGAACCGACCGAGCGGAACGGCCAGGACGACGAGCACGGCAAAGTACAAGATGTACTGAATCGCAGCGTCCATAGTTTACGAATCACTCCTCATCAGAATGTAGATGTAATAGATAAGAAGTCCAATGCAGACGACTCCGATAATGGGAATGAGGATGTCCATTACCGCCCCTTTCACGCGCGGTCCGATGTCTCGGACGCCTGCTCTCGCAAGCGCCTGGGGACAGTAAACGCTTCTAGGGATTAAAGAGGCGTGAGGGCCGGGGCTCACGACCTTAAGATGCCGTAAAGATGCAGGTAGAAAGCACTATTGCGGCTGCAGTGCGCCTATACTCGACCTCGCGAGCATACAGTGGCGTCCTCACCGCGTATGCACGCATGGACAACGTTTCAGAAAGGCTACGCTATGCAGCGCGACGCATCGGACACTCGCGTCAATCCAGACCTCATCCTCAAGGCAATTGAGAAAGACGAGGTCGCCGATGACGCTCGAACCAGCCGGGGACACCTCAAGATTTTCTTTGGCTACGCTGCTGGTGCAGGCAAAACCTATGCGATGCTTCAAGCCGCCCACGCCGCCAAGCGGCGAGGTGTCGACGTCGTCGCGGGATACATCGAGCCGCACGAACGTCCGGCAACTGCCCATCTTGCACAAGGGCTTGAGAACGTGCCCTGTAAACTCATCGAGCACAACGGCATTGCGCTCAGCGAGTTCGATCTAGATGCGGCTATCGAACGCGCCCCTCAGCTCATCCTTGTCGACGAGCTCGCCCATACGAATGCGCCGGGGTCTCGCCACGACAAACGCTATCAAGACGTCGAGGAACTTCTACATGCAGGCATCGACGTCTATACGACCGTGAACGTTCAGCATATCGAGAGCCTAAACGACATTGTTGCATCCATCACCGGCGTTGTCGTGAGCGAACGAATCCCCGACCGCATCTTCGATGATGCCGACCAGGTCGAGCTCGTTGACATAGAGCCCGAAGACCTACTTGAGCGCCTTCGCGCCGGCCTCGTCTACCGTCCCGCACAAGCCGAGCGAGCGCAACAGCATTTTTTTACCGTCGAGAACCTCACCGCACTCCGAGAAATCGCGCTGCGCCGCTGCGCCGATCGCACCGGCCACCTCACAGACGCCGCACGCGTGCTGGGAAACCGTGACTACTACACCAGGGAGCGTATCTTAGTCTGTGTCTCCCCGGCGCCGACCAATCCCCGTATCGTCCGTGCCGCCGCACGCATGGCGAAAGCATTTCGCAGCGAGCTCGTCGCCCTGTTCGTAGAGAGCCCGCGCACGCAAGCCATGAGCGATGATGAGCGCGCCAAGCTTGCAGCCAATATCGCCCTAGCCGAGCAGCTCGGAGCACATATGGAAACCGTCTATGGCGACGACGTCGCGTTTCAGATCTCCGAGTTCGCACGCCTGTCGGGTATTTCGAAGATCGTCATGGGGCGCACGGGCGAGCGTAGCAGCGTCCGTCAGGCCCTCTTCGGCCGCAAATCTCTCGTAGAGCAGCTCATAGCATTCGCCCCGAACCTCGACATTTACATCATTCCAGACCAGTCGACTCCGCCCTCCCGGCCCAAAGGACACCGCCGTGCGCTCGCCCTGCAGCCGCCCAGCAGCCGAGACGTGCTTCGCACGCTGACCCTCTCTCTTGTCGCCACGGCGATCGGCATGGCTTTCCGCCATCTGGGATTTGCCGATTCCAGCATCATATCCCTCTATATCCTCACGGCCCTGCTGACCGCCGTCACCACGACGGGGCGTATCTGCACGATCGTATCGAGCGTGCTCTCTGTAGTGCTTTACAACTTCTGCTTCGTCACGCCTCTGTTTTCGCTCGCCAGCTACGACCGAAGCTATCTGGTCACGTTCGGCATCATGTTCGCTACCGCTATGGTCGCCGGCGAGTTAACTGCGCGCATTGCCGACAACGCCCGCACCTCCGCCGAAAACGCATTCAAAACGCGCGTACTCCTCGAAACGAACCAGCTCTTGCAGCAAGCCCATAGCGCGGAGGAGTGCGCCCGCGTCGCCATGAACCAACTTGTCAAACTGCTAAAACTCGACGTGGTCTTCTACACCGCCGAACACGGCACGCTCGGCAAGACGCTCTATGAGTCCGCTGGCACCGAAAACCGATCCGCATCGCTGCTCACCGACTACGAGCGCGCCGTTGCAACCTGGACCTACACCAACAACAAGCGCGCAGGCGCAAGCACGCGGACCCTGCCTGAGGCGCGCTGTCTCTACCTCGCGGTTCGCACCGGCGACAAGGTATTCGGTGTCATCGGCATCGACCTGGAGGGGCGCGAGATCGAAGCCTTCGAGCATTCGATCGTCCTGTCTATCGTAGGCGAATGCGCCTTGGCGCTCGAAAGCGACCGGGCGGCGCAAGAGCGCGAAGAGGCTGCGGTCTTGGCGAAAAACGAGCAGCTGCGCGCCAACCTTTTGCGCTCCATCGGCCACGATTTGAGGACACCTCTCACGGCTATATCCGGATCTGCGGCAATCCTTCGGAAGAGCGACGAGAAGCTCAGCCTCGAACAACGCTGCGATCTTGCCGATGCCATCTACGACGACTCCCTCTGGCTTATCGATACCGTGGAGAACCTCCTCGCCATCACACGCGTCGAGGACGGCACCATTCGCCTCAACTTCACATCCGAGCTCATCGACGAGGTCATCGAGGCCGCCCTCAGCCATGTCGCCCAAGCATCGCATGGACGCGCCGTCACCATCGAGCACACTGACGACATCCTGCTGGTACGCATCGACGTCCATCTCATCATGCAGGTGCTTACGAATCTCATCATGAACGCCTTCAAATACACGCCCGAGGACTCGACTGTCACCATCAGTGCACGTCGCGAGGGTGCGTTCGTCGTGGTGGACGTCGCAGACGATGGGCCGGGTGTGGCAGACTGCGACAAGCCTCATATCTTTGAGCGCTTCTTCACCTCAAGCAATACGCGGCCCGTGGATTCGCGTCGAAGCATCGGCCTTGGGCTGTCGCTCTGCCGCTCTATCGTGGAGGCGCATGGCGGCGTCATCGAAGTTCGCGACAACCACCCCCATGGGGCCGTCTTCCGTTTTACCCTACCCGCCGAGGAGATCGAGATTCATGAATAATGCCGCTAAGCCACGCATCCTCCTGGTCGAAGATGACCCGACCGTTCAAAACCTCGTTTCGACCGCGCTTGACCTCCACGACTATGTCGTGAGCAAGGTTTGTAACGGCCAGGCCGCCGTCATGGATGCGGTGTCGCACGGCCCCAGCCTCATCATGCTCGACCTCGGCCTTCCCGACATTGACGGTATCGAGGTCATCACGAAGATCCGAAGCTGGTCGGCAGTCCCCATTATCGTCATTTCGGCGCGCACCGAAGATTCCGACAAGATTGCAGCACTTGACGCAGGGGCAGACGACTACCTCACCAAGCCCTTTTCTGTGGATGAGTTGCTCGCGCGCGTCCGTGCGAATTTGAGGCGCTCCTCGATGGCGTCGAGCGAGTCGACAGAAGCGAGCACGTTCGACAACGGTCCGCTGCATATCGACTACGCCGCGGGATACGCGACGAAAGACGGACGCGAGCTCTCGCTCACCCCAACCGAGTACAAATTGCTCGTCCTTCTGGCGAAAAACGTCGACAAGGTGCTCACCCACACCTTCATCACCCGCGAGATATGGGGCACGAGCTGGGGCAGCGATCTGGCGAGCCTGCGCGTGTTCATGCGCACCCTGCGCAAGAAGATCGAGACAGACCCCTCTCACCCCAAAATGATTCAGACGCACATGGGTGTCGGGTACCGCATGCAGCGTCTCTAGCCCACCCCACAAAAAGTTGCGGTGGAATACGGAGTAGATAAGGCCTTTGACAGCAAAAACAGTCCGTATTTCACCGCAACTGATTTAACGATACCCCAAAATGGGTCTTCAACTCGCCGCGCTCGCCCCCAAATGTGCAAAGCGCCCCGCGAACGGATGCTCGCAGGGCGCTTGGGTGCCTGGATGTCCGGGCCTTATTTGATCCCACGGCCCAAGTCTTCGGCGATTTTGTCCACGCCCTTAAGTGCGGCGCAGGCCTTTTTGTTGGAACAATGTCCCGTGCAAACGCCACCCTGGGCGCAGTCGGCGCAGGTTCCCTTGCGGTAGATGCGTACGCACACGGCGACAAACGCAATACCGATAACAGCCAGTACAACAATATCGATAGGTGCCATAGCAAGCCTCCTCTAGTTAGCCACCTCTTACTTTACCCCATTCTCCACCTACCAAAAAGGGACAGGTTTATTTTGGTCGGTTTTATCTGCGGAAACGCCACATCTCCCCCACCAAAAAGCCCGAGTGTCGCTGGGACACCCGGGCTCGTGGAAAGGGGCTGATCCTTATTCGGACTTAAGCGGAAACTGCGGCGGAAGCGGTGTTGGTCTCGTCCTCGTCGGTCCAAGCATGCTTGGGCATGGGACGGAAGATCTGGAAGAGCATCGCAACAAGCAGCACAATGGCCACAATCGTCCAGATACCAAACTGTCCAAGGACCAGCAGGTTGTAGAACTGGTTGATGAACAGACCGATGACCCAAGCGAAGGCACACTCGTAGCCGATGGCAATCGCGGTCCACTTGCCGGAGTCCATCTGGTTGCGGATAGTTCCCATGGCGGCAAAGCACGGGGCGCACAGCAGGTTGAAGGCACCAAAGGCAACGCAAGCGCCCATAGTCGGGAACATGCCGGCAAACGCGGTCCACAGGCTCGGGTCGGTCTCGGCGGCGTCGGCAACCGACAGCAGCGAGCCGGCGGTGGCGACGACGTTCTCCTTGGCGACAAGGCCAGAGACAGTCAGCGCAGTTGCCTGCCAGGTGCTAAAGCCGAGCGGGGCGAAGATCCAGGCGACCAGGTTGCCCAGCATGGCAAGCACGGAGTAGTCCATGAACTCCTCGGGGATGCCGTCCATCGCGGGCAGGAAGCCAAAGGAACCGTTATAGCTACCAAAGTTGGAGAGGAACCAAACAACGACGGTAGACGCGAAGATGACCGTGCCAGCCTTCTTGATAAAGGCCCAGCAGCGCTCCCACACATGCAGCGCCCAAGAGCGAATCGCCGGGAAGTGGTAGGCAGGCAGCTCCATAACGAACGGCGTGGGACGGCCGGCAAAGATCTTGGTCTTCTTGAGCATGAGGCCCGAGGCGATGACGGCAAAGACGCCCAGGAAGTAGAAGAGCGGGCTGATCCACGCAGCGGTAGTGGAAGAATCGCCGATGATGGAACCCATGAGCAGGGCGATGATCGGCAGCTTGGCGCCGCAGGGGATGAACGTGGTGGTCATGACCGTCATGCGGCGGTCCTTCTCGTTCTCGATGGTCTTGGTGGCCATGACGCCGGGGACGCCGCAGCCCGAGGACACGAGCATGGGGATAAAGGACTTACCGGACAGGCCAAAGCGGCGGAACACGCGGTCCATGATAAAGGCGACGCGGGCCATGTAGCCGCAGTCCTCCAGGAAGGACAGCATCACAAAGAGCAGGAACATCTGCGGGACGAAGCCGAAGATGGCGCCCAGGCCGCCGACGATGCCGTCGCAGACCAGCGAATCGACCAAGCCACCGTCCTCGGTGCCGCCCGCCACGAGGGCGTCGTGCACCACGGTAGTGATACCCGGGACATAGGGGCCGTACTGTGCCGGGTCGATCGAATCGGCAGCGTCCTCGCCCACGGCCTCGACGGCCGCATCGTAGGCGTCGCGGCCCTGACCGAGCACGTACCAACCGTCGGTGCCGAAGAGCTGGTCGTTGGTGAAGTCGGTCACCGTACCGCCCAGGGTGGAAACGGCGATGTAGTACACGCAGAACATGATGACCACAAAGATCGGCAGGCCCAGGATACGGTTGGTAACCACACGGTCGATCTTCTCGGAAGTGCTCATCTTGGCAGGAGCCTTGGTGAGGCACTCGTCGATGATGTGCGCGATCACGCCATAACGCTCACCGGTGATGATGGACTCGGCATCGTCGTCGCAATCCTGCTCGCACTGGGCGACCAGCTGCTCGACGCGAGCGGCCTTCTCCTTGGTGAGGTTGATGAGCTTGCAGGCGTCCGCATCGCGCTCAAACAGCTTGACGGCGTAGTAGCGACGCTTGTTGGCGGGAACGCTCGCCGGCAGGTTGTTCTCGATGTGGTCCAGAACGTCCTCGATAGAGGAATCGAACTTGTGCTCCGGCACCTGGCCCTTGGAAGCAGCGGACTTCTTGACCTGCTCAAAGAGCTCGGTAATGCCCTTGTTCTTAAGGGCCGAGATCATCATGACCGGGCAGCCGAGCTTCTTGGAAAGCTTGTCCGTGTCAATCTTGTCGCCGTTTTTCTCCACGAGGTCGGCCATGTTGAGGGCCACGACCACGGGCAGACCGGTCTCAATGACCTGAAGCGCCAGGTACAGGTTGCGCTCCAGGTTGGTGGCGTCGACGACCTGGACGACCACATCGGGCTCGCCGCTCATGAGGTAGTCGCGCGAGCACTGCTCCTCGGGGCTGTAGGGGGAAAGCGAGTAGATGCCGGGGAGGTCCGTAATCGTGACGCTCTTGTCACTCAGGAGCTTGGCTTCCTTTTTCTCAACCGTGACGCCGGGCCAGTTGCCAACGTAGCCGTTGGCGCCGGTGATCAGGTTGAAAAGCGTGGTCTTGCCGCAGTTGGGGTTACCCGCCAGCGCGACATGGATCTGAGAATCCGCCATTCAATCCTTCTTCCTTGTGTGCCCGCGCTGTCATCTCCGAGCGGGCTGGATATTGTGCTTCAACGTTGCATTGCTAAGTTAGAAAAACCTAACTTTACCTGCAAGAATACATGCCGCTGGCCCTTACTGGACCTCGACGACGGCAGCCTCCTCCTTGCGGATGGAAAGCTCGTAGCCGCGCACGTTGATCTCGACCGGATCGCCGAGCGGTGCAACCTTTACGACCTTAAACGACGTGCCCTTGATGAGCCCCAGGTCCATAAGGTGGCGGCGAAGTGCGCCCTCACCGTGAAGCTTGACGATGGTGGAGCTCTCGCCCACCTTAACGTCACCCAACGTCTTCATATTCTTTTCCCCCTTTCAGTTTTTGCGGAATGTTGCGAACTAACCGACGGTCATGATGTGCATGGCGACCTTGGAATCGATGCCAAAGCGTGCGCCCAGCACGGTGACGATGATATTGGCGCCACTCGAGCTCACCACGTGAATCTCGTTGCCCTCGACAAAGCCGAGGTCCTTGAGGTGGTGCTTCATGTCCTCATTGCCCTTTACGCGAGACACGCGCACGGTTTCGCCCGCCTTTACCATCGAAAGCGGCATAGCCGGCATCTGCGGTCCGCAAGACATGAGTGAGCTCCTAACGTCGGTTCGTCCTCAACATCGACGCAGTAAAAGTTAACCACGTCTATGTTCGCTATAGTAAACTAGCACGTGGTTAACTTTTTGGAAAGGGTTCCTATTCAGTTTTCGAAAAAGTTTCCCATATGAAACAGATGTGACAAGGGGACAGCCCCTTTGTCACATTGTTGCGTTTAGAGGGAGAGGTTTCTGATCGACGTGACACACGAGGCCTCGTCTACGCCCGAAACGCGAAAGACGATGTCCTCGCCGCACTCGCCGTAAAGCGCCATGAGCCCCATCACATCGCGGCCGTCGGTATGGCGGTCGCCGATGCTAACCGACACGTCGCTGCGATGCTTGGCAATGATGTCGTAGAGCAGCGCGACCGGGCGGGCATGCAGTCCCAACGGATCTTTAATCGTCTTCGTAAACTCGACCATGTCCCCTCCCGCGGCATCGCACATTCGGCCGGCAAACCCAGCCACGTGGTAGTTATTGTAGCGTTAGATGCTTGTCGGGACCCGCTAGAAAGCTCATCTCACTCTGGGCGCGAATTCTGGGACGCAGTTTCCGCGACGCCCAGTCAACCTATGCCCTCGCAACGCCCGCGCATAAAAAACGAGGGAAGGCACACGTCCTTCCCTCGTTGCAAGCAATATGTAGCCGCTCGCCTACATCAGGCGCAGGCTGACGTCCTTGAGCTGGGCGCCGGAAACGGCACTCGGAGCGCCCGACATGAGGTCGGAGCCGCTGGCCGTCTTGGGGAACGCCATGACGTCGCGGATGGAGTCGGAGCCGGTGAGCAGCATGCACACGCGATCCAGGCCCAGAGCGAAGCCGCCCATCGGAGGCGCACCAAACTTGAGAGCCTCCATGAGGAAGCCGAACTGCGACTCGGCGCGCTCCTCGGTAAAGCCCAGAAGCTTGAGCATGGACATTTGCATCTCGGCGTTGTGAATACGCATACCGCCGCCACCGGCCTCAAAGCCGTCCATGACAAAGTCGTAGGTGCACGAACCGGCTGCCAGCGGGTCGGCCTCGATCTTGGCGATGTCGGTCTCGGTCGGCAGGGTAAAGGGCTGATGCTCGGCTGCATAGGCCTTGCGATCCTCGTCCCAATGGAACAGCGGGAAGTTGACGACCCACAGGAAGTCGTGGCCCTCGCGCTTGATCTCGAGCGCGTTGGCCATGTGGGAGCGCATGCCGCCCAGGATCTCGTCGGAAAGCAGGCGCGGGCCGGCGGCGAACATCACGAGGTCGCCGGGCTCGACGTCCATACGCTCGCGCAGAGCCGCCATCTCCTCGTCCGAGAAGAACTTGACGATGGGGCTGTTGATGGAGCCGTCCTCGCGGAAGGCGATCCAGGCCAGGCCCTTGGCGCCAAACGTGGAGGCCACGCCGGCAAGCTTATCGATCTTGGCACGTGCCCAGGCACCGGCGCCCTTGGCGTTGATGGCCTTGACGACGGAACCCTCCTCGTTTGCGGCGGTCGCAAAGACCTTAAACTTGGAGTTGGCAAAGATATCGGTCAGGTCGACCAGGTGCATGCCATAGCGGGTATCGGGCTTGTCGGAGCCATAGGTGTCCATGGCCTCCCAGTAATCCATGCGGCGCAGCGGCGTGGGCATCTCGACGCCCATGCGACCGAAGGCATCGGACAGGACCTCTTCGAGCGCGCTCATGACATCATTCTGGTCCACGAAGGACATCTCGATATCGACCTGGGTGAACTCGGGCTGACGGTCGGCACGCAGGTCCTCGTCGCGGAAGCACTTGGCGACCTGGTAGTAGCGCTCAACGCCACCGACCATGAGCAGCTGCTTTAGGAGCTGCGGGGACTGCGGCAGGGCGTAGAAGTTACCCGGCTGGATGCGGCTGGGGACGATGAAGTCGCGGGCGCCCTCGGGCGTGGACTTGAACAGGGAGGGCGTCTCGACCTCCATGAATTCACGGTTGTGCAGCGCCTCGCGAATGGCAAAGGTGAAGTCGGAGCGCAGCTTGAGGTTGGCCATCATCTCGGGACGGCGGAGGTCCAAATAGCGATAGCGCAGGCGGGTGTCCTCGCTGGTCTCGATACCGTCCTCGATCTGGAACGGCGGGGTGGCGGACGTGTTGAGCACCTCGGCGTGGTCGGTCAGGACCTCGATCTCGCCGGTCGCGAGCTTTGCGTTGGTGGTCTCCTCGCCACGGGCGCGCACGACACCGTGGATCTTGATGGGCCACTCGGGACGCATGGTCTCGGCGATTTTAAAGGCGTCGCCGTCAGAGTGCTCGGGGTCGAAGGTGAGCTGCGTGATGCCCTCGCGGTCGCGAAGGTCGCAGAAGATAAGGCCGCCGTGGTCGCGGCGACGGCTCACCCAACCGGTGAGGGTGACCTCTTCGCCCACGTTCTCGAAGCGAAGCTCGCCGCAGGTACGGGTGTGCATGGAATGCTCATCGATGGGACGGGTCTGGCTCATACCAGTGATCCTCCTTTATGGATCTGTGCCGCCCCGTGTCGTTCCGGGCGGCGTCGTACAGATTTGCCCAGCCTGCGTAAACCGCGCAGCCGAACGTGGCGTTCTATCTTATCGCACCCGCGTCGATGTGCCGCGAAAAAGTAGCTCTTGTCCAAAGACTTGACGGAGACGAAACAATTGACGCAGCCTGGCCGTCGCCAAGGCGCGCCGCGTGCGACAATGTGCCCCAATACAACCGCACTCGGAAAGGCCCGTCATGACCGCACGCCTCATCGTTATGGATATCGACTCCACGCTCATCAACCAGGAAGTCATCGACCTGTTGGGCGAAGAGGCCAGCGTGGGCGAGCAAGTTGCACAGATCACCGAACGCGCCATGCGCGGCGAGCTTGACTTTAAGCAGGCGCTCGAGGAACGCGTGGGGCTGCTTGCCGGCTTGGATGAGAGTGTGTTCGAGCGCACCTTTGCGCGCGTGACGTTTACCCCCGGCGCGCTGGAGCTTGTGCGCTCGGCGCACAGCAAGGGCTGGAAGGTCGGCGTGGTAAGCGGCGGCTTCCACGAGGTCGCCGATAAGATCGTGGCCGCCGCGGGCATCGACTTTTGCCTGGCAAACCGTTTGGAGGTCGTAGACGGCAAGCTCACCGGCAAGCTGGCGGCAGATATTGTGACCAAGGAGTCCAAGCTCATCCAGCTGCTGGATTGGGCCGTTGAGTGTGGTGTCGATATGGCCCATACCGTCGCGATCGGTGACGGCGCCAACGACATCCCCATGATTCAAGCCGCGGGCACCGGCATCGCATTTTGCGCCAAGCCCAAGACGCGCAAGGCCGCCCCGTTTGCCATCGACGAGCGCAACCTCATGCTCGCCATGGACATCATCCTGCGCGACTAGTCGATCCATCGAACAACAGCATCAAATCCTCTATGTCTAGTTTCCGAACAATTTTGTTCTAATGTTCGGAAACATACCCTTTGAGTGCTAGACTTTGCGCCGTCGAAGGGAACATATATGGATAAGCGAGATCTTGAGCAATTGCTGAGCGATGTTGCCGGCGGGGCAGTCACCCCTGCCGACGCCCTCACGCGCATCCAGACGGTTCCGACCGCCGATTTGGGCTTTGCGCAGCTCGATCTTTCGCGCGGGGTGCGCCAGGGAGCCGGCGAGGTTGTCTACGGCGCCGGTAAAACCGCCGAGCAGATTGCCGCCATTATCGAAGCGCTGCGCGATGCCGGCCAGGAGCGCATCCTGGTCACGCGCTTGGACGCCGAGAAGGCAACCCGTACCTCGGAGCTCCTCGACAACGGCATCGACCTGGGATATATCCCGGACGCACAGCTCGCCCTCGTGGGCGGCAAGCCCTCCCCCACCGGCAACGGACGCATCGTTGTCGCCTGCGCCGGCACGAGCGACTTACCCGTCGCCGAAGAAGCCGCGTTGACGGCCGAATTCTATGGCAACGAGGTCGACCGCCTCTACGACGTAGGTGTCGCCGGCCTGCACCGCTTGCTCGCGCATGCCGAGGAACTTGCTCAGGCGCAGGTGGTCATCGCCATCGCCGGCATGGAGGGCGCCCTGGCGAGCGTTATCGGCGGTCTGGTGAGCTGCCCGGTCATCGCCGTTCCCACCAGCGTGGGCTACGGCGCAAATTTTGGAGGCGTAGCCGCGCTGCTCGCCATGCTCAACTCCTGCGCCAGCGGCGTTTCGGTCGTCAATATCGACAACGGCTTTGGTGCCGCCTACCAGGCAAGTCTTATCAATCATCTGAGCGCCGGCACATCCTGCGCCCGTTAAGGAGCATTCCATGTCCAACCATCAGCACACGCTTATCATCGACGGCACTTCGGGCATCAGCGGCGATATGACCGTCGCGGCCCTGCTCGACCTGGGCGCCAGCGAGGAGCACCTGCGCGAACAGCTCGCCACGCTGCCGGTCGACGGCTTTTCGATCGCCGTCGCGCGCGTAAACAAGCACGGCATCGACGCCTGCGATTTCGACGTCCAGCTTGCAGAGGGCCTCGAGAACCACGACCACGATATGGCCTGGCTCTACGGCAACGAAGTGCCTGCCGAGCACGCCCATGAGCACGAGCGCCATCATCATGACCATGTCGAACATGATCACTGCCACGAGCACGAGCACGAGCACGACCATGGGGAGCACGGTCATGGCCACGAGGGTCACCATCACGCCCACCACCATCACCACCGTTCTTTGGCGGACGTCACCGCCATCATAGATGGCTCGCAGCTAAGCGATGGCGCCAAGCATCGCGCGCTCGCCATCTTTACCGCGCTCGCCGCCGCCGAGGCCAAGGCCCACGGCAAAACGCCCGAGACCGTCATGTTCCACGAGGTGGGCGCCGTCGACTCCATCGTCGACGTCTGCTCCGTCGCCATCTGCCTCGATGACCTGGGTATTGAGGACATCGTGGTTGAGTCGCTCTCCGAGGGTCACGGCACCATCCACTGCGCCCACGGCCTTATGCCCATCCCGGTGCCCGCCGTCGTCAACCTATGCCAAGCAGGCAATATCGCCCTCACGCCTGCACCGGTTGCCGGCGAGCTCGTGACGCCCACGGGCGCCGCCATCGTCGCCGCACTGCGCACGTCCGGGCACCTGCCAGCCCGCTACCGCATCGAGGCCGTCGGCTACGGCGCCGGCAAACGCCCCTACGAGGGTTGCTCCGGCACGCTCCGCTGTCTGCTCGTTCACGCGGACGCATAGCGATGGATGCCCGCAAGAAAAAAAGCCGCGCCGCCATCGTCGCAGCATTCTCCGAGCTCCTGCGCGAGGAGGACTACAGCAAGATCACCGTCGGCGACATCATCGCGCGCGCTCACGTAGGCCGCGCGACATTCTACGGTCTCTTTAAGAGCAAAGACGACCTACTGTCCGAGCTCGTGAGCGACATCTGCACCCACGCTCTCGACGACGATGGCACACCGCTCGACGACCCACTCGTGCAGGTCGAGCATATCCTCAACAACCTCTGGGAACGCCGTCAGGGCGTTCGAGCCCTCGTAGCCGGTGCCGGCTCACGCGTCTTCGCCGACTGCTTACGCAAGACCATCATGTCACGAGCAGCCGAAACCGTCCCTACCGACCCAAACGGCCCCGCCGCTACCATGGACCGAAGCTTCCTACTACACCACATAGCCTCAAGCTTCGTAGCCACCGTCCAATGGTGGGCCTGGCACAACTTCCAAGCCCCAAAAGAGGACGTAGCCAAAGACTACCTATCAGCCGTAAAACCCCTCTTCGGCTAAGTAAGAAGCCCATCCCAAAGCATCACCCCAACCCAGGGCGCCACGCATCCCAAAGTGTCAACAACAGCTCAACGCCCCTATCAGCAACAAGCCCCTCCCATCCAAATTCAGATATATGTTGGGTTGCTTGCTCGAGCGCAGCAAAGATCCCGCAGCTGGCCGCATGGGGTAACTTCCCAGCGCATTCCGCAGGACGCAAAAAGGCTCGCCGCACGAAGTGCGCAGCGAGCCTTTTTGCATGTCCGAGGACGCGCTGGGAAGTTACCCCATGCGGCCAGCGGACAACTATGTAGCCTTCGACTAGAACATGCCCAAGAAGCCATGCACAAACAGCGCGGCCACAATAGCACCGACAAACGGCGCGATGCCAGGAACAAGCAGGCCGTACTTCCAGTTGTTGTCAGCCTTGTTCTTAATCGGCAGCACCTGATAGGCCATGCGAGGACCAAGGTCACGTGCCTGGTTCATGGCGAAGCCAGTGATGCCGCCCATGCCCATGCCAACAGCCCAAACAATCAGACCGACGCAGATGGCGAGCATCAGAACGTTCTCGCCGGCGCGGCTAGCGGCAGCAAGGATGGCACTGATGAACACAAAGGTGCAGATAGCCTCGCAGAAGAAGTTGCGGGCATAGTTCGTACCCTCGGTGGTGGGGTTGGTCGAGAAGATGTTGCGCTGGGCAATGGGGTCGACGACGCCCTCGGAAGCCTTGAACTCATCGGCATACATAAACCAAGCGATCACGGCACCCACAAAGCCGCCGAGCATATCGGCGAGCATGAAGGGAATGCAGTTGCCCCACGGCACCAGGCCGACGATGCACTGGGCAAGCACCATGGCGGGGTTCATGCACACGGCGCCGCCAAAGACAAACAGGCAGACCGAGATGCCAAAAGACCAGGTGGTGATGGCAAACATGTGGCCGGAGCCCTGATACTTGGTGCCCTTGAGCACGGTATCGCAGTGCACGCCCACGCCAAAGACGATCATGAGGGCCGTCGCGCCGAATTCGCAGAGGAGTTTGGTAAGCATAAAACCTTATCTTTCTTGTCGGTTATAAACGATTCGTTTAAGCCACGCGCTAGTGCTGCGCAACGACAACGCCCAAGCCATCGGGAATAACGGCAACCTTGGCATCGGCACCCTTCATCTCAAAGGCGAGCTTGAGCGCCTCCTCGATAGTGTTGACCGGCGTCATGTGCATATCCTTGAGCATCTGGTGATCGCACAGGTCGGTGACCATAATCACAGGGTGATGCGCCAGGATGCGGGCAAAGATCTGGCTCGTCCACTGGTCGGGCAGGGTCTCGTCCTTGGGACGATCGATGCAGGCGCGCTCAAACTCTGCCGGATCGTTGTCGGCGATGTTGTGATAGAAGCCCTCGCCGCCGTGACCGTCGGCACAACCGGCGACGTCGATGATCACGCCGCCCTCGGGAAGCGTGGCCTCGGCAGCGCACATGCCCTTCACGGCCTGATAGATGTTCTGATCGAGGGGGTAGCCACCGTTGGTGGTGATGGCAATCTCGCACTCGACGGGCTCAACGCCGGCAAGGCTCTTCACGAACTCGCAGCCGGCCTCGTGCGCCTTGTGGATGTCGCCGGCAAAGGAGCCGATGACCTCGTGCTTGCCGTTGAGCACCACGTTAAGCACAAAGGCGAGGTGGGCCATCTCGGCGGCGGCAAACATGTCCTCGCTCACGTGGTTATGGCACAGGTTGCCGGCACGCGAGTGGGAATCATTCACAAACTGACCGTTGTGGTTGTACATGATGGTCTTGTAGCTGGCGATGCCAGGCAGGACGGACTTGCGGCTACCAGAGAAACCGGCAAAGAAGTGCGGCTCAATAAAGCCCTCGGCAAGCAGCAGATCGCAATCGGCAGCAATCTTGTTGATAATGCACTCGCCACCAGAAGGCAGGGTGCCGATCTTTTTCATCATGCTGTCGTCAGTCGCGACGTGCATAACGATTTCCTCGTTGGCAACGATCTCCTCGCCATATTTGTTGACGAGCTCCTCGTGCGTCGACGGACGGTGCATACCCGTAGCAACCAAAATACGCACACGGGCCTCGGGCGCAGCGGCATGAATGTGATGCAGCAGAATAGGCATCGTCACACGCGAGGGAACGGGACGCGTGTGGTCGGAACTAATGATGACGATGTCCTTTTTGCCAGCACAAAGCTCCTCGAGCGAAGGCGACCCATAAGGGTTGGCAAGCGACTCCTCTACCAGCTCTTCCTGCGATTTCGTAGTCTTAAACTCGTTTTGATGACCTTCCATCACACCCGCGAAGTTCTTGTCCTCGAGCTCCAGATGCAACGTCTTGTGGTCAAACGGCAGTTCACATTCAAACATTGACGAGCGCCCTCTTCCTTTCAACTGACACACTAGTCAAACCGTTGGAAGGATACGCCGCTCACCGAAAAACACCACCGTCCACCGACTCATTAACACAACGTTCATATTTGACCCACAACAAAACAACCGCGATCCCGCTTGGGACCGCGGCCGCTACAGTCGTAAGGCGAGAAACGCCACATGCATCTCAATCCCGATCGATAAGACGCGAAGCGCGAAGCGCCAAACGCGCCGCCGGGACAGACCCCCATCCAAAACGCGCGAAGCGCACCATTATTCTCCTCAGCCCCAATCCCTGAAGACCGAGGACGAAGGGACCCGACGGGTTTCCCTCTGAATGCATTCCGCAGCACGAAGCCCCATTCAAACGCGCGAAGCGCACTATATTCCCTCAGCCCGTAATCCGCCGAAGACCGGACATCGCAGGGTCCGCCATCAGTTTACTTTTTGGCACACTCCGCAGGACGCAAGAAGCCCTCGCCGCACTCCACATTAAGCGCGAAGCGCACCATTATTCTCCCCAGCCCCAATCCCTGAAGACCGGGGACGAAGGGACCCGACGGGTTACCCTCTGAATGCATTCCGCAGCACGAAGCCCCCTTATCCGCAGCTCCGAAGGAGCAGGATAAGGGGGCTTCAAGTGCGAGGACGCATTCAGAGGGTAACCCGTCGGGTCCCGGTGAGAGCCACAGGGCTATCGATTACCCCGTGTTCTGCAGTCCTGCCGAGACGCCGGTCACAGTCGAAAGAATCAGGCTCATGTACTCGGCCTTCTTCTCCTCGGCCATCTCGTCCTGGTTCATACGCACCTCGCGAAGGGCGCGGACCTGGGCGATGGACAGAGCGTCGACATAGGGGTTACGCACGCGAACGGCGCAGCCGAGCACGCGACGACGCTGCAGCGGCCACTCATCACCGACGATGGCAAGGACCCACTTACGGGTGAGCTGCATCTCGGTAAAGACCTTCTTGGACAGATCATCGCGGTCGCCCAAATGCAGATACATCTTGGCGATGCGCTGATCGGTCTTGGCGATCGACATCTCGATGTTGTCGATGAACGTGCGGAAGAACGGCCACTCCTGGTAGGCAGCCTTGAGCTGGTCAAGGTCACCAAGCTGCTCGCAGGCGGTGCCCAGGCCGTACCAAGCGGCCAGGTTAATGCGTGCCTGGCTCCAGCTGAAGATCCACGGAATGGTACGCAGGTCGTCAAGCGACTTGGCGCCCAGGCCGCGCTTGGCGGGACGCGAGCCGATCGGCAGCAAGCCGACCTCGGTCAGAGGCGTCACAGTCGAGAACCACGGTGTAAAGTCCTCGGTGTTCAGCAGGTCCAGATAGCGCTCGTGGCTTGCAGTGTTGAGCTTCTCAGCCATATCCCAGAACTTCTGCGTGGTCTCGGTGTTGGTCTTCTCGACACTCGGGGCCGACTGCAAAAGCGTTGCGGCGGCAACGGACTCAACATGACGCTGAGCCAGCGTGCGGTTGCCGTAACGGGCAAAGATGACCTCGCCCTGCTCGGTGAGCTTAAAGAAGCAGTTGACCGAACCCTTGGGCTGCGCCAGCACGGCCTTGTTGGCCGGGCCGCCGCCACGGCCCACGGCACCGCCGCGACCGTGCATGAGCACCAGGTCGATGTCGTTCTTCTCTGCCCACTTGGCGATGCGCTCCTGCGCGGAGTGCAGTGCGAGCATGGCCGTGGTAGGACCGGCATCCTTGGAGGAGTCGGAGTAGCCCAGCATGACCTCCATGCGGCGGTTGGTCTGGGCAAGGCGCTTCTGCACCACGGGCAGCGTGAGCATCTGGTCGAGCACGTCGACGCAGCCCTCGAGGTCCTCGAGCTGCTCGAACAGCGGAATCACGTCGAGCTCGGGGACATCCTCCTCGTGCGCGAAGGACAGGTGGGCCAGCTCAAAGACGTCGGCCACATGCTGGGCGCTCTTGGTGAACGAGATGATGTAGCGGTGCGCCATCTTCTTGCCGTAGCGCTTTTGGATGGAGCCGATAGCGCGGAAGGTATCGATGACCTCGCGCGTCATGGGCTGCAGGTCGCCATGGATACCGTTCTCGTGGATATCCTTAAGGGCGCGGGCGTGCACCACGGAGTGCTGACGGAACTCCATCTCGACCATGTGGAAGCCGAAGGACTCGACCTGCCAGATGATGGTCTGGACCGGGCCGTAGGCAGCACGGACGGCACCGCAGGCGGCCAGCGAGCGCTGGACGACGCGCAGGTCCTCCAGGAACTCATCGGCGCTGTGGTACATGGTGTCGGTGATACGGCGCACGGTGGCGTTCAGACGGTCGGCCATGACGAGCATGACGGCGCGATGCGGCTCGTGCTCGGAGATCAGCTCGGCGCGGGCCGTGTACCGAGGGCTCATCTCGACCTGATGGTTCCACAGGTTAATGAGCTCGGCAGACGGCTTGCTGTAGGTGGCCTCGAGCGTGAGGTTACGGCCGATGCGGCGGCATTTGTCCTCGAGTTTGAGCACCATGTGGGTGAAGTACTTGGCGGCGACCTCGCGGCTCACCTTGGCGGTAACGTTGGGGTTGCCGTCACGGTCGGAACCGATCCAGCTGCCGGGGTGGAAGAACGCCGGGCACAGAGGCGGCACGGTGCCGGCCTTGTCGCCCAGCACCCAGTCGTCAAAACGACGATAGATGACGGGGATAACGTCGAACAGCGTGTTATCGAAGATGTCGATGATGGTATCGGCTTCCTCGACCGGCGTGGGCTTCTTGAGCGCGATGGGGCTCGTACGCACCAGGGCGTCGATCTCCTGCAGCATATGGCGCTCGTTCTCCACCAGGTCGGAGCCGCCCAGACGCGGACGCTCCTCCAGCAGGTTGGAGATACGACGAATCTTGCCCTCGACGGCCTTACGACGGGCCTCGGTGGGATGTGCGGTAAAGACAGGGTGGAACTCGAGCTTGCCGAGCAGCTCGTTGGCGCCCTCGACACCCATCTCGTTTACCAACTGGTGATAGGCGACGGTGAGTTCGTTGGCGGGATCGACCTCGGTATCGGTCGATGCGCCGGCCTCGCGCTCGCGCAGCTGCGCCACACGGTAGTTCTCCTCCGACAAGTTTGCCAGATGGAAGAAGCTCGTAAAGGCGCGGACAATGACCTGCTGCTTATCGAGCGGCAGGCTGTCGATCAGATCGACGACCTCACGAAATGCCACGGCGGTGGGCTCGTCGGCAGTGGGCACGCCCTGCTCGTCAACGGACTCGTCGGCAGCGCGGGTACCGGGGTTGCCAGCATTGGCCACAATCTCGGCTGTCAAAATCTTGTCGAACAGGTCCGCGATCTCGGGATCATACTCGCTAAGCACACGACGTTCCAGGCGCAGGAACAGCGCCAGATTATCGCGCAGCTCCTCGGGGATCTCGATCTCGGCGAGACGCTCCCTGGACTCGGCATTCGAGCCGATTCGGTTAACGAGGCGGTTGACCACGGCAGCGACGCGCGCCGCGGCTTCGGGTACAGACTGGTTGCTTAGGTTCTCAGCCACGTTTCCTCCCATTCCTCCTTCTATGCACGTAACATGCGGTATTCATTATAGGCGCTTGAGAAATACTTTCGACACTGATTGCGCTTTACCACACAAAAGTATTTTCTGCATTGCAAGGGTTTTTGCTCTAAATGGTCGTATTTCTCGGTGGACGGCATACACAAACGGGGGCATTCCGCATAAATGCGAAACACCCCCGTAACAATCGCTCGTCGCGAGCGGGACATGTTAGCGGGTCCGCAGCTCAAAAATCATGCGCTACAGACGCTCGCGAACCGCCTCGACGACGTTGGCCAGATCGACGAGAACCTCGTCATGGCTCTCCATGTCGCGCACCTTGACCTTGCCGGCGGCAAGCTCGTCGCCGCCCAGGACCAGGATGAGCTTGGCGCCCACCTTATCGGCCTGCTTAAACTGGGCTTTGAGCGAACGGCCCTGATAGTCGGCCTCGGTCACAATCCCTGCGGCGCGAAGCTCCTGCGTAATGGCAAAGACGTTCTGGCGCAGCTCCTTGCCTGTGTTGGCGACATAGACGCACGGGGCCTCCTCGGCACCCAGATCGCTGCCAAAGGCCTGCAGGGCCAGCAGGGCGCGCTCAAAACCGACGGCAAAGCCGACGCCTGCCGTGGGCTTGCCACCCTCGAGCTCGACCAGGCCGTCGTAGCGGCCGCCGCCGCCGATGGAGCCGACGCCGGCGCCAGGGGCCTCGACCTCAAAGACAGTACGGGTGTAGTAGTCCAGGCCGCGCACCAAGGTGGGATCCTCGACATACTCGATACCGGCGGCATCCAGATAGCGCTTGACTTGCTCGTAGTGCTCGCGGCACTCGTCGCACAGGTTGTCGCCCATCAGCGGAGCGTTGGCCATGATCTCGCGGCAATGGTCGTTCTTGCAGTCGAAGGCGCGCAGCGGGTTGAGCTCGGCGCGCTCGCGGCACTCGTCGCACATCTCGTCGGCGTGGTCGAGAATGAACTGCTTAACCTGCTCGCGATAGGCCGGACGGCACTGCGCATCGCCCATCGAGTTAATGAGCAGACGGAGCTTGGAAAGATCGAAGCCCAGGCGCTTGTAGAACTCCATGAGCATGATGATGCACTCGGCGTCTGCCGCCGGATCGGGAGCGCCGAGCCACTCGATGCCCACCTGGTGAAACTGGCGCAGGCGACCCTTCTGGGGACGCTCGCCACGGAACATGGCCTCGGCATAGTACGCCTTAAACGGCGTGGAGCCCTGGGGCACTAGGTTGTTCTCCACGACGGCGCGCACCACACCGGCCGTGCCCTCGGGACGAAGCGCCAGGCGCTGCTTGGGCTTGAGTTTTGTGTCGGTGCCCTCGGTAAAGACGCGCTCCAGGTTGGCGCCGCTAAAGACGCGGAACATCTCCTTGCGCACGACGTCGGTCGACTGGCCGATGCCGTGGACAAAGACGTCCACCTGCTCGATCGCGGGCGTCTCGATGGGTTTAAAACCAAACGGCTCGAACACGCCGGCAGCGATCTGCTGCATCTTTTGCCAAGCGCGCATCTCGGCGCCGATAAGGTCGCGGGTTCCCTCCGCCTTCTGTGCCTGCATGGGCAAACACCTTTCTTTTGTATCGCGTCATAGGTAGTGGACATTATACGGCACAAAGCAGCAACGCGGCGGCGTGTCTGACCGAACGAGGGTATGGGAACTCGTTCGGCCAGATGCGCCGCCGCTATTTGTGATCCCTTTTCCTCCGTCCCCTTCGGATTACGTGATCCCTTGGGGACGGAGGAAAAGAGCTCATTTCGTAGACCCGTGGCTGCCCTGGAAACCGAATGACAGTACGGGCATCCATTCGGCTTCCAGGGCAGCCACGGGCAGAACAGGCAAACAGGAATAGGCGGCGACCCGCTACTCCCCCGCCACGCTTGCGCGCAGCTTGGCGGCGATGGGCTCGGATGCCAGCAGGAACACGAGCATGACCACGGAGCACGCCAGGCACACAATCCAGGTGCTCGCAAAGGAGCCCGTGGCATCGAACAGCACGCCCGAGACAATGGCGCCCACGGTGCCGCCGACCATCTCGAGCGAGGTAATGGTGCCCGTGACCTTACCCAGGTCGGCCATGCCAAACTGCTTGGACGCGGCGATGGTAGGCGTGATGGTGCCCATGCACGTTCCAACACCAAAGCTCACAGCGGCGACAATAGGACCGAGGTCCGTCGTCGGGAAACACAGCGCCACGCAGGCGATAATGCACGCAACGGAGCCAAGGATATTGCCAAAGCGCAGGCCAAAGCGGTCATAGATCGCACCGAGCGAAATCTTGGCAATAACGACGGTGACCATGTAGGCCGAAAGTACGGTACCCGCCCACATGGGATCGTGGCCGCCCGTGACAATCTTGGCACCGTTGACGGTAACACTCGTCATGTTGGTAACCTGGTTGGGCAGGATGGCGCCATTGACCAAGCCCATAAAGAGGAAGGCGACGACAAGCAGCCAAAATGCCGGGCTCTTCTTGATACGAGACCAGCCGACGCTAACCTCGGGCGCCGTGTGCTCGTCCTTGTCGCCAGCCGTCGAGACGGACGGATCGCCCGGGTTCTCGCCGAGCGGCTTCAGGCCGATCTCGGAAGGCTTGGTGCGGAAGGAATAGTCATGCAGTTAACGAAAATCGTGTAGCACGTGGCCATGATCACAAAGCTGGAGGCCACCACGAGCCAGCCGGGGAAGAACTTACGTTGCTGGGACATGGATTACTCCTTGTGGTCCGCAATGTATCCGAGAGCGACGGCGGCATAAGCCGCGGCGCCAAGGGGAAGCTCGGTATCGCTAAAGCGTGCCTTGGGATGATGCTGAGCAAAGTGCTCGTCCGTATCAGTCACGGCAGCGCCCACGGTAAAGTACGCACTCGGGATCTCGCTCGAGATCAACGCGAAGTCCTCGCTCGCCATGGCGTGGAACAGCGGCAGGAAGGCAGCCTTGGGCAGCACCGCGCCCACGTAGCCAAGCGACGCCTGGGTCATATCGCTGTCGAGCACGAGCGGCGGAACGTCCGAAAGCGTCTCGATGGCTGCCGGCGTACGATATGTTGCGGCAACGCCGTTGACGACCTCCGCGATACGCTCCTTGAGATGAGTCATGAGCTCGACATCGAAGCCGCGCAGCGTTCCCTCGAGCACACAGGTGTCGGGGATGACGTTGGCCGCCAAGCCGCCAGCGAACTTACCAACGGTAAGTGCGACTTCCTTGGCCGCTGGCACCTCGCGGGAGATAAGCTCCTGGAGCGCCAGGTGCACATGGACGCCGGCCGTGATGGGGTCGATGCAGATCTCGGGGCTCGAGCCATGGCCGCCCTTGCCCTGCAGCGTGATGCGGAAACCGTACACGCCCGAAAGCGCCGGGCTCCCATAGAGCACCAGGCCGAGCGGCGATTGGCTGTTGACGTGCATGGCAAAGGCAGCCTGGGGGCGCGGGTTCTGCAGCAAGCCATCGGCGATGGCAGCGCGGGCTCCCTCAAAGGTCTCCTCACCCGGCTGGAACAGCAGTTTGACGGTGGCATTGGCGTCGACAAGCTCGGCCTCGCGGGCCTTGAGCAAACGGGCCGCGCCGAGCAGCGCCGTCGCATGCATATCGTGGCCACAAGCGTGCATGCACCCGTTGGTGGAAGCGAAAGGCTCGCCCGATTCCTCGACAACGGGCAGGGCATCCATGTCGCCGCGAAGCATGATAACCGTACCGGTTTGCTCGTCCGCGCACGTACCATTGCCCTGAGCAGCCGCGGCCGCACCGGCACCGATCAGGCCAACAACACAGGAGCCGTCGACAAGCGTGGTATGGGGAATGTCCATCTCGTCCAGACGTGCCTGGATATAGGCAGACGTCTGCGGAAGATTGTTACCGAGCTCGGGCGTCTGATGGAGATCGTGGCGCCATGCGGCAAGCTCACCGGCAAATGCCTGGGCTTCTTTGACCAGACCATCGCCGATAGCGGTCTGCGCCGCTGCGGTAGCCTGAGGCGCTGGTTGCGGTTGAAGATCGGACAGAGCTGATGCCATAGATGCCCTCCAGTAACGTTTTTGCAGCACGCACTTTGACAGCGTAAAGTGCAAGGTACAACTGTAAGGGCATGACATAAAAAATGCCGCCCCGGGAGGGCGGCGCAACAAGTTGTTTACAAATGCGGGTGTGATTTTCGGCGCAAGAAATCGAAATGCGTCTCGCTCAAGATAATCGACAAAAAGATGAGCGCAAAGCCGGAAAGCAGGCGCGAGGTGAGCGCCTCCCCCATCAACAACACCGAGAACAGCACACCCGAGGGCGACTCCATCGAAAGAAGCAGCGAGCCCGTCGAGGCCGGGACGTGCGCCAGACCGACGTTTTGGACGAGCAGTGCCACGCACGTGCAGCCCACCGAGAGGAAGACCATCACGCCGATAAAACTCGGCGTCCACACGGACAGAGGCGCCTGAGTCTCGAATAGTAGCGACGTGATTAAGCTCAAAACGCCATTGCCCACAAACATCCAAAACGTGATGACGTTGATATCCATCTTGCGGCCATACTTGGCGGTCACCGCCATCTGGATAGCAAAGAAGACCGCGCCGCCCAGCGTGATGGCATCTCCAGCATTGAACTCGACGCTATCGAGTGCCACCAGGCCAATGCCCGCCAGGCACAGCAATGCAGCGCCCAAGTTGTAACGGGTAAGCCTTTCTCCGCTCAGAACATAGCTCGCAAACGGCACGAGGATGCAATAGGTACCCGTCAAAAACGCGCTCTTGCCCGCCGTGGTCTGTGCCAGGCCAATCGTCTGCAAACCGTACGCGCCCCACATAAGTGCGCCCATACCAAGCCCGACGATAAGGTTGCGAACATTAAAGTGTGCGATGATGCGTTTGCGGAAGATGGCGAACATAACCAGCGAAGCCGGGAGAAAGCGAACGTAGACCAGCTCGAACACCGGAATGGTGTCGAGTGCGTCCTTCATAGTGGTAAAGGAGTAGCCCCAGATAATCGCCACCGAAAGCAGTAGAACTTTCCAGAACAACGGCGAGCGTGCGCCGGCACCCCGGGGAATACCACCCGCGCCCAAATCCTCACGGGCTACAGGGCTATCGGGCATGTTTTCGATTTCGTTGGCAGCGTATTGGGCCATGGAACATCCTCGCGCTCAATCTGGGCGTGGTGTCCGCACGCGCGTGACCGCATGCCGCCTCATGGTCAAATAAAAACGGGGCGCACCGGACCCCCGGTACGCCCCGCTACTGTAGCAACAACCAAGTAACCCACGCAATTCACTACGCTAAAGCGTCGGTACAGAAAACCTCGATGTTCCGGCAACGTCAGCGAAAACGCCCCTAAGCGAGCAAGGTGACGTGAAATGGAAGGGCGCTGACCTTCTGGTCGCGCCCTTGAAATTGAACGTCAGATTGCCGCTTAGGGACGTTTGCAGCGTCGAGCCGTTACGCGGTTTGGTAAAACCGCGTAACTAAATAAGCTTCGTGCTTTCAAGCTTTTCGATGATCCAGTCGTTGGCTTTGATGACCGGGCGGCGGAAGACGACGCCAAGGGCCAGCGACGGAATCAGGTAACTCGCCAAGATACCCAACTCAATCCAGTACTCCATATGGTAGGCGCCGGCCATGGCGGCATGCATGGCGTTGATGCCGTGGGTAAACGGCAGGAACGGGTAGATCGCCTGGAACACGGGGCCGGTCATCTCGATGGGGAACGTGCCGCCCGAACCGCCGACCTGCATGACCAGCAACACGACGGCGAGTGCCTTACCGATATCGCCAAACGACACCGTAAGCGTGTAGACGATATTGGAGAACACGAGACTCGCGATCCAGCCCGCCAGCACAAATTGCAGCGGGTTGTCGCACTGGATGCCAAAGAACAGGATGTCGCCCGCGCACACGAGCGTTGCCTGCAGCAGCGCCAGACCGCCAAAGAACAGGTAACGGCCCAGGTAGATCTCGTGCAGGCGCACGGGGATAAGCTCGTTGATGAGCTCATCGTCAACCGACACCTTCATCATGGCCGCCAGTACAATCGAGCCGACCCAAAGCGACAGAATCGTGTAGAACGGTGCCATGGCCGAACCGTAGTTGCGGATCGGATAGACCGGTTTGCGGTCGAGCGCGACGGGACCGGAAAGCGACACGGCCAGACCCTCGGGATCGTTGCCGATCATTGTCTTGATCGTGGCCAGATCGTCCGACATAAGGGCACCGTCGAGGTCGTCCTTAAAGGCGCTGATCTTGTCCGACGCCTCGCCCAGCTGATCGGAAGCCTTGTTGACCAGCCTTGCGGCCTTAGAGAGACCCTTTGCCAGCGAACCAGATGCGTCGGTCAAGCCGTCTACGGCGCTATCCAGGTCGCCCGAGATGCTGTTCAGCGAATCCAAAACGCCCGAAATGGTCTTCTTGAGCTCCTTGGCCTTAACCGAGAACGTGGAATCGTAGTCGGACTTGGCGCCCGAGATACCAGCCTTGGCATCCGCGATTGCCTGATCGACCTCGGCACGCGACTTGTTAACTTCTGCCATGCCGTCAGAAAGGGACTTTGCGGTTGCCGTCAGGTCCTTGGCGTTATTGCGATACTCCACTGCGATTCTGCTCAGCGATGTTGCCACAGACTTGAGGCTGTCCTGGAGCTTTTCGTCAGTCAACTGATCGGCAAAGCTGCGGAGCTGGTCAGCAGTGGCGTCGATATCGTCGGCACGCGTGTTGAGCGCCGCCGCGGCATCGTTGAGCTGGGACACCGTAAGGTCCACATGTTGATTCGCGGCATCGAATGCCTTCGCAAGCTCGGCGGACACATTGTCAAACGAGCCCGCGCTTCCGTCAATCGCGGCGTTGATGGCGTCGTTGGCGTCCTTCAGCGCTTCCTTGGAATCGCTCATACCGCTCTTGGCATGCTCCATCAGCTGCTTAGTCGACTCATCGACCGTGCCCGTCTGCTTGAGCATACCGCCCGCCGACGTCAGCGAATCGGACGTGGAACTCAAAATGCCCGCCAGCGACGTCGCGCTGGCCTGAACGTCCTGCAGGTCCTGGACCGAATCGCCCAGCGTCGAGGACAGGTTGGCGATAAAGTTGCTCACTTGGTCGGTGCTCATGTAGTCGAGCAGGCTGGACACGGTTTTAAGACCGATGGTCGTGATGGTCTTGGTAAAGGTCTCGTTGACCTGACTCTGGACGGCGCTCGAACCCTTTTCAGTCACGATCTGTGCGATGGCGTTGGCCTTCTGGTTCTCATAGAACTCGATATCGGCGTGCTTCACCTCGGTCGAGAAAAGCGTCATCATGTCGGCGCTAAACGTTTTAGGGATAACGACGGCAGCGTAGTACGCGCCCGACTTAACGCCCTCAATCGCCTTATCGCGGTCGTTGAGGACGACCCAGTCGAAGTTCTCGTTGCCGCGCAGGGTGGCGGTTACGTTTTCGCCCACGTTGACCTCGACGGGAATCAGATCGCTCTCGTAACCCTCATCGGTGTTGACCACTGCAATCTTAAGGTTGCCGGTATTGCCGTAGGGATCCCAGCTTCCGGCGATGTTAAACCATGCATAGAGACATGGCACGATGATCAGGCCCATCACGACGACCATGCCGATCACGGAGCGAGACACGTTTTGGACATCGCGCTTAAACAGGTGCAGGATGTTTTTCATTTATGCCTCACCTCCTTTAGAGTGCTTGCCAAGCGGGGTGGTGTCCCCGTCGTTTCCGTTTACGTTGTCAGCGCCGTCGGCATCTTGAGCCTTACGATGCGCACCGATATGCGGCAGACGGCTCGTAGGCTGTTCGCCTCCCTTGGCGCCACGCTCGCTGGCGTTGAGACCAAACATGCGACGGGCGGCAGGGATCGCCGCCGTGTGCTCGCGCATCTCGCGGCGAAGGTCCTCGTCCGAAAGCGCCGAGATACGCATCTGGGTATTGAGGCTCGCACGGATGTATTCGATGTTGATGAGCCAGCCGCAGATGGCGATAACCGAAATGATCCAGATAACGAGCAGGATGATCTTGCCGTTATTGTCGATATCGAGCACCGTCGAAAGCACAAAGAGCAGAACCTGCACGCCTACCACGGCGGCAAAACCGCCCTTGATGTAGTACGGGTAGCGATGCTCAAACGCCACGGCATGATCGAGCAGCTCGCGACGGTACGAATCCGAATCGAGCATGACGCGCATGGCCGTGCGCAGCGAATAGCGCTGGCGCGGTAGGTCGTTGGACTCGCAGATCATTAGGCCCGTCGTGGAAAGCTGCTTATCAAAGAGCAGATTGAGGTTGAGCAGCAACGGGCGCAGCTGCAGACCGATAAAGAGCGCGATGGCAAGGAACACGCCCAGGACGCACAGGTTGAACAGGTAGTTGAACGAATACATGCCACCGACGGTCTCGCGCAGCAGGTTGATGCCATAAGTGAAGGGCAGCAGCGGATGCAGCCATTGGAAGAAGCCGGGCATCATCTCGATGGGATACATGCCCGACGAGCCGGGGATCTGCACAATGACGAGGATGACGCCAATGGCTTTACCGATATGCTTAAACGTGGTGGACAGCGCATAGATGATATTGACGTAGGTGAATGAAATCGCGATGCCGCCCAGCACGAACAGCAGCGGGTTAACGCACTGTACGCCAATGACCAAATCTCCCACCGTAACGATAATGGCCTGGAACGCGCCCAGGATCACCAGCAGCAGCCAGCGGCCAAAGTAGCCCTGACGCGCCGTAAAGCTACCGATGCCCTCGCGGTCGACCTCGAGTTTATAGATAGCGATGAGCACATAGCCGCCCACCCACAGCGCCAGATTGGTGTAGAAGGGCGCGATGCCCGAGCCAAAGCTCTTGACCGGATAGATTGACTTGGACGTCAGCTCAACCGGAGATGCCATGAAATCTGCCACGTCATTGACGTCGACGTCCATGAGGTCGGCTAACTCGCCCATAGACTCAGAGGTCTGCAGCGCCGCAATGTCATTGGCGGCGGTCGCGAGCTTGTCCTGAACCTTGGCAAGGGAGGCGTCGGTTTGGGATAGCGTGGTCTTTGCCTGCTTGAGCGTGGCGTCGAGCTGCGCTAGCGTGCCGCGCGCGCTCGCTATCGTGGGGGTCATACCCGACACAATGCCGGTCAAATCGCCCGAAACGGCGGCAAAGGAGTCAAGCGCGCTCGAAGCCTTCGGAAGTGCGTTCTGACCCAGATCGGTCTGAGCCTGACCGAGGTTAGCCGTACCGGTCTGAATTGCCGCGTTGAGTGCGTTGCTCGCGTTCGAGATTGCCGTAGCGTCGTTTGCCATGGCGCTCGACTGTGCAGAAAGGCCATCCTTGATGCTCTGCAGCTTCTGGTTTTGCTCGCGAAGCGAATCGATGGTCGATACAATGCGCGCGTCAATTTCCTCGGAACCTGTCGACGTGTCATTAACGAGAATCTCCAAGTGCCCGATAACGGCCTTATTGTGATCGATCGTCGCCTGGAGAGACTCGAGCGAGTTGTCGATGCGGGTGGTCGTAGATGTGACCGTACCCGTTAGCTTGCCAATCGCAGCGTTCGCGGAGGCTGACGTCTTGGTGAGTGCAAGGCTACCTTCCGAGAGTGCCTTGGAGAGCGAGGTGATAGAGTTGCCCGCCGTGGCGCGAGCCTCGCCCAGCAGGTCGTTGCCCTGGGAGATCGCCTGCGTTAGAGAGGGCGCCTGCCCCTGCAGGCCCGCCAGCGCAGCATCGGCCGAAGCAATCGAGCTGCTCGTCTTGTCGATGGCGGTGTTCATGTCGCCGATGGAATCGCGTACTTCGCCCAGGGTATCAGACGCCTCGGACACCGAGCCCGCCAGCGAATCCCGGGTCTGGTTCGCCTTGTCTTTAAGGTCGATGCCAGCATCTTTGGCAATGCCCGCGACGGTCTCGCCCACCGTGGAGACAAACTCCGAGTTGATCTGCTCCTCGATGGTATTGGCACCAGTGTCGGTGACCTTGGGCGCAATAGCGCTCTTCTTCTCGTTGACGTAATAGGTGAGCTTCGGCTGATGGTAATTGCCATCGAGCATCGAAACAAGATTGTCGGAGAAGTTCTTGGGGATTACGATGGCCGCATAGTACTCACCACTCTCGACGCCCTCTTTGGCATCGGCGGCCGAATCGACGAAGGTCCAGCCCAGCTGATCGTTCTCCTTGAGCTGATCGACGACCTGGTCGCCCGCGTTGAGCTCGCCCACCAAGTCATTCTGAGTGCCCTGATCGTTGTTGGCGATGGCAATCTTGATACCTTGGGTGTTTCCGTACGGATCCCAGTTTGCCACGATGTTGTACCAGGCATACAGCGAGGGGATAACGCACACGCCCAGGGTAACCACCAAGGCGACGGGGTTCACAAGCAGTCGCTTAATGTCGCGCTTGAATATCGCAAAGGAGACCTTTGCGTTGGATAGTTTGCTGCCGAGACTCACGCTTGGACCATCCATCCTGTCGTTGAATCGAATCGTACTATCGACAACCATTGTACGTAGGCGCTTTAGTGCCTCGCGGCACAATGGTGCTGAGTTTTGCGGGTAGCAATATACTACGAAGATGAGTTAGTGTACAGTTGTACAGTATCTTTAATTTCAGCAGGTCACAAAACCACAGCCCGCACAAATTAGCAATCCGAATAGTCATTGGGAACGTTCTTAAACGACTAGTCAAACAAGAACGTCCCCGATGACTACTTAGGGCCACGAAAGCGTCGCAGGTTGAGCATAAGTCAGCGAAAACGCCCCTGAGCGAGCAAGGTGACGTGAAAGAGGAGGGAAGCGTACTTTGGTACGCGACCGACGATTGAACGTCAGATTGCCGCTTAGGGGCGTTTGCAGCGTCGACCGGTCCGTCGTTCGTTAGAACGACGGAACCAATAGGTTCGTTAGAACGGCGGACCCAAAGGCGTAACTACTTAACTACATCAAGTTGCAAACAGCCGCCGCGAAGGCAACGGGGTCCTCGGGGAGGATACCCTCGACCAGCAGGGCCTGATCGTAGAGCAGGCCGGAGTACTGCTTGATCTTGTCGGCGTCACCTGCCTTCTGGGCAGCGACAAGCTTGTCAAAGACCGGGTGCTTGGCGTTGAGCTCGAGCACGCGCTGGCTCTTGGGCATGCCGTCGGGCGCGCCCTCGGGCCCCTTCTGGAGCACCTTCTCCATCTCGAGCGAAAGCGGACCCTCGGTGGTGATGCAAGCGGGGGCATCGGTCAGGCGCGCGGAGACGGCAACTTTCTCGACCTTGTCACCGAGCGCCTCCTTCATAGCGCTAAAGAGGTCCTCGTTTTCCTTGGTGGCGTCCTCGGCCTCCTTCTTCTCGTCCTCGGTCGCCAGATCAAGATCGCCAGTCGCAACGTTCTTGAGCTCCAGGTGACGATCCTCGACCTCGGGCTCGGCACCGTCGGCAACGGCCTTTTCGGCAGCCTCGCGGGCGGCGTCGTCCTCGTAGATCTTGGGCATATCGGCGGCCACGTACTCACGCATAGCCTGGAACGTGAACTCATCCACATCCTGCGTCAGCAACAGCACGTCATAGCCGCGCTCGAGCACGCCCTTTACCACGGGCATCTTGGCCAAGCGCTCACGCGAGTCGCCGGCGGCGTAGTAGATGGCCTTCTGATCCTCGGGCATGCCCTTGGCATACTCGGCCAGGGTGATCATCTTCTGCTCCTTGGCAGACCAGAACAGCAGCAGGTCGGCGAGCTCGTCGGCCTTCATGCCGTAACTCGAGTAGATGCCGTACTTCAGACCGCGACCAAAGTTCTCAAAGAACTTCTCGTATGCCTCGCGGTCGTTGTCGCGCATGTCCTCAAGATCGGCAGTGATCTTCTTCTCGACACGCTTGGCAATGGCCTTGAGCTGACGGTTCTGTTGCAGCGTCTCACGCGAGATGTTGAGCGTCACGTCGGCAGAGTCCACGACACCGCGCACAAAGTTGTAGTAGTCGGGCAGCAGGTCGTCGCACTTCTCCATAATCAGCACGTTGGAACTGTAGAGCGCCAGGCCCTTCTCGTAGTCCTTGCTGTACAGATCGAACGGGGCGCGACCCGGCACAAACAGCAGCGCATCGTACTCAAGCGTACCCTCGGCATGGAAGCTGATAGTGCGCGCGGGATCGTCAAAGTCGTGGAACGTGGACTTGTAGAACTCGTTGTAATCCTTCTGCTCAACGTCGGAGCTGCGCTTTTTCCAGATCGGCGTCATGGAGTTGATGGTCTCGAGCTCCTGGTAGTCCTCGTACTCGGGCTTGTAGTCGTCGCCGGCGTCCTCGGGCTTGGGTTTCTGGCGGCTCTTGCTCACCATCATCTGAATCGGGTAGCGCACATAGTTGCTGTACTGCTGAATCAGGCTCTTGAGGCCCCACTCGGTCAGGAAGCGATCGTAGGTCTCGGCCTCGCCGTCGGCGTCGAGCTTCTCGTTCTCGCGCAGCGTCAGGATGACATCGGTGCCGTGCTCGGCGCGCTCGCCGTCTTCGATGGTGTAACCCTCAAGACCATCAGACTCCCACACGTGAGCGGTGTCCTCGCCATAAGCGCGGCTGACGACCTTTACGTGGCTGGCGACCATAAAGGCGGAGTAGAAGCCCACGCCAAACTGGCCGATGATGTCGACATCGGAGCCCTGTTGCTCGGCGTTCTCGGTCTTAAACTCCTCGGAGCCGGAATGGGCGATGGTGCCCAGATTGCGCTCGAGCTCCTCGGCGGTCATGCCAATGCCGTTATCCGAGATGGTAATGGTGCGGGCGTCTTTATCAAAAGAGACGCGAATAGCCAGGTCGCCCTGGTCGAGTTTGACACTCGGGTCCTGCAGGCTCTTAAAGTTGAGCTTGTCGACGGCGTCGCTCGCATTAGAGATAAGCTCGCGCAGGAAGATTTCCTTATTGGTGTAGATGGAGTTGATCATGAGGTCGAGCAGTTTTTTGCTCTCGGTCTTAAATTGACGCATGTGCAGTCCTTTCGCGCTACCCCCGTCCGCAAAAACGGCCCGGTTGCCCGAGCCGCATCGCAGACCTGCTATGTCCAGACTTAGATTTTATAACCCATTAGCGCGCATATATACATACGGAATCGAAAAACTGTATGTCCAAACGCTCTGATACGCCAATTGCCAAGGAGTGTCCCCGACTGCCGGCAGGAAAGGAACGTCCCTATCTGCCATCTACGCGCTTGGCCATCCAAGCATGGGGCTGGCCCTCGTCTTCGTAGTCCACCGGGGCAATCTGCGTGTAGCCCGCCTTGGCATAAAGCGGCAGCACGTATTCCTGCGCATGCAGCTTAATGAGCTTGGCGCCGGCATCACGCGCGCGCGTATCACTGGCCTCGACAATCTTGCTCGCCAGACCGCGACGGCGCATGCTCGGCAGCACAGCCACGCGCCCCATAATGTAGGTCTCCCCCGCCGCGACGCCTTCGTCCAAGTCGCACGCCGGCGACACCGGAGCCTCCGCGTCAGCCGCACGCTCAAGCTCTTCGGGAAACACGCGCGAGCAACCGGCAAGCTCGCCGTCTACATAGAGCGTCACATGAATGCAGTTCGGATCCTCGTCGATAGCGTCAAACTCGTTCTCGTAGCCCTGCTCGTCCATAAAAACGACGCGGCGCACCAACGCCGCGTCATCAAAGCATCCCGTCTTAAGCTGGATATCCATGGCTGCCCTTTCATTCAATGCGAACGTTAGGGACAGATTTTAGCGAAAATGAGCTCCGCGCACGCTAAACTTCGCGCGAGCCTTCGCCAGGCAGTCGTAATGACCCACGTTATGGGCATCGCTCGCGATGAAGCTGTACAGGTTCTGATCGAACAGGCGCTGTGCCGGCTTTTTCTCGCGACCAAAGCGACCGCCGGCAATAAAGTCCGCCGAAGCCTGCAGCTTGCAGCCCATATCGACCAGGCGCTCCGCCACGCTTACATCCTTTTGAACCGCACGATAGCGCTCAGGATGAGCGATGATCACCTGGTAGCCACGGCACTGCAAATCGTAAATCGTGTTCTCGTACTCTCTAAACGCATACGCATCGGCATGCGTCGAAAGCTCGAGCAGAAACTCGTTGGTCCCATCGAAATGCAAGTGATCCGCGGCATCGATACCAAGCTCAACGAGCTTTCGATGGTTGACCTCGAAGCCCATCTGGAGCGGAAAACCGTCAGCGTTATCGCGCAGCAGCTCAAAGGCATCCCACATCTTGTCGTAATCAAAATAGGGATCACGGCAGTGAGGAGTGCAAACGATTCTGGTTACACCGGCCCGCTTGGCAGCCTCGAGCATCGCCAAGCTCTCTTCGAGATCGGCGGCGCCGTCGTCTACACCCGGCAAGATATGGCAATGAATGTCACGCATAGGTCAGCCTTAATCAACTAAACGTTTGCTCGGTTGGTGAAGATGCCCTTTTTGGAAGTGCCCTGATCGTCGGAGCCCTTCTTAACCTTCTTACCGTCCTTGGTGTAGTAAGAATAGTAGTACTCGCTGGTCTCGGTCTCACAGTAATTCATGACGGTACCGATGAGCTTGACCTTCTCGGACTTCTTAAGCTGGGCGATAGCGTTGAGCGCCTCTTCGCGCTTGGTAAAGTCCTCGCGCACCACGAACAGCGCGCCGTCGGTCAGGCTGGCAATCTCGGCAGCATCGATGAAGGTGCCGACCGGAGGAGCATCGAAGATGACGTACTGGAACTTAGCAGACAGTGCCTTGACCAGCTTGGCAAAGCGATGGGAGACGATGATGTCGGCAGGATTGGGAATATGCGGCTCGGCATCGAGGAAGTAGAAATTCTTCTGACCTGTCTCGACAATCGCCTGGTCGATAGAAACCTGCTCGGACAGGACTGCATAGAGTCCGCCGCGGGAGCGGACGCCGAGCATATCGGCAAGGGACCTGCGACGCATATCAGCCTCGACCAGCAGGACACTCTTGCCGCTCGTGGCGATTGCCTGAGCAAGATTAATGGAAACCGTAGACTTGCCCTCGTTGGGAATCGAGGAGGTAACGGTGATGGTGCGAATGGGGTCGTCCACGCTCGCAAAGCGGATGTTGGCCAGAAGGGTCTTGGCGGCATTCTGCACAACGAGCTTATCGGTGTTCTTTGCCTTAGCCATGCCTATTTACCACCTTTCATAGCCGGAATTCGGCCAACAACGGGAATACCCAGGAGCTCTTCTGCCTCTTCGGCACCGCGGATGCGGGTATTGAGCATGTCTGCCAAAACGACATAGGCAACTGCGATAAAGATACCGGCGAGGAACGCGACGGCAATATACAGCGTGCGCTTGGGGCCGCTGGGGGCTTCGGGGGTCTTAGCCTCGTCGATAACGTTGATGCTCTGGGCAGCGCCGACGTTCTGAGCGACCGTACTCACCGAGCTGGCAATGGCCTTTGCGACCTCAGCCGTCTCCTTGGCATCGGTGCCGGTAACCGAAAGCGTAATGACACGCGTGGTGGTCTCGGAGGAAACAGACACCTTGTAGTCATCCAAATCGGTGAGGCCCAGTTCTTTGGCGGCGCCGCTCTTAACGCTATCGCTATCCAGCAGCGTGGCGATATCGTTGGAAAGCATCTGGCTCGCCGAGAGATCGTTGTAGCTCATCTGACCGCTATCGTCGGTCTTGGCGAGAATGTACATGCTCGTCGTCGCGGTATAGGTGTTGTCCATCGCAACGAAGGACACGATGCCCATGGCGATCGCGCAGACCACCGGAAGGGTGATGACCAGCTTGAGGTGCTTCTTCAGCAGCTGGAACAGTTCGAGAAGGGTCATGCAGCTTGCCTTTCATTTCCCCAGTTCGGATTGACAAAACTGTCCGTATGTTATCGCATCTTTTTACCGAGACCAAACTCTATACATAAGAAACAGGCTCTCCTGTAAAAATGTCGGAAGCAATCGTAAAATTGCACAACAACGCCGCACCCGAAAGTCAAATGCGGCGTCTACATCATTATCTATGTTGTATCGCTATGCGAATGGCTCGTCCTGCTGTATGGGAAACGCCACCGTAATGGTGGTTCCCACGCCCAACTCGCTCGATAGATCGAGCGTGGCGTGATGATACAGGGCCGCATGCTTGACAATGGCAAGCCCCAGGCCGGTTCCGCCGCGTGCCTTGGACCTACTCTTGTCCACGCGATAGAACCGCTCAAATACCTTGCCCTGTTCTTCAGGCGCGATACCGATTCCCGTGTCGGCGACAGCGAGGAACGGATGGCCTTTGTCGTTGGTGCCGCACTGCAGCGTAACCGTACCGCCGGGCCGATTGTAGCGGATGGCGTTGCTTGCCAGATTATAGATGAGCTCGTCGACCAAGCGCGACACGCCTTCGATGACCACAGGCTTGGTCTCATGACTTATCGTCACATTCACCTGACGGGCGACCTGTTCAAGACGCTGCTCAACCGCGTAGATCGCACGCGAGAGCTCAATAGGCTCCGTGGACCCAATGGGCACTGCCTCGCCTTCAGTTGCACGTTCGGCCTCGTCCAAGTTAGACAGCGTAAGGATGTCGTTGACAAGCGCTGCCAAGCGGCCCGCCTCACGATAGATGCGACCGCCAAAGTTGCGCAGGTCGTCCTCGCCCTCGACCATGCCATTTGCGATGAGCTCGGCATAGCCCGAAATCGCCGTAAGCGGCGTCTTGAGCTCATGGGTGATATTCGCCGTGAACTCGCGGCGCATACGGTCGTTGTCCGCTAGCACCGCCATTTGGCGCTTGAGTTCCTGGCGCTGCGACTCGATGCGCTCAAGCATGGGGACCATCTCGGCATAGGCGTGCTCATAGCTACGGCGTGGGTGATCCAAATCCACCTCTTGCAACGGCGCGATGATGGCACGGGACTCACGGCGCGCCATAAAAAACGAGAGTACTGCACCCGCTGCTGCGATAAGCAGCATCGGCGCCAGCATCGACAGCAAAATCGCCGCAACGCCAGGCTGGGCCTGCGCCAAGCGAACGACCTGGCCGTTATCAAGGGTGACGGCGCGATACAGCATAATCTCGTCGAGTGTAGAGCTTGCGCGCTCCGCGGAACCCGAACCACTCTCAAAGGCCTCGATGACCTCGGGGCGATCGCCATGGTTGGGCAGTGTGGAAGGCGACGCCTCGTTGTCGTAGGCAACAGATCCGTCCTTATTGATCAGCGTGATACGAAGATCCTCGCGATCGAGGCTTCGCAAGAACGGAATGGGCTCCTGCTGCTCGTCGAGGGCGGCAGCAATGAGCTCGGTTTCCTGCGCCAGATTGGCACTCGTGGCATCCGCCAAAGTGTTTTGCACAAAGAACGCACCCAGCACCGTAAACGCCACGATAACCGCCATGGCGCAGACAAAGATCGTCACAAAAACGCGGTGCGACAGCGTATGTTTTCCCTGGGGGGCGAAGACCACGGGTTACTCCTCCGATGCGGTGGCCGCGGTGTCGTCGCCTTCGGCACCATCACCGGCAGAAGGCTCGGCCAGGCGATAACCCACGCCGCGCACGGTCTCGATGGCGCTGGCATGCTCGCCCAGTTTTTGGCGAAGCGTCTGCACGTGCACGTCAACGGTGCGCGAACCGCCGTCGAAGTCCCAGCCCCACACGCTCTGCAGCAACGACTCGCGGGTAAAGACCACGCCGGGCTTGCGCATGAGGTACTCGAGCAGGTCGAACTCGCGCAGGGTGAGCTTAAGCGGCTCGCCGGCAACGGTCACCTCGCGATGGCTAGGCGAAAGCACGATGTCGCCCACGCTGAGCACATCGCTCGCCTGCTTGACCATGCCGCCGCGACGCAGCAGTGCGCGGCAGCGGCTCGCAAGCTCCATGAGCGAAAACGGCTTAGTCAGGTAATCGTCGGCACCGCCATCGAGCGCCATCACCTTGTCGAGTTCGGTGTCTTTGGCGGTAAGCATCATGATGGGCACCGTCGCCGTCAGGCGATCGGCACGCAGGCGACGCATAATCGCCAAGCCATCGGTGTCGGGCAGCATGATATCGAGCAGCACAGCATCGGGCACCCGTCGCGCCACGGCAGCTTTAAACTCGCCATCACACGAAAAGCCCTCGGCCTCGATTCCCTGCTTGCGCAGCGCGTAGACTGTCAAATCCCTGATGTTGTCATCGTCCTCGACGTAATAGATCATGTTGAACCCCTTTGCGGCCGATATGACCGCATCTTAACCCTAAAGGCACCTGTAAAAGACAGCGTCAGCCAAAACGCCCCGTCAAATAATCCGCGGTGCGCGGATCGGACGGATTCTTAAAGAGTTGCGCGGTGGGCGCGTGCTCCACCAGCTCACCCAGCAAAAAGAACGCAACCGAATCGGAAATACGCGCGGCCTGCTGCATGTTGTGCGTCACGACCACCAGCGTGCAGGTCTCCTTGAGCTCGCAGGCCAGCTGCTCCACCACCAACGTCGACACAGGGTCGAGTGCCGAAGTCGGCTCGTCCATCAGCAGAATGTCGGGCTGCACGGCAAGTGCGCGGGCGATGCACAGGCGCTGCTGCTGTCCACCCGAAAGACCCAGGCCCGACTCTTTGAGCTTGTCCTTGACCTCGTCCCACAGGGCAGCGCGACGCAGGGAGTCCTCGACCAGCTCATCGAGCACGGCGCGGTCGCGCACACCCATACCGCGAGGACCGTAGGCGACGTTGTCGTAGATGCTCATGGGAAATGGGTTGGGGCGTTGGAACACCATGCCCACGCGCTGGCGCAAACGGCAGATGTCGCAATCGCCCAGGATATCTTGACCATCGAGCGCAATCTTGCCCTCGATGCGGCAATCCTTGATGCCGTCGTTCATGCGGTTAAAGCAGCGCAGCAACGTGGACTTTCCGCAGCCCGAAGGCCCGATGAACGAGGTGATCTGCTTGTCGCGGATCTTGATATTCACGTCCTTGAGCGCATGGTGGTCGCCATAGAACAGGTCGAGGCCCTCGACGTCGATGCGCGTCGGCGAGGCGGCAAGATCCTCTGCCGTGGGGCGAGTCGCATCCCCAACCTCGCGCTCATGCGCGGCCTCGGCCTGCGCTTCCATGAGTTCTTCAAGCTCCGTGGGCTCCACAGCCGCAGCAGCCGTCATACCGCACACCTCCATATCGATATCAATTCAGCAGTATCGATAGTAGGAATCGCGGCTCATACGCACGTGAGCACATTGTCAAGTGTTTGTAAGGGCACGCTAGCTATGCGGCGGGCAGCTCGATGGTGAATATCGTGTGTTCGGGCGTCGATTCACATGCAACGGTACCGCCGTGTGCCGCGATGATCTCCTTGGCAATAGCAAGGCCCAAACCGGCACCACCGCGATTGGTCGCACGCGCCGCATCCAGGCGATAGAACTTCTCAAAGATCACCTTGAGCTTAGCCGCAGGGATAGGATCGCCCTGATTGATAAAGCGCACGCGCACGCCGCCATCGTCTTGGCGCCTGGCCTCAATCGTGATAGTCGAGCCCTCATAGCTATAGGCGACGGCGTTTTTCATGATGTTGTTAAACACGCGGGCCATCTTATCGCCATCCACGAGCACCGTCAGGTCCTCGCGAATATCAACCTGGGCTTCCTTATGTTGCTCGTTGAGGATGGGATAGAACTCGTCAGCCACCTGAGCCAGCAGCAACCCCAGATCAACATAGCCGCGCGTGAGCACGATATCGTGGAAGTCAAAGCGCGTGATATCGAAGAACTCTTCGATGAGTGCATCGAGCCGGTGCGCCTTGTCGAGCGCCACGCCCGTAAAGTGCGCACGTTGCTCAACCGGCAGCTCAGGAGCCTCTTGCAGCAGCGAAAGATAGCCCACCACACTGGCAAGCGGGGTGCGTAGGTCATGTGCCAAGTACGTGACCAGATCGTCCTTGCGATGAGACTCGTCACGCAAGGCCTGTTGCACCTTGCGCTCGCGATCGCGCACACGGTTGAGTGCGCCCTCGACCTCCAGGAAGTCGCCGTCGATGTTGTCCCAGGTGTCGGGGTGATCGATCAGGCGATCTTGAATACGAGCGGCCAGCACACAATCGGCATGCTGCTCGCCCTGCTCATAGCCCTGGTAGTACAGGGCGCGGCCGCAAAAGAACAGCACGCACACGGCAAGCGCCAGCACAAAGCCAAGCATGTTGAATACAAAGCCGGCATCGAACAGCACCGGCCCTTCGATGCCGCCGAGTGCCATGGCGCCAATCGCCAACGTCATGGCCCACGCGGTACCGCCAATCACCACGCAGCGGCGTACGATTTCAAATCGATCGATCAGCAAAAAGCCGACAAGCAGCACCGCCAAGATTCCAGCGATGTTATCGATGCCAATCAGCAGCAGGCTCAGCAAAAAGAGCAGCACCGTTGCAAGCGCGCGGTTGTCGACGACCGACCTCACGTATTCAAAGAGTCGATTGGGCACCTCGAATGCCTGCCTATCGTCTTTTGTCATATCCACTTCCCCACCATCAAAGGCGTTGTTCGATTATGTAGCCGACGCCCCAGACGTTTTTGATAAAGCGCGGCTTTTGAGCGTCGTCACCGATCTTTTCGCGCAGGTGGCGAATGTGCACCATCACCGTATTGTTGGAGCCGGGCATAAAATCCTCGTTCCATACCGCGCGGAACAGATCCTCCACGGCCACCACACTGCCGCGATGCTCGGCCAGATACAGCAAGATGGAATACTCGATGGGCGTGAGGCGCACCGGCGCACCGTCCACCATTACGGAACGAGCATCGCGGTTGATCTCCAGGCCGTCGAGCTGGATGGTCGGCGACTCGGCCACCTGCGCGCGGCTACCGTAGCTGGTGTAGCGGCGAAGCTGAGCATGCACGCGCGCGATGAGCTCAAGCGGACGGAACGGCTTAACCACGTAATCGTCCGCGCCAAGCGAAAGGCCCTCGATCTTATCTTGCTGGGCATCGCGCGCCGTCAGCATGATCACGGGATAGGTATGGCTGGAACGGATCGTACGCAGCAACTCAAGCCCATCGATATCGGGCAGCATGACATCCAGCAGCGCCAGATCGAACTCCTGCTCCAAGATTGCCTTGGCAGCGTCGGCCCCGCTATAGGCGACCTGTACATCAAAGCCTTCTTTTGTAAGGTAGATACCAACCAAGTCGGCGATGGCCTTTTCGTCATCAACTACCAAAATGCGCTCGTTCATGCGTGCTCCTCTCGCGCTCCATTATGCCCGAGGGGGGCGCATGCCACACACAACAAGCGTGGGTAATTAAGTCGGCCTTAAGCACCCTTGTGCCCGTTCGGGCGCGGATGTGGGCCACGCACGCACGCGATGATCGCCGACACCGGCAAACGATATACTCTAGTTCCAGAAGAGACCATCCCGTCGAAAGCGAAATCTGTGAAGTCCCTCACCTCTTTTGCAAAGCGCTCAGCCCAGCTTGCCGCCGGCTTTGTCTGCGCTATCGCCCTTGCCGCTGGCGTGCCCACCGTCGCCGGCGCCCAAGTGCTCACGACCGACAATGTCTGCGGCAAAACCGCCGATGCGCGCGGCATCACGGCCGATAATCTGCCCGATATCGATGCGACCAATGCGCTCGTCATGGGCAAAGACGGCACCGTCTACTATGGGCGCGGCGCCGATGAGCAGGTCAAAATCGCCTCGATCACCAAGGTCATGACCGCAATCCTAACCGTCGAGAATTGCAAGATAGACGAGAAGGTCACGGTAAGCAACACCGCGGCCACCGTGGGTAATTCGACCGCCGGCTTGCTCGAAGGCGACGAGCTTACCGTGGAGCAGGCGCTGCGCGGCCTGATGATTCCCTCGGGCAACGACGCCGCCATCGTGCTCGCCGAATATGTGGGCAAGAAGATCGACCCTAAGACCAAAGACGCCGAGGCCACATTTGTGAAGGCCATGAACGAGCGCGCTAAGAAGCTCGGCTGCACCGGTACGCTTTTTGAAAACCCGCATGGCCTGGACTTTGATGAGTGGGCTGGCGATATGTACTCAACCGCACACGACGTAGCGCTGATGATGCAGGAGGCCATGAAAAACGACACGATCCGCGAGGTCGTAGCGAGCGAGGATTCCTGGATCGAGGTCACGGGCGCCGACGGCACCGACCATTCGCATTCCATGGACACGCATAACTATTTGCTGGGCCAAGATGGCAACATCGGTGGCAAGACCGGCACTACCGACGATGCAGGCTATTGCTTCACGAGCGCCTACAACCGCGATGGCGACGAGATCTACACCGTCGTTTTGAACTCCACCACCACCGACCAGCGCTTTACCGATACCGCAACCCTTGCCAATTGGTACTACGGTCACAAGGTGACGGTCGCGATCGCCAACACGCAGGAAAAGACCGCCAACGGCAACCCGCTTATGGCGCGCATCGGTCAAACCGACTGGACGGATAAGACGATCGACGCCACGCTCGCCGACCCCACGGCGCAAGCGACCGTGTTTTCCCTTGCCGGCGAGGTGACCGAAAAGGTTAGCTACGACGATCTTTCGGGCACGGTGCATGTGGGCGACAAGGTGGGCAGCGTCACGCTCAAGCAGGACGGCACCAAGATCGCCGTCATGGACCTAGTTGCCGACGAGGAAGGCGCAGGGCCGAATCCCATTGAATGGCTCCTTGTGAAGCTTGATCGCTTGGGCCGTCGCATCGACAACCGCCCGCTCACAGCAGAAAGCGAGACCGTCGCCAAGGCGCCCGAGGTGTAGTGCGCAAGAATAATAAGTCCGCTGAAAGGAGGCGTCCGAAATGATGCCTCCTTTTTTGAGGGTTCGAATCCCCAGCCGCCATTCTTGATAATAAAAAGGGCCCCAAATGGGACCCTTCTTCAAATTCGTACTGGCGGAGAGCTGGGGATGTCCGGGCATGCTGCGCATGCCCTCCGGCTTCAAAGCCTGGCGGCTTTTCGCCCACGGGCTACAAACGCTTTCGCGTTTGCTTAACGCCCGTGCCCTCTCGGGTTCGAATCCCCAGCCTCCTTTCTCCGCACAAAAAAGGGCCCCAAATGGGACCCTTCTTTCAAGTCATACTGGCGGAGAGCTGGGGATTCGAACCCCAGATGCCCTTTTGGGGCATACTCGCTTAGCAGGCGAGCACCTTCGGCCTCTCGGTCAGCTCTCCGTAACAGCCGTTCTATAGTAACCAAACAGCCAAGGATGGGCAAGAGGAAATTTTCTAATTGCCTAGCAGCCTTTCCTTCTTGAAAGCTTCGCCTACCCCAGCGAGCGGTTGAGGGAGCCGAGCTCGTCGTTGCCCATGGTACGCCACATTTGGAAGATGCAACCGCGCGCCAGGAAAAAGAAGCCGTTATCGACCAGCTGCACGGCGGCATCCGCAAGCTGGTTGGCCACCGCGGGCACGGGCGGCAATTCGAGTCCAGCCCTGCGGATGGTCTCGACCGCTTCCTCGAACGTCGGAGGCTCGCTGACGCCCATCTCGTTCATAAGGCTCTGCATTTCTTCCAGCGCGCTGCTGCCCGACTCCTCGCCTCGCGGCACCAGACGGTAACAAGCCAGCGCCAGGTCGAGCTGATCGCAATTCCAATAGGCAAACGCCAAGCGATAGAACAGGTAGCCGATTGCAGAACGATCGCTGGCAATACGTAGGCCGTGGCGCGCCACCTCGATAATCTCGTCAAAGCGCTCCAGACGCGCGAGCACGTTGATGAGCGCAAAGTGCGACTGCATGGACGAGCGCGCCAGATCGTAAAGATGGCGCACCTCGGGCAGTGCTCGTTCAAAGTCCTCTTGCTCGGCGTAAAAACTGCAGATCTCGTGCTGGGCAAAGTACAGCGCATCGGGCGCACGAAGGATTCGCACAGAGCGGTCTTCTTCCAACACCGGTAGCACCATGCGCACCAGCTGGTTATCGCAAAACTGCGTTTGAACCGGACCTGTCGCCAAAAGCTCGGCGACGGCGCACTTAGCCTCCAACTCCTCGACAAGACGGGAAAAGCCTTCAAAAGCACCTGTACGGTCGACTATTGCCTGCTCGCGCAATTCAACAACACGGGCCACGTATGGGTCGTCGTCCTCTTCCATGACCTCCAACTCGTCAGCCGTATCGGCAAGCAGCAGATCGCGCAGCGCCGGCGGCAGCGTGCGATGGTCATCACGCGGACGAGCATGAACCTCCGCAGGTTCAATCGTCTCCGGAGCGGTTGACTCATATGCCTCAAGCACACGCTTGCACGGCATATCGTCCATGTCCATGCTCTCAAGATCCTTGGCGACAGGCACGCAATCGGCCAGATAGGCCGCGCGCCCAAAGAAATACGTTGCGACAACGCACTCGCCCTGCTCACTGTCGGGAGCAGCAATCTGCACATAGCAGCGCGTGATGCAGGTGCCCGCGGCAAAACACGCTGCCGCAAGCGTGAGCGCCACGCGCGCATCGTGCTCCGCGGCCCAGATCGCGCGCGTGTCCTCGTCCAACTCGCGCCAGGCGTCATCTTGAGCGTCGTATTCACGTTGTGGCATAGCATCAACGACAGACTGCCCAAACCGAACGAGCATGATCCCCTCGGCAACGTTTGCCCGATAGGTATAGTCGAGCCGCGTGGCCACGTTAAGCGCCTCGACAATACGCGCGAAGCGGGTACGCACATCCCACTCACCGCCCGGCTGGCAAGCCACCGTACCCGGTTTGCCCCACGGGTTATCGCTCGAGGCCGTATCGAGCAGTCGGGGAACATCGTTGGTCGTCTTGGCGATATGCCACGCATCAAAGAGCGCGCAGCCCTCAAGGCTCGGCGAGGATGCCGCAGGGACCAATCCGGCCCCGATGTGCTCAAGGATGCCGGAGAGACGGTTAAGACGGCACTCGATGGCAAGCAGCATGTCAATCTCGTCCTGGTCCAGCAGGCTGCGATCAAAATTGAGATAGAAAAGCTTTGAGCGATCGATGCGAGCCAGGCTCATCTCGGACTTAGCGGCGATGGTGCGCAAGCGGGGCAAGTCAATTTCACTCATAAGGGCGGCGGCATAGCGCTCGATACCGCTCGGATTCTCGGCATGGTCAACGCGGTAAAGCAGCGTCTCGATAGCATCAGGGAGCGGTGCCGTGTTAAAGCCCAAAAACACCTCGACCGGCTCGGGCAACTTTACGAGCTTGATCTTGTCGATAACATTTTGCATACCCTCGTCGAGTCCGCCGGCGTCCGCCGTGCTCGCAATGGCATTTTCGGAGTCAGCGAATATCACGTAGCGCAGGAACATCGATGCCATGAACTCGCCGTAAGGAAGGGAGCGGGTCGAATTCCATGTCTCGTGGTCGGACTGCTCGCGCATGGGGCCTTCGGGAGAGCCGACGGTTCGCGCGCACGCGCGCATTGTGCCGTTGGCTCCCCGAACCACAATCTCACCAATACCGGAGTCCGACTCGTCAAGGACCAGTTCCATGTCGGGATCGTTGGGCAGCGGAGTCTCGCTAACGGGGCGGTCCACCTTGTACACCTCGCCCGAAACGCTTACATAGCCCAAAAGCGACACATGGCTTTTGCCAACGAATTCGACGACATAGCAAGATTCATGCTGATCCTCGCCAAAGAGTTTCCAGACCACGCCATATGAACGTCCCGCAGGCTGCTCGGGCATCGCCGGAAAGCGCTTTTTGGGATCGAGAAACCTGAGCTTGTATGTCGGACGCTCTGCCACGAAGTATCACCCTGATCGGTCGCTTGAAGAAGGAGTGGTCGCGAATTAGTCGCGACATCTACTCGGAATCTTACACGAGTCGACAGGAAATCGTCCGCTTTACGCCCGCGCCTCGACCGAGGTTCGAATCCATGCGGTGTTTACGTAAAAGAAAAGCCCCCGTTGCCGGGAGCTTTAATCTCAAATGGTGCGGCGTATAGGATTCGAACCTATGACGTTCTGATTCGTAGTCAGACCCTC
>DXZW01000009.1:0-5551 GCA_019419455.1 Collinsella sp. | reverse complement strand
AAAAGCCCCCGTTGCCGGAGGCTTTCAATTTCAATTGGTGCGGCGTATAGGATTCCGCGCATCCGCTGCGCGGATCCGCACCGGCTTCGCCCGCCTGCCGGCGCGCTCGCCCGCGGGCTAAAACGCTCCGCGTTTTCTTGACGCCCGCGCCTCGACCGAGGTTCGAATCCATGCGGTGGCAGCATAAAAGAAAAGCCCCCGTTGCCGGAGGCTTTCAATTTCAATTGGTGCGGCGTATAGGATTCGAACCTATGACGTTCTGATTCGTAGTCAGACCCTCTATCCAGCTGAGGTAACGCCGCAGCGCAAAACATATAAAACCACTTTAGCTTATTGGAGTCAAGCGCAATCTCAAACTTTTTTGTGGAACGCAGTTTTGTCATGCTGCTCCGCATATACCGTCGTTCCCCGTACGATCGATTGGCTTTTCGATCACGTCAAACTTAGCATCAAGTTCCCTCAGGAGCGATCTCACCCGCTGGGCACAATCATAATCGGCAAACGAGATACTCAACATGCGAGCAACCTGGTTAGATGTCCGGACCCCATAGAAATGCTCCAGGGCCACAAGCCCCTCGTGCGCCACAAACGTCTCAACCACATGCGGCGACTCCTCGTAGCACCATTGGGTCAACGGACCCTCGCTCGTCTGTCGAACCACCAGGCCACCCATGCCAGACGGCTCACACGTCACAAGCAGGTACTCCCCGCCCTCGTCGCTCTCAAACAAAACCACCCGATCATCAAACAGCTCCATCGCGTCCCCTTTCTCTCGCTCTTATTTAGCAAAAGCATAACAGGTAGATGGCTGTATACAGAACAGTTGTTCGTGTGTTTTCTATTGAGCTGTCCGCACAGCATGGTATGGCCGCACACAAAAAGGGCACCCCAAAAAGGAGTGCCCTAGCAAATCGCTTATGCAGCCAATCTACGCGACCGGCTCGATCTTCTCGAGGCCGCCCATGTAGGGGCGCAGAACCTCGGGGATCGTGATGGTGCCGTCAGCGTTCTGGTAGTTCTCCAGAATGGCTGCCATGGTACGGCCAGCCGGCAGACCGGAACCGTTGAGGGTGTGCAGATAGCGCGAACCCTTGAAGTTCTCGGGGTCGCGATACTTGATGTTGGCGCGACGGGCCTGGAAGTCACCGCAGTTGGAGCAGGAGCTGATCTCCTTGTAGGCGTTGTAGCTCGGCAGCCAGACCTCGACGTCGTAGGTCTGACGGGCAGAGAAGCCCAGGTCGCCGGTGCACAGGCTAATCACGCGATACGGAAGACCCAGCTGCTGCAGCAGGAACTCGGCCTCGGCGGTCATGCTCTCGAGCTCCTCGTCGGACTCCTCCGGCTTGGCAAACTTGACCATCTCGACCTTGTCGAACTCGTGCTGGCGAATGATGCCGCGGGTATCGCGACCAGCGGAGCCGGCCTCCTCGCGGAAGCAGGGGGTGAAGGCGGTGTAGCGGCGCGGCAGGGTATCGGCGTCGAGGACCTCACCGGCGTGCAGGTTGGTGAGCACGACCTCGGCGGTGGGGATCAGGAAGTTGTCGCCCGAGACGTGATAGGCGTCGTCCTCGAACTTGGGCAGCTGGCCCGTGCCGAACATGGTCTGACGCTTGACGACGATGGGCGGCCACCACTCCTTAAAACCACGGCTGGTGTGCGTATCGAGGAAGAAGTTGATGAGGGCGCGCTCAAGACGGGCGCCGGCGCCACCGAGAACGGTGAAGCGGCTGCCGGAGAGCTTGTTGCCGCGCTCGAAGTCAAGGATGTCGAGGTCGGTGCCCAGATCCCAGTGCGGCTTAAAGTCGAAGTCGAACTCGCGCGGGGTGCCCCAACGACGGCGCTCGATGTTCTCGTCCTCGTCCTTGCCGTACGGCGTGGCCTCGCAAGGAATGTTGGGCAGGTGAGCCATGAAGTCGTACTGCTCCTGCTCGAGGGCGGTGCGGCGCTCGGCCAGACCGTCAATCTTCTCGTTGACGGCGCGCACGGCCTCTTTGGCGGCCTCGGCCTCGTCCTTCTTGCCCTCCTTCATCAGGGCGCCGATCTTCTTGGACTCGGCATTGCGCGTGGCTTGAAGTTCCTCGACCTCGGTGATGACGGCACGACGCTCGTCGTCGAGCTCAAAGAACTTCTCGCGATCCCAAGACGTCTGGCGGTTAGCCATGGCGACATCGATGGCATCGGGGTTCTCGCGAACAAACTTGATATCAAGCATTAGATCCTCCGGCGATATACATTCCATTTAGGTTGCAACCTTGTACATGTATGGGCAAGTATATACTTATGAGCGTTTACGACCCAACTCAACTACGCAAGAAGGCACCCAATGGACCCAGTTTTTTCCTTTTTGTTTGGCACCCGCACCGGTTTTGCCATCCTTTTCGCCGGCGGCATCCTGCTGTTTGCGATTATTGCCTTTGTAATGGAGAAGCGCACCCATAAGATGTATGTCGACCGCGGCCCCAAGTCCGAGGACAAAGAAGACAGCTTCTGGGACTAACCTGCCAAAAAGGGACAGGTTTATTTTGGTCGGTTTTATCTGGGCAAACGCAAGTGCCCCGCAACTGGAATTGAGCCAGTTGCGGGGCACTTTTCGCTAAAAGGACAAAACCGCAGGAAAAACCTGCCAACATAAACCTGTCCCTTTTTTGGTCGGTTTTACTGGAGGGTTGCGTCGATTGCCTTGACCAGGGCGCTGCGCATGCCGGCGTCCTCGAGCGCAACGACGCCCTTGATGGTGGCACCACCGGGCGAGCATACGGCATCCTTCATCGCCGCAGGATGCTGGCCAGTTGCAAGCTGCAGCTTTGCCGTACCCAGCACCATCTGGCTCACAATGCGATAAGCATCCGCACGCGGGATACCGTGCTTGACCGCCGCATCGCCCAGGGCCTCGATTGCCATGGCGACAAACGCCGGAGCGCAACCACCCACCGTGCCGCCCACAAACAGCAGGCTTGTGTCGAGCTCGACGACAGCGCCAAGCTTACCGAGCAGGTCGAGCACCACAGCACGCTGCTCGTCGTTAAGCGTCGAAGCCTTCTCGCAGGCGATGACGCCCTCGCCCACCGAAACCGGCGTGTTGGGCACCGTCGAGATATGCGCGACGCCCGGCAGGACCTGCTCCCACTTGGCACTGTCCCAGGTCCAGGCAACCGACAGAACGACCTTTTTGGCAAGAGCGTCCTTGAGCGGGGCGAATACCTTCTCGATCATGTACGGTTTGACCGCAGCGACCACGATATCGGATGCGGCGACAACCTCGGCGGCATCGTGGCAGGCGACCATGCCGCGCGCCTCGCAGCGCTCAACCAGTGCGTCGTAGCGACCCGCGCAGGCGCACATGTCGCTCGCAGCTACACCGGCAGCGATCCAGCCATCGGCCATAGCGCTCGCCATATTGCCAAAACCGACAAATCCAATCTTCATATCTCATAGTCCTTTCAGACACATTCCTCAAAACGAAAGGTATTGTCCCACGCCATTGTTTCGTATTGCCGACCTATTTGTGATACGGCTCGCCACGACTGATCTTGCAGGCACGGTAAATCTGCTCTAGCAGCACCACACGCGCCAGGTTATGCGGCAAGGTAATGCGTCCAAAGCTGAGCATCTCGTCGGCGCGGGCGCGCACCTCATCACTCACGCCGTCCGAACCGCCGATTACAAAGGCAATGTCGCTGCTGCCTCGCAGCATAAGATCGTCGAGCCTCGCCGAAAACTCCTCGCTCGAGCGCTCCTTGCCCTCGATAGCCAGCAGGATCAAATGCGCTCGAGATGGCAAGGCGGCAAGAATCGCCGCCCCCTCCTTGTCGCGCGCGGCATCCACGCCGCCCGCCTTAGCCGGGTCGATATCGGCCACCTCGCGGATATCCACCTTGGCATAGGCACCTAGGCGCTTGGTGTACTCAGCGCACGCGTCCTTCCAAAAGCGCTCTTTGAGCTTACCGACGCAAACGACGGTGTATTTCACGCGCGTCTACTCCTTCGAATCGTTTTGAACTTTGCCGGCGGCCAGCATCTGCTCGAACATCGAGGCCGACTGCGAAAAGTCGCTCGGCAGCACGACCGTCGAGGTTTTACCCGTGCGAGCGAACTCCGTCATCATCTCGGACCACTGCGTAAACATGAACAGTTGGTTGGCCTCGTCATTGCCGACACCCGTCTCCTGGATGATCTCGAGCGAATCTTTGATACCCAGCGCGATGGCCTTGCGCTGGTTGGCGATGCCCTCGCCCGCCTTTTCCATAGCCTCGGCCTCGGCGGTCGCCTCGGTGACGCGCTTGATGCGATCGGCCTCGGCGAGCTCCTGTGCCGCAGCGCGCTTGCGCTGGGCGGCGTTGATGTCGTTCATGGAGTTCTCAACCTCGGTCGGCAGTGCGATTTTGGTGATGAGCGTCGACACGAGGGTGAAGCCGTAGGCGGCCATCTGCTCGGAAACGGTAGCGTTGACATCCTTGGCGATGTCATCCTTCTTGGCAAAGACCTCATCGAGTGTGTAGACGGGGATGGAGGAGCGCAGGGCGTCGGTGATGAAGTCGCGCATCTGGTCGACGGGCTCCTGCAGCATATAGTAGCTCTTGTAGATGCCCGAATCTGCCGGGCCGGCGCCCATGTCATAGCTCACGTGGTACTGAGCGGAGACCTCAAGGCCAATGGTCACGTTGTCCTGGGTCTTAACGTCGATGCCAAAACCATTTTTCATGGTGCGCAGACTCACCGTGGCGGCCTTGCGGTCGATCACGGGCACCTTCACGTGGAAGCCCGCGTTGACGATACGATTGAACTTACCCAAGCGCTCGATGATCACAGCGTGCTGCTGCTCAACGACGTAGCAGGCGTTGGGGAGCAGCAACAACAGGATGATGATGGGAATCAAAAGGCTGGTAAGGGCGGCGATGATACCGGAAAACAGCATGGTCTCTCCTCTGATAGGCACACGTTGGCATTAGGATACCCGCACGAAGCAGCTGTGTGACACCAACAAGAGGACCCGTGGTCAAAAAAGGCCAAATATGAGTACTGTTACCAGTTTAGTAACAGCGTATTTGGGTCAAAATCGCCTCGTTGAACCCGAGGTCTGGTGGCGCGCGCAGACGTGGTGTAAGAGTGTCCTGAGGTCCGTCGCTGCAAGTCCCGATGTTACTCCTTCTTGAGGCCGCGCTTCTCGACTATCTCGTCCACTATCTCCCTGGCGCGCCGCCCGAGCGCGCGGCGCCTCCCCTCTGTCGGGGCCGGCCTGTCCGCGGGCTCGGCGAAGCCCTCGGCGGCCGAGGTCTCGGAGAACACGCGCTGCTGGGACCACTGCCCCTCGGTCTCCATGAGGCCCGCGCACGTCAGGCGCAGCATCGACTCCCTCGAGGGGAAGGACTGCACGACCCTGTAGCGGCGCTTGATCTCGCGGTTGGCGCGCTCCTGGACGTTGTTGGTGCGGAGCTTGGCCCAGTGCGCCCTGGGGAAGGCCGTGAACGCCAGCGCGGAGTCCTCGGCCTGCTCGAAGACCTGTTAGCGCTACTGTAAAAACAACCATTTTGACCAACGCTCAACAACCAAT
>DXZW01000008.1 GCA_019419455.1 Collinsella sp. | reverse complement strand
GGCGCAGGGAGTGCCCCTCCGCCCTCAGCGCCCCCACCGCCTCGGCCGCCGCCCTGGTCAGAGCCCGTCCCGCTCGACCAGGGCGCGCAATTTTTTTAGGTAGGCGACCTCGGCCTCGAGCCTGCGGCAGCGCTCCTCGAGCTCCTGCTCGCGGGTGCGGGCCCGGGGTTTCGACCTCGACCCCCTCGGCCTGCCCTTCGGTCCGGGCCGCAGCGCCTCGGCGCCGCCCTCGCGGTAGAGCCTGCACCAGCGCTCCAGCGGGGACTTCGACCTGATCCCGAACTCGGCCATGGCGTCGGCCTTCGCCATCCCGCCGTCGACCACGGCCGATGCCGCGGCGACCCTCTGCTCGAATGTGTACCTGGATTGTTTCCCGCCCATGGACAGCAGCGCCTCGCTTCCGAACGCCCGGTATACCCACTGCCATTCTCTCACGGTCTCGCGGGGGACGGACAGGGCCTCGGCCGCCGGCTTGCAGCCGACGCCGGCGTCGAAGAGCTCGACGGCCCGCCTCCTGGACTCCAGGTCGTGCTTCACCCTGAGGTCTATACTCATGGAAAACCTCCCATTTCCCGATGTCCAAGAAATGGGAGGCAGTTCACTGTCCCCTTTGTGGTGGTGAGGTGCTAGGAGAGGAGCTTCATGGAGGCGTCGTGGGCGGCGTGCTCGTAGGTGTCGTCGAGGGGTTTGAGCGGCAGCAGGGCGGCGGCCTGTGTGTCGCCACGGCGCTCGAGGGCGTGCGCGATGAGCCAGTCGGCGAGTTCGGGGTTCTTGGGCAGCGCCGGGCCATGCAGGTACGTGCCGATGACACCCTTGTAGATGAGACCCTCAAAGCCATCGTCGCCGTTGTTGCCGGTGCCCGTGACGACGGACGTTCCGAGCGGCGTGGCATCGGCGTCCAAAAGCGTGCGGCCACCGTGGTTCTCGAATCCCACAAAGGGCTCGGGTGACAGGTCGGTCTTGACGGCGACGTTGCCGATCAGGCGGTCGGAGCCGCGTACGGTTTCGGCGGCAATGACGCCCAGGCCCTCGATGCGATCTTCGCCCATATAGTACGAACGGCCGAGCAGCTGATAGCCGCCACAGATAGCAAGCAGTGTTCCGCCGTCCTCAACATAGGCCGCGACCTTGTCTTTTTGAGCGAGCAGTTCGTGTGCCACGGCCAGCTGGTCGCGATCGGAGCCGCCGCCCATCATAACGATGTCGGCGTCGGTCAGGTCGAGCGTCTCGCCCATGTGGACTTCGTCCACACGCACGGGAATGCCGCGCCAGGCGCAGCGGCGTTCGAGCGCGATAACGTTGCCGCCGTCGGCGTAGAGGTTGAGCGCATCGGGATACAGGTAGACGATGCGCAGGGGGCGCGAAAGCTCGACCGGCGCAATATCGGTGGGGACAGCGCTACCATCGGCGCGCGTTACGGCGTGGGAGACAATCGAGCTTGCATCGTCGTCTTTAAGCCCGTCGAGCTCCTTGACTAACGGCGGGAAGGCCGTGTAGTTGGCGACGGCGTAGAAGGTGTCATCGGCGGCCTCATCTGCCACGGCGCCGATCGCCTGCGCGACGTCCGAGATAATCGCGGCATCGATGCCGGCGTACTTGAGGCGTACCTGCATGTCGTGCGCACGCGTGCCTCCGGCAAAGGCGACAAGACCCGGCGTGTCGGCGATGCGCTCGAAGTCGACATCGTAGATCCACGAGACATCGTGGCCGTCGGCATCGTTATCGTTTAGGAAGAAGGCGCAGAGCCTGCCACCTGCCGTTTTAATGGACTGGATCTGGCGATCGAAGCCCACGGGATTCTTGGCCAGGTTGGCCTCGACGGTGCGGCCGGCAATATCCCAGCGGCCCATGCGTCCGCCGGCGGGCACGTAGGCATTAAGCGTGGGCTGCAGGTGCGCCGCGTCCACGCCCAGCTCGTGCGCCGCAAAGAAGGCGGCGGCGACGTTATAGACCATGTACAGGCCGTTGTAGCGCGTGGCGATGTGCACGGCGGGCGCGTTGGCGTCGGGTCCAAAGGTCAGGTCAAAGCCGTAGCCGTCGCAGGTAAGCTCAACGTCCGTCACGCGACGGACAAGCGCAGGGCGGGCCCAGCCGCACGAGGGGCAATGGTAGGCGCCGAGCTGGCCGTATTGCACGTAGTCATACTCCAGCGGCGCGTTGCACTGCGAGCAAAAACGCGAGTCGCTAATGCGATCGGACTCGGTGCCCGTGGCGCCGTCGATGCCAAAGGCGATGCTCGTGTTGGGGACGCGCGCGGCGATCGAGGCGCACAGCGGATCGTCGGCGTTGTAGACGAGCGTTGTCGTCGGAGAGAGCTCCAACGCATGGGCGATGACGTCTTGGGTATGGTCGATCTCGCCGTAGCGGTCTAGCTGGTCGCGGAACAGGTTGAGCAGCACAAAGTACGTCGGTTTGAGCTTGGGCAGGACGCGCACCGTGTAGAGCTCGTCGCACTCAAAAACGCCCACGCGCTTGCCGCTGCTGGTGTGCTTAAGGCCGCCGCGGGCCTCGAGCAGAGCACCCACCACACCAGGCTCCATATTGTTGCCGGCACGGTTGCACACCACGGTAGCGCCGCTGGCAGCAACGGCGTCAGCGATGAGGTTGGAGGTGGTGGTCTTGCCATTAGTACCGGTGATCACCACGCTGCGGTCGACCAGGCTCGCGAGGTCGCTTAGCAGCTCGGGGTCGATCTTCATGGCGATGCGGCCGGGAAGCACGCCACCCTGGCGTTTGAGGACAGAGCGCAGTCCCCAGCGGGCGATATCGCTCGAGGTGCAGGCAAGAGATGAGCGGAAGTTCATGAAGTCGTTCCTAACGTGAATGACATGGTCGGGGCGATCGCGTCGCTAAAAGCCGTAGCGGCGCGCAAATTCCTGGGCGAGCTGCGATACATCTTCGCAGGCGTTGGCCCAGGGGGCAAAGTCGGGGGTGTCCGAGATAATGCCGTCGGCCTCCCAAACTGCCTGGTGCGAAAGATCCCAGGGATCGCGTGGCTCGGGCCGGCAGGGAAGGTACGGTGTCTGGTACATGGGATTCAGCAAGAAGAACGCGCCACCCTCGCAACGGTTAGCGAACTCACGCAGCGCGCGCGTCGCCGGGCGCATCTTGTTTGTTTTGAACAGCAAGATCGTGCGGGCGAGCAGGTACCAAGGAGAGTTTTCGAGTGCGTCTGCCCCCACCTGTTCCTCGAGCTGATGCGCCAGGGCAAAAAAGCCGTCCTGGTCTTCCAGGCGGGCGAGGGCAAGCAATACGGTGCCGGCGGCCCGGGTGGGATAGCCCTCCGTCTTAAGGACACGGCGAGAATAGTTGGCGGCGGCGCGGTAACGAGCGCTCGCCATGCACAGCTGCGAGATGGCCTCGAGTGTGTGAAGCCACCCGATAAGGGCCGGCTCGCTCACGGTAAGGTCCGCTGCGGTGACACCGTCGGCCAAAACATTATTGGCCCAGTAGTGCGGGGCCTCCATATCAAACCCGGGCACGCTCTGTTGCAGGTAGTCGGCCGTGCTCGTCTCGAGCTTCATCAGGTCGCCCAGGCAGGCGTCGACGGGCGTGTCCGCCAAAATGATGGCGAGCAGCTGGGCATCGACGGCCAGCGCATCGATGCGGACGATCTTGAGCAGCTCATCACGCATATCGTCGAACAAGCGGTTGCGCGTCTGCTCAAACTCCTCGTCGCTGCCCATGTCCTCGATGCGATGGAGCTCGTCGAGCAGGTGGCGATGAACACCGGCATAGGACAGCAGCGCCTGAGCATGCTCGGACTGCGCATACTTTTGGGGATTCGCGCTAATGTCGTTATGGACAAGCTCGCGTGCTGCATCGGTGAGCTCGGGGTGCGACGCCAGATAGGTGCGCTCCAGGTAGGCGGGGATGTAGACGCTCGGATCCATTAGAGGTCTCCTCCCTTAAACGGCAAGCCCTGCTCGGCCGCCCGCAGTATGCGCTCGTCGATCTGGGAGCGCACGATGTCGTTGGTGGCGACCCAGGCGGCAAAGCTGGCGTTGTCGGGTGCGCCCAGGCCCTCCTGCAGTACCGGCGTCGCCTCGGAGAGTGCAAGGACGAGCTCGTCGGTGGAGCCTGCACCCACGTTGACGCGGGCATAGACGCCATCGGGAAACTCGGTTTGGAAGTAGAGCGCCTCGGCTGCGTGCGGGCACGAGCGCGCAAGGATACGCAGGTAGTGTTCGGCGCCCTCGTAATCCAGCTCGCGCCAGGCAGCGCTCATCAGCGCGATGAGCGTCCACGGGTCCAAGTCGCGTTCTGCATCCTTGGGACGACGGCGCAGCGGCGTGTTGGCGAGATAGGGGACGGAGTGGGCAGAGCGAAAGCGCTTGAGCTCCTCAGCGGGGTATTCGAGCTTTGCCATGGCGAGCATTGCGGTGTGGCGGACGCCGGCAGGATCGTTGGGGGCAAAGTCGAGGCTGCGGTTTGCGGCTTCGAGCGACATGCGGTAGCGGCCGCTAATGAGCGCGCGCGATGCCAAGGCGGCAAGCCAGCGCAGGTAGGGACGGCGGGTCAGGTCGCCTGCAGCCTCGCGCTCGTAGGGGTCCTGCGCCGAGGCGATCTTGAGCGCCAGGTCGTGCTCCACCTCGTCGCACTTGGACACCAGATATTGCACGTATTCCTCGTTGGAGTCAGCGGTGAGGGCGCACAACATGCGCTGCGCATCCCAGTTGGCCGGATCGAGTGCGGCGGCCTCGCGAAGCATGTTCTCGGCAGCGGCCTCTTCCTGCTCGGCTTGGGCATCGTCGGGGATAAAGGGAATGCGGTAGTCGACGGCCTCGACCACCTTGGCAATCAGATGCCCGGCGCGGTCGCGGTCGTGCACGATGAGCGGCGCGGGGTTGCGGGTGAATTGCTCCATCAGACGCTCGACGGCGGGGCCGTCGGTGAGCGGGATATTGTCGCGGCGCAAGGCCTCAAGAACGAGGCGATGGCAATCCTCTTGAATGGGATCGAATGCCATGGGGCCTCCTTTGCTGCGGTTAGGGTTCAAATGTCTCTATATAAGGTTCTAGTTTACCCGCATGTGGCACACCGGGGGTGCCGCACTTGGACATGCACCTTTGCACCACGAAGACGGATGTCGCACAAATGTCGGCACCTTGGACGACTGAGTGGTATCACGGTGCCGCAAACGGTCGATTTTTGGCGGCGAACGGGGCGTATTTTGGAGGGGCACCGTCCTGTCCGGGATATGTGGTCAACCTTGATAAAACGTTTGCCCAGCTTGGGAGTATGAATGCCCCACAAGGGTCTTCAGGGATAGAAAAAACGTTTCATCATTGTCGGCTTTAGGTGAATAACTGACCAACCAGAACGGTAAAATAGTGTTTGTCTGAGCGTTGAGACGTTTAGACATCGCGCATTGTCATCGCCGGCAACGCGCAAAACGGTCCTAACGGAGCCAATCGGGTGCTCCGTTATATACGCAAGTCTAAGAGGGGCTTGTTTAGGAGGCACAGTATGGGACGTTTTACCAATCCTCGCGATCTGTACTTTGGTGAGGGCGCTCGCCACGAGGTGAAGAACCTCAAGGGCAAGAAGGCCATCATCGTTTCTGGCGGCAGCTCTATGCGCCGCGGCGGGTTCCTGCAGGACGTTGAGGCCGACCTCAAAGAGGGCGGCTTCGAGGTCAAGCTGTTCGAGGGCGTCGAGTCCGACCCGTCCATCGAGACGGTCATGAAGGGCGCCGAGGCCATGCGCGAGTTCGAGCCCGACTGGATTATCGCCATCGGTGGCGGCTCGCCCATCGATGCCGCTAAGGCCATGTGGGTCTTCTACGAGTATCCCGAGGAGTCCTTCGATAACATCATCCAGCCGTTCAGCTTCCCGGAGCTGCGTCAGAAGGCTCATTTCTGCGCCATCTCCTCTACCTCCGGCACCGCTACCGAGGTCACCGCGTTCTCCGTCATTACCGACTACGCCAAGGGCATCAAGTACCCGCTGGCCGACTTCAACATCACCCCTGATGTCGCCATCGTCGACCCCGAGCTCACCTACACCATGCCCGCCAAGCTGTGCGCTCACACCGGCATGGATGCTCTGACCCACTGCATGGAGGCCTACGTTTCCACCTGCGCCTCTATGTTCACCGACGCCAACGCCCTGCACGGCATCCGCGAGATCGTCGAGTGGCTGCCCAAGTCCTATGCTGGCGACCATGAGGCCCGTCAGCACATGCACGAGGCTCAGTGCATCGCCGGTATCGCCTTCTCCTCGGGCCTGCTCGGCATCGTTCACTCCATGGCTCACAAGACCGGTGCTGCCTTCGAGAACGGCCACATCATCCACGGTGCCGCTAACGCCATGTACCTGGGCAAGGTTATCCAGTGGAACTCCAAGGATCCGCGTGCTGCTGAGCGTTACGCTTACGTGGCCAAGGAGATCCTGCACCTTCCCGGCGAGACCAACGAGGAGCTCATCGCTGCGCTCGTTCAGAAGATTCGCGACCTCAATGACCAGCTCAACATTCCGCAGTCCATCAAGGATTACGCGAATGGTGGCGTGAAGGTCGACGCCGAGAACCCGCAGATGGTTTCCGAGGAGGAGTTCCTCGCCAAGCTGCCCGAGATCGCTGCGAACGCCGAGACCGACGCCTGCACGCCCGAGAACCCGCGTGAGACCAAGGCTGCCGACTTCGAGAAGATCCTCAAGGCCTGCTACTACGACACCGACATCGATTTCTAATCGACTCTTGTTATCGTAACGAGGGGCTCCGCACGTATCCGTACGGAGCCCCTTTCTTTTTTCTTTTAGAGAATGGGATAGTTATGGCTGCAATTTTCAATAGCCCCAGCAAGTACATCCAGGGCCCGGACGAGCTGGCCAAGCTCGGCTCTTATGTTGAGCCGCTTGGCGCTAAGGCCCTCGTCATCGTGACGCCTTCGGGCAAGAAGCGCGTCGGTGCCAAGATCGAGGGCGGCTTTGCCGAGGCTAAGGCCGAGCTGCTGTTTGAGGACTTTAACGGTGAGTGCTCCAAGGGCGAGGTCGATCGCCTGGTTGCGCTCGCTCGCGACAACGGTTGCGACATCATCGTCGGCGTCGGTGGCGGCAAGATCCTCGACACCGCGAAGGCCGTCGCCTATTACCTGGAGTCCCCGGTTATCATTTGCCCCACCATTGCTTCGACCGATGCCCCGTGTTCGGCGCTCTCCGTGCTCTATACCGATGACGGCCAGTTCGACAAGTATCTCTTCCTTAAGGCAAACCCCAATATTGTCCTTATGGACACGACGGTTATCGCGGCGAGCCCGGTGCGCCTGACGGTTTCCGGTATGGGCGATGCGCTCGCAACCTATTTCGAGGCCCAGGCAACGCACGATGCCGACGGTGGCACCTGCGCTGGCGGCAAGGGCGGCATGGCCGGCCTGGCGCTCGCCAAGCTCTGCTACGAGACACTTATGGCCGACGGCGTCAAGGCTAAGGTCGCGCTGGAGAAGGGAGCGTTGACGCCTGCCGTCGAGCATATCATCGAGGCCAATACGCTGCTTTCGGGCATTGGCTTTGAGAGCTCGGGCCTTGCTGCTGCTCATGCCATCCACAATGGCCTGACGATGCTGCCCGAGTGCCACGGCATGTATCACGGCGAGAAGGTCGCCTTTGGCACTATCGTCCAGCTGGTACTCGAGGATGCCCCGACTGAGAAACTCGAGGAAGTCTTGGGCTTCTGCATTGAGCTGGGCCTGCCGGTCACGATGAAGGAACTTGGCGTTGCCGAGCTTACGCGCGAACAGGCCATGATTGTTGCCGAGGCCGCCTGCGCGCCCGATGACACCATGTGCAATATGCCGTTTGAGGTGACGCCCGAGATGGTCGCAAACGCCATCCTGGGTGCCGACGCGCTGGGACACTACTATCTCATGGATGAGTAAATCAAGCTAAGGAAGGGGCAAAGCTAGCAGACGGCTTTGCCCCTTTTTGCTATGGTGCAAAGGGGTCAGGTTACTTTGCACCAATCGTTGTTTGATGAAGGGTGGATTCTCGTATGGCGCTTCCTATGGTTTACGGCGGTCCCGGCCGGTATGTTCAGGGGCCGGGGGAGCTTTCGCGCCAGGGCAGGTATTTGTCATGGTTGGGCTGCGCTGCCTATGTCTTGTTTGACCAGGGCACCGAGGATCGGCTGTGCAGGCAGATCGTCGATGGATTTCTGGACGACGATCTGAGTGAGCCGTTCTTTAAGATTTATGATGGTCCGTGTACGGAAGAGGCCGCTGTCGAAATGGCTAAGGAAGCCCAGGCTGAGTATTGCGACATGGTGGTGGGTATTGGCGGCGGCAAGATGCTCGATATCGCCAAGGCCGTTGCGTTTTATGCCGAGTTGCCGTTGTGCGTATGTCCCACGGCGGCTTCGATGGACGGTCCGTGCAGCGCGATTTCGGTGCTGTATCACGAGGATGGATCGTTCGACCGCTACCTGATGCTTGAGAAGAATCCAGACCTGGTCGTGGTCGATACCAGCGTGGTCGCGGCGGCCCCACTGCGTATGACGGTCGCCGGCATGGGCGACGCGCTGGCAACGTACTTCGAGGCACGTTCGTGCGCCGCGGCGCATGGCGCCAACGAGCATGGTGGCGCGCCGGGACACTTGGCCTTGGTTGCGGCTCGTGCCTGCTATGACACGCTTATGGAGTGCGGCGTCGCTGCCAAGCGCGATCTCAAGAAGGGGCGTATATCGCCGGCGGTTGAGCGTCTGATCGAGTGCAATATTCTGCTCTCGGGCGTCGGCTTTGAGAGCGGTGGCTTGGCGTTGGCACATGCCATCGCCAACGGTCTGACGATTCTGCCCGAGTGCAAGGCCATGCACGGCGAGGCCGTGGCATTTGGCCTGGTGGTCCAGCTGCGCCTGGAGCGTGCGCCCGAGCTTGATCAGGTGCTCGAGTTTTGCCAGCGCGTTGGTCTGCCGACGACGCTCGAGGAGCTGGGTCTTGGCGAGATTTCCGATGCCGACCTGCAGGGTGTTGCAAATGCGGTCTTTAGAAACGAGCGTAATATGGCCAACGAGCAGGCCAAGGTGACCAAACAAAAGCTCCTGCAGCTCATGTGCGAGGCATAGTTTGGCGCTTGATTGACCTTGTGCAATCGAGACGGCGATAGGCCATGGGCTATTTGCCTCAAAGGTGCTCCGCGTGTAATTTGCCCGAGGCGTGGGCCGATAGCGTATCATTATCTTTTGCTTGTTTGCACTGCTCAGGGAGGGGCCGCGCATGGCGCAGGAACACGATCTGTTTGATGACATTATCGAGATCAGCAAGGGTTTCGACTTTCTTAAAAACCCGCTTGGCGGTGTGACCGATGCGCTCGATCCGTCGGCGCCGCAGTGGAATCCTGCTGACTACAAGGAGCGTCCGCGCGGCAACACCATTCCGTGCTTGACCTGCAAAAACGAAAAGAGTGGCTGCACCGCGTGCATGGACGTGTGCCCGGTCAACGCCATCGAGGTCGAGGAAGATGCCATCGAGATCCTCGATTCCTGTCGCAAGTGTGGCCTGTGCGCCGCTGCCTGTCCGACTGAGGCGATCATCTCGCCGCGCCTGGCGCCCAAAAACCTGTATGACGACATTGTCTCGGCGGCTACAAGTCACGAGACCGCCTACGTTACCTGCACGCGCGCCCTTAAGCGCATGCCGCGCGAGAACGAGGTCGTCGTTGCCTGCGTGGGCGATATTACAGCCGAGACCTGGTTCTCGGTGCTGGCCGACTATCCCAACGTGAGTGTGTATCTGCCGCTGGGCGTGTGCGATAAATGCCGCAACACCGGTGGCGAGGACATGCTGGGCGAGGCGATTGCGAAGGCCGAGGAATGGGCTGGTACGGGTATGGGCCTGGAGGTCGACCCCAAGAGCCTCAAATGCCATAAGCGCCGCGAGTACGAGCGCAAGGAATACATGGAAAAGATCGCCCGTACCACGGGCCTGACCGTGACCAAACTCAATCCGGCGACGGCGGCACTGGCTTCGGTGACGCAGAAGCTCAAAGCCCATCGCCATCAGATCACCCAGCTGGAGCGCACGCTCAACACCATGTGCGGCACCACGACGACCAAGCGTCGCCGTTCGCTCACCCATGGGCGCCAGCTGGTGCTCTCGACGCTGCAAAACCACCCCGAGCTTGCCCAGAACATGCAGGTGAGCACGCCGGAGTGCGATTTTGACAAGTGCACGTCGTGCGGCGAGTGCGTTAACGCGTGTCCCACGTCCGCCTGCGATTTGGTGGGAAGCGGTCGCTTTGCACTGGAGTCCACGTATTGTTTGGGTTGCGGAGCCTGCGTCAAGGTTTGTCTCGAACATGCGCTCAAGCTGGTCGAACACGATGCGTCCAATCTGGTCGTCGCCGATCCCGAGGCCGAGGAAAAGGCCGCCCAGAAGGCGAAGGCTCACGAGGAGGCCGAGAAGGTCAAGGCCGAGGCAAAGGCCAAGCTCGATAAGATGCTCGATCAGGTGGAAAAGCTCGCAGACTAGTCAGCGACCCCTATCTCTGCTTCATTTGCGCCGCCGTGGCGTCCGGGTTCGCCTGGATGCTGCGGCGGCGCTATACTTATGCAGTTTGAAGTACCTGTATCAAAAGGAGCTGTCGTGTCCCTTTCCATCGGTATCGTGGGCCTGCCCAACGTGGGCAAGTCGACGCTGTTCACCGCGCTTACCAAAAAGACCGGCCTTGCCGCCAACTACCCGTTCGCCACGATCGACCCCAACGTGGGTATCGTCGATGTGCCCGATAGCCGCCTGCAAAAGCTCGCCGACATCGTCAACCCGGGTCGCATTGTGCCGGCTACGGTCGAGTTCGTCGACATCGCAGGTCTGGTGAAGGGCGCTAACGAGGGCGAGGGTCTGGGCAACCAGTTCTTGGCAAACATCCGCGAGACCGACGCCATCTGCGAGGTCGTGCGCTACTTTAAGGACCCCAACGTCATGCGTGAGGTGGGCCGCACCGGCGAGTTCGTCGATCCCGCCGGCGATGCCGACACCATCATGACCGAGCTCATCCTGGCCGACATGGGCACGCTCGAGAAGCAGCTGCCCAAGCTCGAGAAGGAGGCCAAGCGCGACAAGGAGCTCATGCCCAAGTTTGAGGTCGCCAAGCGTCTGCTTGCCTGGCTCAACGAGGGCAAGCGCGCCGCATCCATGGAGATGACTGACGAGGAGCGCGCCGCCGCCAAGGGCCTGTTCCTGCTCACCATGAAGCCCATCCTGTATGTGGCCAACGTGGACGAGGATATGCTCAACGAGGACCTGGCGCCCATCGATGGCGTCAAGCCGCTGCCGATCTGCGCCAAGATTGAGGCCGAGCTTTCCGAGCTCGATCCCGAGGACGCTGCCGACTACCTGGAGAGCCTGGGCCTGGAGCAGCCCGGCCTGGACGTGCTCGCGCAGGCCGCCTACAAGCTGCTTGGCCTGCAGTCGTTCTTTACGGCTGGTGAGATGGAGGTCAAGGCCTGGACGGTTCGTCAGGGCGCAACCGCTCCGCAGGCCGCCGGCGTCATCCACACCGACTTTGAGCGCGGCTTTATTAAGGCCGAGGTCATTGGCTACGACGATTACATCGAGCTCGGTGGCGAGCAGGGCGCCAAGGCCGCCGGCAAGCTGCGTATCGAGGGCAAAGAGTATGTCATGGCCGATGGCGACGTCGTGCACTTCCGCTTTAACGTGTAAGGACGACGCATATGTTTAAATATGGCAAAAAAGCTGGCTACATGGGTATTGCGTTGCTCGTACTTGCGGTGATTCCGCTGGTGGTTGCAGCGTGTGTTATCCCCAACATTGGTCCCGAGGTGGCAACGAAGTTTAACGCGGCCGGTGAGGTGACGCGCTGGGGCAAGAGCTACGAGCTGCTGGCACTGCCGGTGCTCAACCTGCTGCTGAGCGTGGCGACGTACTTTACGGCAGGACGTCAGGCTAAAAACAATGATGACTCCGCCGCCATGGCGCGCATCGTGTGCGAGCGCTACCTGCGAAACGGCTGCATCACGGGTGTGTTCCTCAACGTAATCAACGTCTACTTTATGTACTCGGCTATTACCGGAACAGGCTTTGGCTTTGGTTTCTAGCCTGTCCTTTTAGGCAACGAGCCTGCACGCATATTCAATGGCTGCTGCGAGGCCGCCGCTCGATCGTGGTTTAAAGACCATATCGGCGGCGGCCTCGTTTTCGTATCCGGAGCCGCGGAGGGCGAGTGCGATACCGGCTTCTAAAAGGAGCGGCAGGCCGCGTTGGCTGGTTGCGATTACGGCAGCCTGATTGAGCGAGCAGCTGTGCGCTTGGCATTGGATGGCAAGTTCGCCTTGCGCCGGGCAAGGGACCAGAACGGCGGCGACGCGACTTGATAGTAATGCAAATGCTGTGCGCTCATCGGGCGAAAGGCATTCGGCTTCAACGACGACGAGCTTGGGCGGTGCGCTGTTTGTGCGAAGCGTGGCTCGGTACATGCGGACCGAAGAACCCGACATAGAAAACTCCTGTGTATTCGGCAAAACGTAAACTATAGTTTACGTTTTTGTTCAGCTCCATTTCAAACTCGGCTGCATGGACGAACGTGCGAAACAGATTCTTGGCAGGCGGGTCGAAGAGACACGCAGGGACCTTGGTATCTCCAAGGTTGATTTTTGTGTGGCGACAGGAATCAGCCGACCCTACCTCGACCGAATCGAAGATGGGACGGCAAATTTCACGCTCAAGGTTCTATTTAAGATCGCGCCCGCACTCGGCATGACGGTGTCAGAGCTTCTCGAGGGGATCGAATAGGGGATACCCGTCGACAACTGAATTACGCCATCGGGATGCGGTCGTGGTTGACTTGGCTGTAGAACAGGCGCTGAATCTCGGCCGCATCACGTGACTGGCCGAGTGCCCACATGGTTTTGGCCACGAGCGTCTCGGTGGTCATGTCGTCGCCGCGCAAAATGCCCGGATGATCGGCGTAGGCACGGCCGACCTCATAAACACCCAGGTCAAGGCCCTCTTCGGGGACCTGCGTGGTCATAACGACAGTGCGACCCGAATCGACCCAGCGGAAAATTGCCTCTTGGAACGACTCGCCCGACTCACCAAACTCGGGGATACCGCCAATGCCAAAGGTCTCCAGAATCACAGCGTCGTAGCTATCGGCAAGAGCGTCCAGGATACCCGGGTTCACGCCGGGTGTCAGCTTAAGGACAAATACGCGCGGGTCGATGCTGTCGTAGAAGCGAACCGGGTTCTCGTCCTGGTGAGTGCCGTGGAGTCCGTTGCGAACGATGCGGTCGTTGCGGATATAGGCAATGGGCGGATAGTTGACGCTAATGAACGCGTTAAAGCTCATGGTGCGCTGCTTGCGGGCGCGCGTGCCGGCAATGGCTACGCCGCCAAAGACAATCGAGACGTCGTGCGAATGCTCGTCGAGCGCATAGAGCAGGCTCTGGTACAGGTTGAGCTTGGCGTCGGTAAAGGGATTGCCCATGGGCTTTTGCGAGCCGGTGAGTACGATGGGCTTGGGGCTGTCCTGAATCAGATAGGAAAGCGCCGCCGCGGTGTAGCTCATGGTGTCGGTGCCGTGCAGAATCACGAAGCCGTCGTGGTCGGCATAACCCTCGACGATGACGTCGCGGATACGCATCCAGTCGCTCGGACGCATATTGGTGCTGTCGATGTTCATGGGCTGCACGACGTCGAGCTCGCAGAGGCCCGAGATCTCGGGGACGCTCTGGGCGAGCTCCTCACCGGTCAGGGCGGGGGAGAGGCCGTTGCCGTCCTCGGTCGATGCGATGGTGCCGCCCGTGGCGATGAGAAGGATGCGCTTCATGCTGGTATTCCTATCGTATTTGCCGCCGCAGAGGCGGAGTCGTTCGGCAGTATTGTGGCACAGGGCGTCCAATGTTCAAACGTATTACATCATCTGTAACGTTTGGTAACACTTCAATTGCCGTCAAATAGGCCCCGGTCGTGCGTTTGCCGTGCGCTGATGGCTGCGAGGGACGAGAAACCCCATATAACGTGTACACTATGTAAGCTGTTTTCGTTTATTCGCGCGGGTGGGCACAGGCTCCCCGCCAACAAGAGGGGGAAACCATGGATCAAAAGGCTTCCGCAAAGGTCCTCGTACTCGACTTTGGTGCGCAGTACGGTCAGCTCATTGCCCGTCGCGTCCGCGACCTCAACGTGTATTCCGAGATCGTTCCCTGCGACATCTCGGCCGATGAGATTCGCGAAATGAACGCCTCTGCGCTCATCCTCTCTGGCGGCCCGGCTTCTGTGTATGCCGAGGACGCTCCGTCCATCGATCCCGCCATCTTTGACCTGGGCCTTCCCGTTCTGGGCTTTTGCTACGGCCATCAGATCACGGCCGTGACGCTCGGCGGCAAGGTCGGTCACTCCGAGGTGGGCGAATACGGCCGCGCCACCATCACGCGTACGGCCGGCGCCAAGCTCTTTAACTCCACGCCTATGGAGCAGACCGTGTGGATGAGCCACCGCGACGCCGTGTCCGAGGTGCCCGAGGGCTTTACCGTTACCGCCGGCACCGACGTGTGCCCGGTTGCCGCCATGGAGTGCGTCGAGCGCAAGATCTTCACCACGCAGTTCCACCCCGAGGTCAAGCACTCCGAGTACGGTCAGCAGCTGCTGAGCAACTTTCTGTTTGAGATCTGCGGCCTGGAGCCCAACTGGAGCATGGATAACCTGGTCGAGACCATGACAGCCGAGTTCCGCGAGAAGGTCGGCGACGACCGCGTGATTCTGGCCCTGTCCGGCGGCGTCGACTCCTCCGTCGTGGCTGCGCTGGGCGCTCGCGCCGTGGGCAAGCAGATGACCTGCGTGTTCATCAACCACGGCCTGCTGCGCAAGGGCGAGCCCGAGCAGGTGGAGGAGGTCTTCACCAAGCAGTTTGACGTCGACTTTATCCACGTCCACGCCGAGGACCGTTATGCCGAGCTTCTGGCCGGCGTGACCGAGCCCGAGGAGAAGCGCCGCATCATCGGTACGCAGTTCTGGAAAGAGTTCTTCGCCGTGGCGCAGCAGCTCGAGACCGATGGCAAGCCGGTCAAGTACTTGGCTCAGGGCACCATCTACCCCGACATCATTGAGTCCGGCGCTCGCAAGACGGGCGGCAAGACGGCTACCATCAAGAGCCATCACAATCTGATCCCGTTCCCCGAGGGCGTGCACTTCGACCTTATTGAGCCGCTCGACCACTTCTTTAAGGACGAGGTCCGCGCGCTTGGTCTGGCGCTCGGTCTGCCGGGTCATATCGTGTTCCGCCAGCCTTTCCCGGGCCCGGGTCTGGCCATCCGCATCATCGGTGCGGTCGACAAGGAGAAGCTCGAGATCCTCAAGAATGCCGACGCCATCGTGCGCGAGGAGCTCGACGCCTATAACCAGCGTCTGTTTGAGCAGACCGGCGAGCGCAACTCCGAGCATAGCTGCTGGCAGTATTTCGCCGTCCTGCCCGACATTAAGTCCGTCGGCGTTATGGGCGACGAGCGCACCTACCAGCGCCCAATTATCCTGCGTGCCGTCGAGTCCAGCGATGCCATGACCGCCGACTGGGCCAAGCTGCCCTACGACGTCCTGGCCCGCATCTCCGGCCGCATCGTGGCCGAGGTTCCCGGCGCCAACCGCGTGTGCTACGACATCACGTCCAAGCCGCCCGCGACGATTGAGTGGGAGTAAACCGATAGGGATTTGACCTGCACTTTTGAGTGCCGCACTGTGCCTCTGGGTTTCGTTTCGTACGAGGGTCACGGCAAAGCCACCAGCGACATTGGTGAGTAAAACCGATTATCGAGCCTCCGTTTCCATGTTGGGACGGAGGCTTTTTCTTTGTCTTTTTACTCCCTTTCACCTGCGATTTCGCTCTTTACTCCCCGCATTTCAAGATGGCAAAGCACTGGGCGGTATTAGGAGGAACGGGAGTAAGGATTCATCCCAAGTGAGTAGACGTGCGGTTTTGTCCCCGAGGGCGAAGCGGGGCCGTTTCGGGGCCCGTGAAACTTAAATCGAACTCAATGGGCATTTTTGCGGTCTCCGCACGGCGTTACCCCAGGTGGTTGATGGGGAGTAAAGAATCTCGCTGACTCGATGAAAACTGGAGTAATCAGGGGAAATGCCGCGGCACACGGCAGTACGCCGCGGCTATGTCGGATTCCTCCGAGCCGGCTGGTATGGGCAGCTCCACGCGGCCCACCAGCGCTCGTATGGGAAGCGCGGCGCCGGCCGCCGGGTCGTAAGCGCCATAACTGCCGCGTAGGGTACCCGAAGACTTCCTAGGAGGTCTTCGGGAGGAATCCTAGGAGATCTTCAGTTTCTAAGCGTGGTGATGGCGCAATCGCCATATGAGCAGGCACGGGTGATTGATGCCGGCGACGATATGCAGACCCGCGGGAATCTACGCCCGACGCTTCCTCGGCTCGGGCAGCTCCTGAAGCACGCCCTCCACGATGGTGCGCACGGCGGCTTTGTCCTCCACGTCCACGAGCAGCATCTCCGCAGCGCCCTCGTAGGGCACGGCGGGCATCGAGAGCAGCGCGCGCGAGGACTCCGTGCTCTTCACCAGAAAGCGGTCGTCGTAGACGCCGCCGAAGAGCTTGCCCGACGCATAGAGCAGATACTCGCCCATCATCTTCCGATGTGAGACCTCCGGCACGTCGGCCAGCAGGTCGAGGACGTATTCCAGGTATTTATTCTGCGCTTGACGCCGTGCGATGCCCCTCCCTTAATTGACCCAGATATCACCCGTCTCCTATAGCGAGTGAATATAAAAATAGGGCAGAGTCGCTTGCGCAAGTCCGCCCCTAAAACCGTGAAGGTTTTGCTATCTGCAGGCTATTCTACCAACCCGAGCGATTCTGTCAACCTGCGAAGGAACTCGAGCGCGGAGCGAGCTGCGGCGTCGGGCCCCTTGTCGGGCAGCGCCTCGGTTTCGCCGTCGGCCCTGGCGAACATCTCGGCGAGCTCGGATCCGGCGCGCGAGCGCGAGGAGCCCTCGGGTACCAAGCCGGAGTGCGCCACGAGCACGGTCGCGACCTCCTGCATGGCCGTGTTCCCCATCCACTTCCTCCTGGTCGCCTTGGGAATTCCCACGGCGGCGACACTTCGGGAGACGCCGCTGGACGCCGAGCCCCGGGCGGCGCCCCTCTCGGCGAAGCAGTTGATCAGGCACGAGCCGTGCGCGGCGCAGTTGCGGACGGACTTCACGCGCTTGAGGTCGTAGTGGGAGGCCTCGAGGCACCTGTCGCCCCATCGCCTGGCGCAGAAGCGCACGAAGTCGATGAGGGTGCCGAACGAGGTGAGCTCAAGGAAGGCCCAGGCAGGCATGTCCCCGGAGTACTTCGCGTAGAGGCTCGAGCTGTAGGGGCTGCGGCCGCTCATCTTGAGCTCGCGCAGGCGGTACTCCCTGTTTGCAGCGGTAAGCGATGCCATGTAGTCGGCCACGATGGCGTAGCCGTCCTCTCCGCGGTCCTCCATCTCGCGAAGCAGTGTCACCTTCTGGAAATGCTCGATGTCGAGCGTCATGCCGAGCAGGGCGTGGCGTAGCTCCTGGTCGAGCGTCGCGAGCAGGCGCAGCTGGCCGAAGTCGAGGTCTACGTAGCGGCCGTCGCGCGGGCCTCCCTTGTATTTCGAGAAGAGTTTGCGGTAGGATGCGAGCTTGAAGAAGTTGCACTTGTCGCGCAGGTAGTCCGCGGCCTCCTCCTCGGAACACAGCTCGAAGGCTACGCCCTTCTGTTTGAGGTGCTCTATCTGCTGCTCGATCGTGAGGATCGGCTTCCTATCGTGGGGTTCGGCCATGCTCGGTCTCCTGTCATAAAAAGTATGGCCTATTTTACCAGCATGTTCTCGACATTCGGTGGAGGCCTCATCGTCGACTCATGGGCAAGCCGCCTGATACGACTCCCTTTCCCTGTCAGCAGCGCAGTCGCTTGACCTGCGGCTTTGGAATCGCGTTGGAAGCCGCCCGCGACCAATCATTTGCGATTGCAGCTGGCGGCTTGCAGGCTGAAGGGCGGTTGAGTTTCAGAAACGGGCGATTCCGCCCAATCGGACACCCGAATCACGGCCGGAAGCTCCTTTGGGACAAAAACAAAAACTCAAAGCCCTGAGTTTGAAAAAAGTTTTTGAAGTTGTCCCGGCTTTTGTCCCCGAAGCCGACGAAACACGACGTCGCGTCATTCGACGGCACGCGTTCCGTTGCGGAGCCGAAAACTGGATGCAACTGGAATGACGGGACGGCAGAACCGAAGCCATCGAGTGGGAGTAGCCGATATTAGGTGATTTCAAGCCCCTGACCTGCTGTGAACTGCCTCCCATTTCTTGGACACAAGAAATGGGAGGCTTTTTTATGGCTGGAAACGCTTTGTACGACGTCGGGATGAGACTGCGAGCGGCAGAGCTGCACGACGGGGGGGCACGGCCGCGCGGCGATCGCGGCCCTTCTCGGGATGCCGGAGGAAACCGTGAGAGAATGGCTGTGCACCTACAGGTCTGCTGGTATCGAGGTTCTGGCCATGATGGGAAAGAAACACACCGCCTATTCGTTCGAGACGAAGCTGGCCGCCGTCAGGGCGGTCGTCGACGAGGGCATGACGAAGCCCGAGGCCATGGAGAAGTTCGGGATAGCCTCGCCAAGCCCTTTCAAGAAATGGCTGAAGGCCTACAGGGAGGAGGGCCCGGAGGCGCTCAGGCCAAAGCCCAGGGGGAGGCCGAGGGGGTCCGGCTCCCCGTCCGGGGAGACGACGCGCGAGCAAGAGCTCGAGCGCAGGATCAAGAGGCTCGAGGCGGAGAACGCCTACCTAAAAAATCGATCGCCCTGAAGGCGGAGAAACGCTCTCGAACGGCGAGAAGGCCGCGGTCGTGAGCGGGCTTTCAGGGCAATACCCCCTCGCCGACCTGCTCGAGTGCGCCGGCCTGGCGAGGTCGAGCTACTACTACGCGCTGTCGCACCCGAAGGCTCCCACCAGGCCCGAGCTCTGGGAGGCCGCCGCCGAGATATTCTCGCGCACCGCCAACGGGTGCGGCCACAGGCAGATCGCCATGTGCCTGCGCGCCGAGCAGGGCGTGCGCATAGCCGACAAGACCGTGCTCAAGATGATGCGCGAGATGGGCATCAGCTGCGGGATCCGCCGCGAGACCGACTACCACAGGTACAACTCGTACAGGGGCAAGGTCGGAAAGACCTTCGAGAACGTCATCGGCAGGGACTTCGCCGCCGACGGGCCGTGGGAGAAGATGGGCACCGACGTCACCGAGTTCAAGCAGCCCTGGGGCAAGGCCTACTTCGCGCCGGTCTACGATTTCGGCAGCAAGGAGATCGTCGCCTGGTCCACGTCGCTGCATCCCAACATGGCCCAGCAGCACGAGCTGCTCGACCAGCTCGTGTCCAAGATGCCCGAGGGCTCCAGGCCGGTCCTGCACTCGGACATGGGCTGGCAGTACCAGCAGGCCGGGTGGTGCAAGCGGCTGGAGGAGGCCGGCGTGGTGCAGAGCATGTCCCGGAAGGGCAACTGCATCGACAACGGCGCGACGGAGCAGGTGTTCGGCCATATGAAGGACGAGTTCTTTCGCGGAAGAAAATGGCCTTGCTTCGAAGACTTCAAGAGGGACCTGGACGAATACATCATCCATTGGAACACGAGAAGGAGGCAGGTTAAACTGAAGGGACTGACCCCGGAGGAATTCCGGAATCAGTCCCTATGTGCGGCGTAGGCCGCTTATTAGCCCGTCCAAGAATTGGGGCGCAGTTCACTGTGATGGTCGGGGGCTTTATCTTTTTACAACCCCTCGGCAACCTATATGCCGCTATGCTCGGATAACCCAGCATCTTCGACCACGCCGATCGCTACTACAACCTGGAGAAGAACCCGGTCCACAAGGTGGACAAGATGGGCGGCAAGGAGGCCGGCGAGATGCAGTTCGGGACCAAGGACGAGTACCTCCGCTTCTCTGAAGCCGTCTCCGACAAACCTCTCGCCTTCTGCGCGTTCGAGGTCACAGAGCCGAAGACGCGCAAGCCGGTGCGCACGATCAAGATGCCCGCGTGCCGGCGCGGCGAGGGACCGCGGGCGCGATGCGTGGGTGACCAGGGCAATCAGAGGCAATTTGATGAAAAAGGTATATACTATTTTCATCAAAAAGGAGGAACGCTATGACAGAAGCAGAGGCCATCGCTAAGCGCATAGAGAGCTTCGGAGCCGGCAGGGCCTTCACAGCCGCCGACTTCTCCGACGTCGCAGGCCGACGCAATGCTGCCAACGCGCTCGGGCGCTTGCATGCAAAGGGAGGGATCGCCCGCGCCATCCGCGGCGTCTACTACGCGCCGGAGCGCAGCGCGCTCATGGGCACCGAGGTGCCGGCCAGCGCCGACGAGGTCGTGCACGCCATCGCCCGTGCCAACAAGTGGATCGTCGCACCGTCCGGCGACGCGGCGCTCAATGCGCTGGGCCTCGACACGCAGGTGCCCGCAAAGCTCGTCTACGTCAGCAGCGGTCCGTACAAGCGCTACGTGTATGGGCCGTACGATATCGAGCTCCGGCACCGCGCCAACCGCGACCTGCTCGACTGCTCGCAAGTCACCTGCACCATCGTGCAGGCCCTCAAGGCGCTCGGACGCGAGAACGTAGGCGACGAGGAAATCGGAACGCTCGCGCGCAACCTTACGGAAGGGCAGGCCGGCGCGTTCCTGGAAGAGTCGGCGGGGCTCACCTCCTGGGTTGCCGACGCCGCGAAGAAGATATGGGAGGCGAAGCATGGACAGGATCGCTAGGGCCTCGACCGGCGAGCGCAGGCTGGTCTTCGAGGCCGCCGCGCAGAGGATGGCGCTTGCGCCGGCCGTCGTCGAGAAGGACTTCTGGGTGTGCTACACCTTGGACCACCTTTTCCACAGAAGCGGCTTCGCCGAGTCCATGGTGTTCAAGGGCGGTACGAGCCTGTCGAAGGCTTTCGGGCTCATCGAGCGCTTCTCGGAGGACATCGACCTCATACTCGATTGGCGACTCCTGGGCTACGGCGAGGACGAACCATGGGCGCCGCGCAGCAACTCGGCGCAGGAGCGGTTCAAGACCGACAGCATCGAGCGCACGAACGCCTTCCTGGCCGACGCCTTTGCCCCGAAGCTCAGGGCTACGCTCTCCGAGTCCCTCGGCACCGAAGCGTCCGTTAGGTGCGGGGCCGAGGAGGAGACTGTGTACTTCGACTACCCGCGCTCCTACGAGTCGGTGGGTACGCTCGATACCATCAAGCTGGAGATAGGGCCCATGGCGGCATGGTCGCCCTCCGAGGACGCGGCGATAACCCCGTACGCGGCGGACGTGGTTCCGTTCGGGCCCGAGCTGTCGACCACGGTGCGAACCGCGAGTCCTGAGCGCACGTTCTGGGAGAAGGCCACCATCCTGCACCAGGAGGCCAACAGGCCCGAGGGCAAGGCTATGCCCAGGCGCTACTCCCGCCATTACTACGACATGTACCGCCTTGGCCACTCGTTCGTGCTCGGCCGTGCCGTAGCGCAGCCCGGCCTTCTCGAACAGGTCGTCAGGTTCAAGGAGAAGTTCTACCGCACGCCGTGGGCCAAGCTGGCCGACGCGAGGCCCGGCACGCTCAGGCTCGTCCCTCCAAAGGGCAGGCTCGACGAGCTGGCGGCCGATTACGCCTCGATGAGGCCGATGCTGTTCGGCAGCTACCCGAGCATCGATGAGATAGTCGCCTACATGTTAGAGCTCGAGGAAACCATCAACGGGCTAAGCTGATCAAGGGGCGCCCCAATTTCGGGCGCCTGCCAGAATCGAAGAGGCGGAGCGGGCAGCGCGACGGCTTTCCCGCCGAGAGCGGAGCGTTCCTTTTTGACGGGCGGCGTTGAGAACAGGCTCTTACCCCTCGGCGTAGGGGACCTCGTTCTGCGGCTGCAGGATGCGCGCGGCGGGCGACCCGCAAGGGCCGCGACACTTTTCGGGTTCATCGCCGATAGCTTCTGGGAAGAGAGTAAGTACGTCAGTCGAATGGACCAGAGGCTTAAAGAGCGCCCGCATGAGTGCGAATACGAAGCGGTCGCTTATCGATACGGCGCCCATTTCGTATTGCCCGAGTCTATGCTCAGAATGGCATTACCGGTGGGCTTGAAATTCGTTATGCGCTTCATATTCCGCTCAGCCAAAGAGCATCCGGACGAATGCGAAGCTACCAGAAAAGATGTGGACAGGCGGCTCTCGACAACATTGCACGAGTGGATTGCGGCCTAGCGCCATGGATGTGGTGTGGTTTCCGGCATGCCGGAGAGTTTAACCTTTTCTGCCACAGCGCAGTTCCTTCTCGCAACAACACTCGGAGGCTTCCCGGATACCGGCAGAGCTTCTTCGGGCACATCACCGGCAGCCCTGCGCAACTCAAGCCTCTAATTCGGTTATTTTTGCGCTACCAGGTGCGCGCGCCAACCTTTTTGAGCCTCCATGGCCAGCACGGAAAGGCCGGCTTCTTCGGCCATGGCACGGAACTGGGATTGCTTCAATATGCGCACGTCGCCGTGGCCGGCCAGGCGGGCAAGCGGCAGCTCGAACGTATTCATAAGCCATACGGCGAAATCGTTTGCCGTGTAGTCGCGTAGGATGAGGCGGCCGCCGGGGCGCAGCACGCGCGCGACGCCGGCGAAAAATTTCTCCGGGTTGGGGTAGTGGTGGAAGCTGTTCGAAGACAAGACGGCGTCGAAACTGTTGGCGGGGAAGGGCAAATCCTCCGCGTCGCCGACAACGAACTCGCATCCGTTTAGGCTTTTCGCCTGCGCAACGGCAATCATGTCGGGCGTCAGGTCGAGGCCGACGTAGTGCGCGTCGGGGTATTTTTCATGCAGCAGCTCAATGACCGCGCCCGTTCCGCACCCTACGTCGAGAACGTCGGCGAATGGCTCGCGCTCCAGCTCGGCGAGCATCTGCGAATAGTCATCCTTGCACATCTCGTAGATGCCGGCATGGCCCGATTCGTACACCTTCGCGGCCTTCGTGAATTCCCTGATGGAAAGCTGCTTGTATTCGTCGGCGGTGCGTGCCATGGTGCCCCCTCGGTTGCCAACAGAACGATAAAAGTAAGTCTAATATAACTTAATCCCGTATCGCAACATAACGTCGCCAAGGCAAGGAAGCTACCCCTGGTCGCAACGCGAGCAAGCGTTTCTGCCGGCACCCATCCATTTGGGAGCCCACCAATGAGTGGCCGACGCCGTCAAGCACGACAAGGCGTCCAGATCGGTAACGATGCGCCAAGGACTGATATCTCCCTCGCGCGCCCGGCTCCCGGGGCGGTCGCCGCCGTCATCTCCTTCCGCTCCTCGGCTCGATGTAGGCGTCCTCATGTACGCGTCCCCGTAGTTGCTCGAAGAGTATGCCGTGCCGTTCCCGCCGACGATCGCCCGGCAGTTGTAGAACGTGCCCGCGCCAGAGGCCTCGCTTGGCAGCGCCCAGGTGGGGTCCACGGTGATGGTCACCAGGTTCGAGCACCCCGAGAAGGCGTAGAACAGGTCCGTGAGCTCCGACGGGTCGAACCCCGTCAGGTCGAGCGCCGCGATCCCCGTGCAGCTGGTGAACGCGTAGCACATCGACGCCACGTTGGCGAGGTTCCCCAGCCCCACGAACGAGGTGATGGCGTTGAGCCCGTAGAACCAGTAGTTCATGTTCACGGCGGCCAGCGTCCCCATGTCGGAGCGCATCGACACCGTTCGGAACTGCGTGCGGTAGCTGTATCCGGGGATGACGCCCGCGGCCTGGTACCTCGCGTTGGCGCACAGCCGCCTGGATGTCCAAAAGCGTCTTGGAGCCGTCCGCCGAGCCCGACACGGTGAAGTCCGGCGTCCCGTCGTCGTAGACGAACACCCTGAACCACTCGCGCACGTCCGAGTTGGGGTTGGTGAGCACGCCGCCCGCCCCCAACTTGCAGACCGAGCCCGCGCTGGTGGACGATGGCACGAACCCGTCGGTGCCGCCCACCAGCTTGTTGTACCCGTAGAACATTGACCCCGAGCTAGAGATCACGTTGGTGAAGCTCGTCGCGTAGATCGTCTCCAGGGCCGAGCAGGACGTGAACATCTGCGTGGCGTTGGTCATCGTCGCCATGCAAACCCTCCCGATATTAAGTTGGCAACTGAATATGGCTGTTTATCTCGGGGTTATAATTGCCTCAACGATTTATTTCCTCTAGATAGGTTGCCAATGATGTTCAACACCGCCGAATCGGTTCTTATTGTCGAGGCTGGAAACACCGGCAAGTTCTCCAAGCTTCTCTACAACATGATCGGGAAGAACGATGACACCGAGGCTGGTCCGACCGGGCCCGTCGACGGCAGCGTCGACGCCTCCATCTTCAACGAGGACCAGTTCGCTCAAACCGCCATCTCGTCGAGCCAGAAGGTCGTCTTCATCGGCTGGCCGGAAGGCACTGGGGACTACATCGATGCGATTCGGCTCGACAACCCCGAAGCCATCGATGAGGAAGGCGTCTACATCGGCGTGAGCGGGAACCACGCCTGCATCACGGTGAATACCGAACCACCTTCCAAGGAGGACTACTGGAAGTTCCTCGAAAGGGCAAAGAGGCACGGCATGGAGTTCGATGACCTTCTCGCAGCCCTACGCCCCGAAAAGGTGACGGCGGAACCCGAAGAAAACAATGATTCCAATCCCGTGCTTGGTTTTGCCAAGATGGTAGGCAAGACCATCGGAAGGGCTGCCGTCGATGGCGCGAACGGCATCAACCAGGCTGTCGTCCTCCATCAGAAGGCGGCCGAGATTCGCGAGCAGCGTTACCAGTACGCTGTGAAACGCTTCTACCACGAGAAGCTCAAGAGCTTCGTCGAGGCGTAGGAATGAACGATTTCGACAAGGGGTTCGAGTTCTCCGCGCGCTATGCCGCTGCCGTGCCCGCCGGGATGGATGCTGCGAGTTGGGTGAACAGCGTGGAGGCCGCCATCGAGGAGCTGTACTCCGCGATGAACTCCTACGACTACTATAAGAACAGCAAGGCGGCGCAGGACTCCCTCAAGGGATTCCTGGCAGAGGAATGGGCCTTTGGGACGGCAAACGTCGATGCAGCCGTTAAAAGGGTTGACGCCAAGGGTGTCAGGCTCGACTCGCACGACCTCGGGTCTGCGGATGTGGCCTGGGGCGCCGACCAGTACCAACTCAAGTTCCTGACCGACCCTAAGAACATCGCGCGCAAGCTCGCGACAACGCTTCGCGATTCGTACAACGGCAGGCCGAAAAGATATGCGGACCTCTCTTTTGACGAGTGGGCCGTCGAGAAGGGCTTCACGGGCAAGACCCCAGACGACTTACTCTACGGCGACATGAGCGGCCTGATCCCGTCGGACAAGCTCGAAGCAGCCAAGCAGTATACGCTGATGCGCATCGAGCGCGCGAAAGGCCGCGGCTTGGACGAAGAGGTGCGGCGCTGGACGAAGGTGCGCGACAACATGACGGATCGAATCAAGACCCCTGAGGGCGTCGAGGGCAGGCCCGCCACGAACGAGGAGATGCGCCGAAAGGCGATCGACGTCTCAAACAAGAAGAAGCTCGACCCTGCGGACGACGGCATGACCACGTCCCAGCTAATCGCCGCAAGCGACATAGTGAAGCAATCGCTCAAGGCCGGCGGCACAGCCGCCGCCCTGAGCGCGGCGCTGAGCGTTGCCCCCGAGATCTACCGCGCTATCGATTACCTGATCGCAGAAGGAGAAATTGACGACGAGCACTTGAAATCCATCGGGACGGCGGCATGCGCCGGCGCCGCTAACGGGTTCGTGTCCGGATCGGCGACCGCGGCGATCACGGCCGCAGCAGCAAAGGGCGCCTTCGGCGAGACGGTAAAGGCCGCCGCAATGGGATCGAGGGGCGCGAACGTCATCGCGTCGCTCGTCGTGCTGACCATGGAAACGTGCCGAAACTCCTATCTCGTGGCGTCGGGGCAGATCGCGCCCGTCGAGATGGCGAGCAACATGGGCCAATCCGTGTTCTCAACCGTCATGATGCTCGGCGGAGCCGCTGTCGCGACCGCCTTGACAGGCGGGGCAGCTTTCCCTGTGCTCATCGGGTCCTTCGTCGGCGGAGCGGCGGGAAGCATGGCGTTCAGGCCCGTCTCGTCCTGCATCATGAAGGCGTGCGTCGAGAACGGCGTCACGTTCTTCGGCCTCGTCGAGCAAGACTACGAGGTTCCCAAGCGCCTGCTCTCGATGCTCGGCATCAAAGAGGCAAGCGTTAAGACGGCGAGGGTAAAGACGGCCGCCGTTTCGACGGCGGCCCGACTCTCTGCGCCTTCGGTGAAAACGACGAACCTTCACACCGCAGACGTTGTCTTCTTTGAGCGAGGGCTCGTCGGCGTCAACAAAGTTGCTTATTCGTAGGCCAGGTAGAATGCGCGGTCTTTCATAACTTGGCAGACCCTGAAGAAGCGCTCCCATTGGGCGACTTGAACTGTTTTATAGACATTTGGAAGCAAGCTAATGAGGAGCCACCGATAACCTAAATAGCATGCGCGGGCGGTGAGCTCAAGAGGGGAGCGGGATGAACATGAGAATCAAGGAGTAACGGCCCGGTGAGTGTTATTTTGCGAGCTATACGCATTGAAGGCGACCTTTCGTGGTATAAACTACTTGCCGGAAGCCGCGGCTTTCAGAGTACGGCTTACGTGTACGTTTAACCTCCGTGGGCGACGGGGTGCCGCAAGGCGTAGAATATCGCCCACCTGTAGGGGCCTGCAGCGATGTGAACTGCCTCTCATTTCTTGGACAGAAAACTAAAGTCCGAGGAATGGGAGGCTTATCTATGACCACGTACGGTCCGGGCGTCAGGTCCGCTGCCGTCGACATGTTCGAGAGGGGCCTCAGCCCCCTGGGCCGTCGCCCGCAGACTCGGAGTTTCCCCGAGCTCCGTGAGACAATGGGAGCAGGCGTTCCGCTCGGCTGGACGGGAGGACCTGCTCGACATGGGATGCAAGAGGTCGTACGACTGGGACACCAAGGTGGCCGCCGCGAGCGCCGTGGTCGACTCGGGGCGGTCGAAGCCCGACGTCATGAGCTCGGTCGGCTTATCGTCGGTCGCGCACGCCTACTGTTTACAGAAGACCACGGAGAACGGAATCCCACTCAAATCGTCCGACTCCGACCCCAACCCCAACGACAGGGCCCTACGGCTCATTTCGCGTCTATCGCCTCTATGAGCACGATGGCCGGACGCAGCCCGTTCACGCAGGCGAACACCCCTTTGTCGTCATCGTGCCTGCCCGCGCCGCCGAGAGCAGCGTGCTCAAATCGGCCTGGATCGCCTCCGCCTTACTTCCGAGCTGCAGCGGCGCCGAGCCGCTCGAGATGTTTACGCTCAGCAGGTGCGCGTCCGGCAGCTTCGCGGCCATGCTCCAAAACGGGAGCGTGATGATGCCGGGGGTTATCTCGCCCACGCCGAGCTCCAGCAACAGCATGCGGCTACTACCGCGCTCGCGCACGAAGCGCTCGTATCGTTCGAGGCTCTCGCGCCATGCCACGCCCTGCAGAAACGTGTCGTCGCGCACCCACGGCACGAGCTGCCAGCCGCAATGCGGGCATCGGGGGACATCTTCGCTGCGGATCTCGAACCCCGCCATGCCCGCGAGCATGCGTTCGACGTAGGGACTCGCGTCGAAGAGCTCGTCACAGCATGGCTGCTTGCACTGAAGGTGCGCGAAGCTTCCCTGATAGTTGCAGATCCTCTCGGCGGGAAACGTCTTCTCGACTTGGGTGTCTACATTGGTGCTCAGGATGAAGTAATCCTTATGGCCGATGAGGGACCGTAGGTCGAGATAGGGCTGCGAGGTCGGCTCGCGCAGCATGAAATCGATATATCGCGCGTAGTAGGCCCATTGCTGCTCGAGGCTGGGGTAGAGGTAGTAGAAGCCGTCGAAAAGGCTCTTGAAGCCAAAGGCTTGCTGCCAGTCCGTCATTCCGGCGCGCGCCATGCCTGCGCGGTTGTAATGGTTGAACCCGGCGGCGCTTGACATGCCCGAGCCGATGCCAACGATGATGGCGTCGGCATCGTCGATAAGGCTTCGAAGCCTATACGCTTCCCTCTCTAGAGACGGCATTGGGCAATCTCCTCGAAAGCCGGGGTCATATCGCCGTCAACGAGAATCGTCTCGCACGGGGCGTCGGGCACCATGGCCTGGCTGTAGTTGAACACGATGTAGGTGGCGTGCTCGCAGACGCTCGCGATCTGGGCGAGCATGTGCTTTATGATGCCGTTGCGCAGTCCCACGCCAAGTTCGAGGATGGCGACCCTGCCGTTGCGATGGGCTTGCACAAGACGCGCGAGCTCCTCGAGCTGGGCCGTGGCGAGAGCGTCTGGATGGGCGAGACGCATTTCGTCGACCGACGTGCGCGTGCTTCCCTCCGTCTCGAGCACGCGGTCCTCGTCGAACCCAGCGCGCGCGAAGTGCCCGTCGATGTTGCATGTGACCACGAAGGTGTCGGCGTGCTCCGTAAGACGCCGCAGCCCGTTCATGAGCGGGCTGGGCTCATATTCGAGATATTCCTTTTGATGAAACCGCTCGGCCCATCGGCGTCGCGCGCAGGCATCCGGGGAAGCGAGCCCCTGCAGTATGCAGCCGATGCCGTCTGCCTGGGCGAGGTCCCCGTACGCCTCTCGGAAATGAGCATCGGCGCAGAAGAGGTTGAGCCCCTCTGCCATGTCGAGCCCGTTGCTGGCGCCGATGATGACAAGATCCGCCTCGGAAAGCGCCCTGCCTATGCGAACTGCTTTCGCCGTCTCCATGCACTACCTCCCCAGCGTCTTGCGCACGTCGGCGAGTACGTCGGCGATGTCGGCGCGAACGGCGAGGCCCCGATCCTCGATCGCGCGGGGGAGAAACTGCGTCTTGTTGTTCACGGCGATGTAGCTGGCCTGCGGTAACTGCGCCGTGAGGGCCCAGAACGGCTCCTGGATAAACGCGGGCGTCATGCGGCCCACACCCAGCTCGAGGAAAAGGATCCTCTGCCGCGCATGCGCGTCGAGCCAGTCGGACACCTTGCGGTACTGCTCCTCGTAGAGCTCGCCCTGCAGGAAGTTGCCGTAGCCGCGAACCCAGGGGAACGCTTCTGCCCCGCAGTGCGGGCAGCGCGGCACGAGCTCTGCCGGAACCTCCAGGCCGTCTCCCATAGCCTCTACCATGCGGGAGACCGGCTCGACCGCGTCCCACACTTCGTCGGTGCAACAGCGAGAGCACTGAAAGAAGCGGTGGTCGCCTTGGATCTCTGCCACCTTCTCCCAGGGGTAGAGCTTCACAAACTGCGTGTCCTGGTTGGTGGTGAGCACGAAGAAATCCTTCTCGGCGAGAATGGCGTCGAGGTCCTTGTAGGGCTTGCGCAGCGGGGCGTTGAGCGTGGTGTCGAGGAAGGTGGCGAGGTATCCCCAGCGCGCCTCGGCGGTGGGCCAGCGGTAGAACGACCCCTCGAAAGCGCCCCTGAAACCGTAGCGCTCGGCGAATTTGCCGAAATGCCTGCGATAGGTCGCGTTGTCCTCGTAGTAGAAGTCGCCGCCGCCCGCCGCGGAGAGCCCGGAGGCCCCGCCTACCAGCACGCAATCGGCTTCCTCGATCATGCGGGCGAAGTCCATGATTTGCTGGTCGTAGGGCTCGGGATCGCGGTCACTCAGCTCATAGGGCGTGCCGCCGCTGCGGTAGGCGGCCTGAAGGGAAAACGATTGGTTGGTGAGCTCGATAACGAGCTGCTCGTACAGGGTCACTGGATACCTTCTTTCAGCTATTATAAACAGGTGTCTATAAAAAGTATCCATGTCGATTTGCTTAAGAGCAATGAACAGCTTCGGCCTGCTGTCGATAAACGAGCGTTTGCCGGGCATTGTCGAGCGTTGCAATTGGAGGGGTAATGGAAGCGGGGAAGATCGATCGTCGCCGACGCTATACACTCTCGGTCATACGGGAGGCGTTCTTCGCGCTGCTGGCCGAGGTCGGCTTCGCGAAGATGACGGTAGCGGATATCTGCCGCCGCGCCGATATCAACCGTGGCACGTTCTATCTGCACTACGAGGACAAGTTCGCCCTGCTCGACGCGCTTATCGACGAGGCCTTGGCGGCGGTGCCGCCGCTCGAGGGAACGGAGGCGGGTGCCCTCTGCCAGCGTCCGCCGGCAAACGATGACTATTATCTGCTCTACTCGGATGACGACGCGTACGCCCGGGTGGCACAGCGCGTCGTCGAGCGCGGCGCCGAGCAGATGGTTCCCTCGATCATGGAGGAGACTGGGCTTTCGCGCGAGGACGCCTATCTGCTCTTCGTCCACAACGTCCAGGGAAATCTCGCGGTCAACCGCCTACTTGGTTGGAGGCGGGGACCCGAGTTCGCTCACGCCCAGGAGCTGCTCAGTGCCTATTCCGAAGGAGGCATGCGAGCGGTATCGGCCCCTTGCAGATTAATCGCGAATTAGAACATGATGGCGTCGTCGGCCGTGAAGGCATCGAGGGATCCCTGCTTGACCTGAATGCAGACGTATGTGATCCCCGAGTCGGACGCGGCGCGGAACTGACGATGCGCAGCGGGGGAAATGCGCAGCCAGTCGCCGGCCGCAAGCTCGATATCCTCACCGTCGATCGTGACCGAGCCTGCGCCCTCGAGCACGCCATAGATCTCCTCGTTTTCCTTGTGTGCATGGACGAACGGAACGCCAGCGCCGGCGGGAAGACTGTTGATACTCACCTCTGCCCCGGTAAGCCCGAGCACCTCGTGCAGCTCAACGCGGCTCTCATTGCCGATGTGGGTCTTTGCATAATTAGCCATAATGGTTCCTCTCTTGGGGTTGATTTACCTTGCAGGCATCTCCTGCGTGAGATATATTCAACGCGAAAGCGCATGCAAATACGAGTACGCACATATTTGTAACTGCGTGCCTTTTTGTGAAACCGGTATGGTCAAGGAGGTTGGGTCTCCCATGATGGCGAAAGAGGAGCTTCCGGAGTGTCCGGTCGCAACGGCAGTAGCGCTCATTGGCGGCAAGTGGAAACTGCTCATTATTCGTAACTTACGCGTACGCCCTTGGCGTTTCAACGAGTTGCGCCGCAACCTGGAGGGGATTTCTCAGAAGGTGCTTACCGACAGCCTGCGGCAGATGGAGGATGATGGGCTGGTCTTTCGCCATGACTATGGCGAGAATCCTCCCCGCGTTGAGTATGGCCTTACCGAGCTCGGCCGCCAGATGATGCCCATCATGGACTCGCTGGCAGACTTCGGCGCTTATTACAAGACGATTGTTTCGTAGCGGACACATCGCTTGGGGGGCGGAGAACCGCTACGAGGGTGCTAACGAAAATCTGTCCCGAATCATCGTGCGCCTGCGGCATGAAGGAGGGAGATTTCTATGAATATCGTTGTATTGAGCGGCAGCCCGCGTAAGGGCGCCAATACCGACACCATGGTTGAGGCGTTTGCCGAGACCGCGTGTGAGGGCGGCAATACGGTCGAGGTCGTCCGTGTTGCCAGCAAGAAAATCGCTGGTTGCCTGGGGTGTCAGTATTGCTTCGCCCATGAGGGCACTTGCGTGCAGAAGGATGACATGGCCGACGTGATCGAGTCGCTGAAAGGCGCCGATATGGTTGTCTTCGCTTCGCCTATCTACTGGTTTGATATCACTGCGCAGGAGAAGGCCGCCATCGACCGCCTGTACGCCTTCGGTGCTACAGGCTTCCCGTTCACCAAGACGGCCCTTTTGCTCGATAGCCACAGCGAGGGCGTCTATGATGCGGCGATTGCTATGTACAGGGCCACATGCGCGTACTGCAAGTGGGAGGACCAGGGCATTGTCACCATTAGCGGCATGACCGAGCGCGACAGCATGGCCTCCTCGCCCAAGTTGGAAGAGGTGCGAGAGCTCGCTCGCAAGCTCGCCTAAGGACAAGAAGAACGCATGGCAATCGGTGTTGGTGGAAAATGCTTGCTATCCTTACCAAGAGGAATGCTGATTGCCATGCGTTGATGCTTCCGCGGACAATTCCGGCGTGCTAAAACGCCTTCTCGTTCAAGAATTCCCTGAACGCGGGAATGTCAAAGCCAACGAGACCACGCCCGCGCTCTCCAATGACGCCGTCCTCCAGGAGGCGGCGTTTGTATTGGCTTGCGTAGTTGCTGGCGACGCCCATGCGTTTGGCTATCTCCGAGACCCTGCTGGGGCCAGAATCGGGCAGCATCGCGAGCAAAAACTCAATGTCTTTATCGGAAAGCTCCCGATAGGTCGTTTCGAGAATTCGATCGCGCAGCTCCATGCGGGCAAGCAGAGAACCCTGCTGTACATCAGGTGCACTGATTTTGGGCGAGTTCTCCGAAACATCCCATGTGCGATATCCGACGAGCTGCATCATATAGGGAAATCCGTCGACGGCCTTCACGGCATCCTCGAGCGCTTCTGGCGTGATTGAGCGGCCTCCGGCCTCAACGGTTTTGCGGAATGCGTTTGCAATTTCAACGTCAGTGATTCGTCCCAACTGATGATATTGGGAACGCCTGAGGAACGAGACAGAATCGTTACGCAGCAACGCCGATACTTTGTAGGGCAGTCCTGCCATGAGTAGGGCAACTTTTTTACCTTCGCGTACAAAGTGCTGGTAAACAGAGGCAAATTGAAGCATTTCTTCGAGATCGACGGTGACTTCATCGATGGTGATGAGAAGTCCGATGTCATGTTTTTCGAGTTGCTTAAAGATGCCATTCATGCGCGTGCGCCAGTTGCCCTGAGCCTCTTGAGCATATGTCCAATCGATGCCCACTGGGCCAATTTGAACACCGTTTATGCGCGCGTGAGGCTGTGAGAGGTAGCTATCTGCGGCTTCTTTGGTTCGCTCGATAATATCTTCGAGCATGCCTGGCATGGCGGAGACATTTGCTGCGATCCAGCCGTGTTCAAGCGCCGTTTCTGAAAGGAGCGAGAGAAGCGCCGTCTTGCCCGTTCCCCTTGCGCCCGTAAAAATGGTTGACAGGTTGGGATCTCCCGGGCCGTTGATAAAGCCACGGTTGATGTCACGCAGGATATGCTCGCGACCCGCTAGAAAGGGAGGGACGCTTCCGAACGTCGGGGTAAAGGGGTTCTTGCTGTACTCCATGGTAGCTCCTTTGCAAGTTTTGCTAATTTTTGCAAGTTTTGCTAACTTTTGCAAGTTTTGCTAACGACTGACCAAAGGGCATCGAAGCAGTGGCGCTGACATTTTTTACGCAGAAAAATAAGCAGGAATCAATTTATCTGCGTTAAAAAATAGTTGAGAAGAAAAACGACGAGTCCCGGGCGCAATGCCGTTGCGTTCCGGGCCTCGTCGCTTTGCGAAGTATCTAACGATCTCGTTGCCGTCGTCCTAGTCAAACAAGCTCGGCATGTCGTTTTCCTTCATGAGGGCACCGGCAGAAGGCAGGCTCTGCGCTGTGAACTTCTCGGCCGAAACGCCGGCGCCAAGGATCTCCTCGGTTGTGCCGACGGTGGTGACCGAGCGGCCCTTCTTGGCGGTAAAGGCTTGGACGCCCTGCGTGTTGGTGGTCGTCTTGGTCTTGAGCAGCGACGTGTTGAAGTTCATCAGACGGTAGTCGCTCGAGACCAGCGCGATGTCGCGATCTTCCTTGAGCACCTGGGCATACAGCAGCTTACTGCCGCCATAGATTGCGTTCTTGAGGCGCTTGCGGTTGGTCTTGGTGACGTATCCGGCTAGTGCGACGCGCACCACGCGGCCGTTCTCAAAGACAAACAGCACATCGGCCTTGTAGTCCTCGGGGTCGATGACCCAGATGACGCTCTCGTCGGGTTCCATCTCAAGATCGGTCGGCAGGTACGAGCCCAGCTGGGCCGACTTGGTGTCCTCAAACGCCGCAACCTTGCATTTGTATACCTGGCTCTTGTTGGTAAAGACCAGCAGCTCGTGGGTGTTGGAGGACGGGAACTCGATAAAGGGTTTGTCGCCGTCCTTGTACTTGAGCGTGGTCGCCTTCTTGAGCACGCGGTCGGTCATCTTCTTAAGGTAGCCATCGCGCGAGAGCATGATGGTGACCGGGTACTCCTCGACTTCGGGCTCCAGGCTTACCTCGATGACCTCGTGGGGCTCGATCCTGCCCGTGCGGCGCGGCATCACATATTTCTTGTTGACCGCGGCCAGCTCGTCGCTGATGACCTTCTTGATGTTGTCCTCGCTCGAGAGGATTTCCTCAAGCTCGGCAATCTCACCTTCGAGCTTGGCAATGTCCTTGGTGCGGTTGAGGATGTACTCCTCGTTGATGTTGCGGAGCTTAAGTTCGGCAACAAACTCGGCCTGGGTCTCGTCGATGTCGAAACCCTTCATAAGGTTGGGCACGACCTCGGCTTCGAGCTTGGTGCCGCGGATGATGGCGATGGCCTTGTCGATATCGAGCAGAATTGCCTCAAGGCCGTGCAGCAGGTGCAGGCGCTCGGACTTTTTGCCCAGGTCAAAGTTAATGCGGCGGCGCGTGGACTCAATACGCCACTTGACCCACTCGTGCAGGATCTGGCGCACGCCCATAACGCGAGGGTAACCATCGACCAGCACATTGAAGTTGCACGAGAACGAATCCTGCAGCGTGGTCGAGCGATAGAGCTTGGCCATGAGCTTGTCGGGGTCGACGCCGCGCTTAAGGTCGATAGCGATGCGCAGACCCGAAAGGTCGGTCTCGTCGCGAATGTCTGCGATCTCCTTGACCTTGCCCTCTTTGGAGAGCTTGACGATGCGCTCGATGATGACATCGGTCTTGGTGGTGTAGGGGATCTCGTAGACCTCGATTATGCGCTCTTCGGGAATCCAGCGCCAGCGGGAGCGGATTTGGAAGCTGCCAAGGCCGGTCTCGATAATTTTTTCCATCTCCTCGCGGCGGTAGATGATCTCGCCGCCGGTCGAGAAGTCGGGCATGGGCATATATTCGAGCAGGTCGCAGTTGGGATCCTGCAGGTAGTGCATGGTGGCGGTGCAGACCTCGTTGAGGTTGAAACCGCAGATGTCGGACGCCATGGCGACGCCGATGCCCTTGTTGGCCGAGACAAGGATGTTGGGGAACGTGGTGGGCAGCAAACGCGGCTCCTTCATGGCGCCGTCGTAGCTGTCGACAAAGTCGACCGGGTCCTTGTCAATGTCCTTGAAGATCTCGGCGCTGATGGGGGAGAGCTTGGCCTCGGTGTAACGCGAGGCGGCGTAGCTCAGGTCGCCCGAATAGTACTTGCCAAAGTTGCCCTTCGACTCCACGAAGGGGGCAAGTAGTGCCTCGTTGCCGGTGGCCAGGCGCACCATCGTCTCGTAGATCGCGGCATCGCCGTGCGGGTTGAGCTTCATGGTCTGGCCCACGATGTTGGCGCTCTTCTGGCGCTCGCCCTTGAGCAGGCCCATCTTGTACATAGTGTAGAGCAGCTTGCGGTGCGAGGGCTTAAAGCCGTCGATCTCGGGGAATGCACGCGAGACGTTGACGCTCATAGCGTAGGGCATGTAGTTGACCTCGAGCGTCTGCGTAATCGGCTGGTCGGTGACCTCGGAGTGCAGGCCGATGACGTTCTCGGCGTTGACCTGCTTTTTCTTTGGCTGGTTCTTCGTCTTCTTCTTTGCCACGATTTCCTCTTGAACTTCTTATGGGCCGTCGTTATCGATTTGCTGCTATTGCAGGTCCAGCTGGTCCAGGTATTCCTTGCCGTGCTCGGAGATATGGCGCTTACGGCCCGCCTCGTCGTTGCCCAGCAACAGGTTGAACATGGTTTCCATCTTGGTGACGTCCTCGGGCTCCACCTTGATCAGGCGACGCGTCTCGGGGTTCATGGTGGTGAGCCACATCATGTCCGGGTCGTTCTCACCAAGACCCTTGGAGCGGTTGATGGAGCACTTCTGGTCGCCAATCTCCTTGAGGATGCCGTTCTTCTCGAGTTCGGTGTAGGCAAAGTAGGTCTTCTCTTTGCAGTTGATCTCGTAGAGCGGTGACTCGGCGATATACACGTAGCCCTCGTCGATAAGCGTGGGCACCAGGCGGTAGAGCATGGTGAGCACGAGCGTGCGGATGTGATAACCGTCGACGTCGGCGTCCGTACAGATGATGACCTTGTTCCAGTTGAGGTTGTCCAGGTCAAAGGCACCAAGGTTCTTGATGCGCTTGTCTTTGATCTCCACACCACAGCCCAGCACGCGCATGAGGTCCATGATGATGTCGGACTTAAAGATGCGCGGATAATCTTCCTTTAGGCAGTTGAGGATTTTGCCTCGGACGGGCATGACACCCTGGAACTCGGCATCGCGCGAGGTGCGAATGGCGCCTGCTGCCGAGTCGCCCTCTACGATGTAGATCTCGCGACGGCTCTTGTCCTTGGAGCGGCAGTCGATGAACTTCTGAACGCGGTTGGCCATGTCGGTCTTCTGCTGCAGGTTGGTCTTGATGCTCTGGCGGGTCTTCTCGGCATTCTCGCGCGAGCGCTTGTTGATGAGCACCTGCTCCATGATCTTGTTGGCGGCGTCTTTGTTCTCGATCAGGTAGGTCGAGAGGCGCTCCTTAAAGAAGGCGGTCATGGCCTGTTGGATAAAGCGGTTATTGATGGCCTTCTTGGTCTGGTTTTCGTAGGACGTCTGGGTGGAGAAGCAGTTGGTCACCAGCACCAGGCAGTCCTGGACGTCCTGCCATTTGATGCCGCTCTCGTTTTTGTTGTATTTGCCCTGTTGCTTAATGTAGGCATCGATGGCGCTGGTCAGAGCGCTACGGGCCGCTTTTTCGGGCGAACCGCCGTTCTCGAGCCACGATGAGTTGTGGTAGTACTCCTGCATCATGAAAGTGCGCGAGAAGCACATGCAAGCAGTGATTTTTACGTTGTAATCGGGCAGGTCCTCGCGGTCGCGACCGCGACGGTCGGCCTCGATAAAGAAGGGCTCGGTAAGGTAGTCGGTACCGACCTTTTCGAGCACGTAGTCCTCGATGCCCTTGGGATAGCAAAAGTCCTCTTCGGAGAACTTGCCGTCTTCGCCCTCGATGCGCAGGCGGAAGGTCACGTTGGCGTTGACCACGGCCTGGCGGCGCATGGTCTCGCGATACCACTCGTGGGGGATGCTGATCGAGGTAAAGACCTCAAGATCGGGGCGCCACTTGATGGTGGTGCCAGTACGGTCCTCGTCGCTGGGCTCGATCTCGAGCGCCTTCTTTTTGGCGCCGACAACCTTGCCCTTTTTAAAGTGCAGAGAGTACTTGTTGCCGTCGCGCCAAACCGTGACGTCCATGTATTCGGAGGCGTACTGGGTCGCGCACGAGCCCAGGCCGTTGGTGCCGAGCGAGAAGTCGTAGTCGCCGCCCTGGTTGTTGTTGTATTTGCCGCCGGCGTAGAGCTCGCAAAAGACGAGCTCCCAGTTAAAGCGCTTCTCGGAGGGGTTCCAGTCGAGCGGGCAGCCGCGGCCATTGTCCTCTACCTGAATGGAGCCATCGCGAAAGGCGGTAAGGGTGATGAGCTTGCCGTAGCCCTGGCGCGCCTCGTCAACGGCGTTGGACAGGATCTCGAAGGCGGCATGCGCGCAGCCGTCGAGCCCGTCCGAGCCAAAGATGACGGCGGGGCGCAGGCGTACGCGCTCCTCGTCCTTGAGCTGGCGGATACTGTCGTTACCATAGTTTGCGGTGTTTTTTGCCATACTCGCTCTCTCGGTGCTCCTTTACTGCGTTTAAGTCATATAGATAGTCAAGGTAGCATAGCCCAGCCCACAGACGATTCCATCCAACACGAAATCCATCGAACAACCGTTCGGAATTTGATGGAACGGCGTTTACTCGGACAAGACCGAGTTGATTCTGCCCGAGTAGGTTTGAAGGCGGCTGGAGGCGCCCTACCTTGTTTGCGGATGGATCGAATCGAACATTGGGACAAGCGTCTCGTTTTATGGGCCACGGGCGTGCGTGTGCGAGTCCCTTTGGCCCATAAGGAGCGTTGGCGGGTCGTTATTTGGGCCGTGGGTCACTTCGCCGGCGCCGCGTTTCGTCATACGCTCATAGTGGAAGCCGATGCCACGGAGTCGACTTGCGACTCGGGCAACGGATGAGCTGCAAGCCGAAAGGAGCGGTGAGGATGATGAAGCCCATGACGAAGAAGCTGCTGTTAGGAATTCCCACCGTGACGCTTTCGGCCGTGCTGGCATGTACGGTGGCCGGCTGCGGCGGTAATGCGCCGAGTGGCTCGGGCGGGAGCGTACCTGTGCAGGAGAAGGCCGAGAAGCCCAAGGCCTATGATTCGCAGACGGTCGAGGTGGCAGGCATTACCTATGAGTCGGTGGCTCACGGTACGTTCTATCGCGGTGATGCCAAGAAGCAGGACGGCTTTTACCTGCACATCAAGATTACCAACAACAACACAAAGAACAGGACGTTCAGTTCCTTTAACGTGCATGCTGCCCAGGGCGATCTTGAGGCAGGCGACCCGTTGTTTACTTCCGGCAAGGCGGCCGTGCTCGACTACGTTGCAAGCGAGGCTCCCGATGAGCTGCACGAGGGCATCAACCTTTCCGAGAGGCCAGATATCGCTCCGGGCGAGACCGTTGAGTACGTGTATTTCTGGGCGCCCAAGACGGCGTACTACGGGCCCATCACTGTCGAGTTCGTAGACGCTTACGCCCCCGCCAAGAATCATGAGGCCATGCACTTCGACACCACAGGCTGCGAGACCAAGGAGTTCAAGGCGGCCGGCGGTGTGGCCGATTCTGGCGAGAAGGCAGATTTAACGGGCATCGACTGCGCATCGTACAGCATCGAGGCCGCCGATGGGTACACGCTGGATTCGTCCGACGAAGAGCGCGAAAAGGCAAACTTCTTCCACGACGAGACTGGAGGACGCCTGAACATCAGCATCTTCCCGCGCTCGCCGGAGGAAGAGGTTGCAAGCCTAGAGCAGGTCTACGAAGGCAAGGAGACAACAACCGACCAGGTCGAGTACAACGGCATAACGTGGTTGCGCTTTACCGGTCCCGACAACGGCCATACACTGTTTGCGACGGCTCCCGCGACGGGCGAGACCGTCCGCGTGTCGATTGGCTGGAAGATCGACTGGGATGCCGCCGTGCCCATGATGGAGGCACTGAAGCTCAAGTAACGCCGCGATTCTCACGTCAGGCGACTCAGGGCTGGCTCCGAGTTATCGGGGCCAGCCCTTTTTGATGTTCGATGAGCCGAGTCGGCGTCTCTCACAAAAGTAACTAGGAGCTAGCGAGGCTCATCCGAATTGACCTCATTGGCGGTGTCGGTTTCGAGCGCCGTGCGGCGGGCACTGTAGGCGATAAGGCCGACGCCTGCCGCGGCGAGTGCTGCAGCGGCTGCCGTCAGGGGAACGTTGCTGTCTTTGCGAGAAGGCGCCCCGTGGCGGTAGTGCCGTTCAAGGGTCAAAATGTCCAAATTGATCGAGCGAGGCGCCGGGTTCCGGAACGCGTTCGATGCGCTTGGCAGCCCGGTCGCTAGCGCAACATGTGGGCAACCAGCTCGGCACGAGTTCCGATACCAAGCTTGGCATACACTCCTGATAGGCGGTTTTTAACGGTGCCCGGCGACACGCCCATATGGCGTGCGATTTCGGCGTTGGTCCACCCGCGACAGGCGAGCATGGCCATGGTGAATTCCGTGGTCGTTAGATCGTCGGCCACGTCTTCGCCCGAATCGGGGTTGTGGATGCGCCGCCAGCCGTAGCTGAATCGATACGTGATCTCGATGATGCGTGCGAAATCGTCAGGGTATTGCGATTTTAGGCATGCCTCGATGAGTCCCTGCAAAAGGCCATGGTGTTCGCCGATGAGTTCGATAAGGCCGTCGGGGCGCGCAATGTCCCAAGCGGCGCCAAAATGCGCTTTTGCGGCGTCGACGCCTTTGAGACTCATACAGGCCATCGAAGCCGACAAGTGCAGGAATAGCTCCGAGATGGGGTAGCTTCCCTGTTTCATAATCAGGGCGTTTTCCGCCATGCCCAAGCTACGGCCGTATTCGCCGCGCAGATACAACGCGTGCGCCATCACGTAGCTGGCGAACAGGCGCAGGCCTTCGGGCAGATGTGCCGCAAGTGGATAAAACTCTTCGGCAGAATACGGGGAAGGCAAGTGCAACAGGACACTCGCGGCGGAGGCGAACAGGATATGCGTGGCGTGGACGGCAGACGATTCCTCGTCAGTTGGCGTATCGAGGATGCCCGCAAGGCAACGACGGGCATCGGTGATACGGTTGAGCGACAGACTGGCATATCCGCAGATAAGGCATGCGGAATAGCGCAGCGCGGGGTCGGTGGCGTCAAGATAGGGGCGTGCTGTCTCGGCGGCGAGTGTGGCCTGTCCGCGAAAGTACAGCGCTTCTGCCGTGGCGATGGTGCGTGAATCGGGGTCGGAAATGCCTGCAACCGCAGCGTCAATCTGCCCCGGCACAAAGGCAGTGCACATCAACGGCATGGGAATGCGCGGGTAGCCATCGCAGTCCATCTTCCATCTCCCAACAGCTGGCAACATTAGCAGCCATTTTACCCCTGTTGATCGGGACTGGAATTTGTGGTTATCGCCTACGATTATGCCGAACGTATAAAGGAAGAGTCTATTGGCGATGCTCCCAAGGTGACTACCGAAGCCTAGCTGACCTCGACATTAGGAAAAATTGCCACCCCTACAAAAAGCTCCGTCGCAGCGATGGGAAACGAACCTCGCTCTGCATATAATGAGGTCATATGACGGTGCGTTTGCATACGTGTAGCGCATTCCCATCGAACCGAAAAGGAGCTTTGCATGGATCCCAACAAGCGCCCCGACGACATGGTGCGTATCACCACTCCCGAACTTGCCCAGGTGTTCATCGATGAGCAGGTTGCTGCAATCCGCGAGCAGATTGGCGACAAGAAGGTCCTGCTGGCTCTTTCCGGCGGCGTCGACAGTTCTGTAGTTGCGGCCCTGCTCATCAAAGCTATCGGCAAGCAGCTCATCTGCGTGCACGTGAACCACGGCCTGATGCGCAAGGGCGAGAGCGAACAGGTCGTCGACGTCTTCAAGAACCAGATGGATGCGAACCTGGTCTATGTCGACGCTACTGATCGCTTCCTGGATAAGCTCGTCGACGTCGACGAGCCCGAGACCAAGCGCAAGATTATCGGCGCCGAGTTTATCCGCGTGTTCGAGGAAGAGGCCCGAAAGGTGGGCGACGAGGTCAGCTTCCTCGCCCAGGGCACCATCTATCCCGACATCCTGGAGTCCCAGGATGGCGTGAAGGCTCACCACAACGTGGGCGGCCTGCCCGAGGATCTGCAATTTGAGCTCTGCGAGCCCGTTAAGCTGCTGTACAAGGACGAGGTGCGCGTCGTGGGCCGCGAGCTCGGCCTGCCCGAGAACATGGTTGAGCGTCAGCCGTTCCCCGGTCCTGGCCTGGGCGTCCGCTGCCTTGGCGCCATCACCCGTGACCGTCTCGAGGCGCTGCGCGAGGCCGATGCCATCGTGCGCGAAGAGATCGACAAGGCCGGCCTGACCATCTGGCAGTACTTTGCCGTAGTGCCCGATTTCCGCGCTACCGGTGTGCGCGAGGGCAAGCGCGCCTACGACTGGCCCTGCATTATTCGCTGCATCAACACCGTCGACGTCATGACCGCCGAGGTGCCTGAGCTCGACTGGGCGCTGCTCAAGCGCATTACCGCTCGCGTGACCGCCGAGGTCCCCGGTATTTGCCGCGTTTGCTACGACCTCACGCCGAAGCCCGTTGGCACGGTCGAGTGGGAGTAAGCTAACTCAGCTGGTAGGCGATGAGAACTAGCAGATGTGACAAAGGGACAGTCCCTTTGTCACATCCTCGATATTATGTGCGGGATGGTACGCCACGCGGCGTGCCATCCCGTTCGTTATTTTAATGAGCCGAGTGCGCGAGTGGGAAGAGTCACGAGCATGGTCGTTCCGCGCTCCGAGCTCTCTTCGACCTCGATGGAGCCGCCGTGGAGTGCGGCAATCTCCCAGACCAGTGCAAGCCCCAGCCCCACGCCGCCATATGCCCTGCTGCGCGATTTGTCGACGCGAAAGAAGGGCTGAAAGATGCTCGTCTGGTATTGCTCGGGAATGCCCGGTCCCTGGTCGCGCACGCGTAGCAGCACGCGGTCGCCTTCGGCGCAGGCGTTGATTTGCACGGTCGAGTTGGGCGCGCTATAGCGTATGGCGTTTTCGGTCAAGTTGAACAGCAACCGATAGATCAGCGTGTCGCTGCCGATCGTTTGCGCGTCGCCCTCACTTGTAAGCGTGATGTCTTTTTGCTCGGCAAGGGGTGCCAGGTCCGTGAGCACTTCTTCGATCATCGGCGCTAGGTCAATCACATCGTTGCAAGGGACACTGCGCAGCTCGCTCATCTCGAGCAGGGTCTTTGTCATGTGCGTCATTCGCTCGGTCTGCTCCTGCAGCAGCCCGAGCAGGCTCGCTGTATCGGCATCGACGTCGGGGCGCTCGGCGCAAAACAGCTCAACCTGGGCCTGCATGAGCGCAAGCGGCGTGCGCAGTTCGTGCGCCGCATTGCCCGTAAACTGTCTTTGTGCGGAAAATCCCTCGTCAAGGCGGGTAATCATGTCGTTAAACGACGCGCTGCAGCGCCTGAGTTCAGAGGGCACGTCCTCGCTGATTTTTGTGTCGGCGAGGTTGTCGGGCCGCACGCTCTCGACTTGCGTCGCAAAGAAGCGCAACGGCCGCAGCGCATGTCCGCTCACAAAGTAGGCCAGCACGCCGCCGAGCAGCGTCACCGCTGCAGTTATATACCAGCTCGTCGCGCCAAACGATTCTTGGGCGTCGTTCACGACGATGGTCAGCGCGTCGTCGAGCTCTTTGTTTGTCGGGTCAAATGAGCTGGGCGAGGCCGCCTCCACCTTGCTGTGCGCCGATAGTTCATTGCCGATCGAGTCCATGTAGCGCATGCCGGAGTAGCCAACCAGGCAATTCATAAGTACGCAGGTTGAACATATCAGCAGTGCCGTCATCAACGTGATGCGCCACTGCAGCGACAGCCGCTTCATTTGCCGTCCTCCATAACGTAGCCTTCGCCGATTCGGTTGCGGATGGGGTCGTGCCCCAACGCGCCGCGCAGCTTTTTGCGCAGCGACGAGATGTGCACGCGGGTCGCGTTGCTAAAGCTGTTGACGCTGCTGTCCCATACATGCTCGATAAGCTCTTCCTGGCTCACCGGCCGCCCCTGGTTAAGCATCAGGTATTCCAAGATGCCGGTCTCCTTGCGCGTGAGGGATAGGGTCTCGCCGCCCACGGAGGCGAGGCGCGCTTTGGTGTCAAAGCTCAACAATCCACAGGCTAGAACAACGTCGTTTTGCGTAAAGCGCCTGAGCGTGAGACTGCGTATGCGTGCCGCCAGCTCGTCAAGATGGAACGGCTTGGTGAGGTAGTCGTTGGCGCCCGCATCGAGCCCCGCTACCTTGTCGGAGACCTCGCCACGTGCCGAGAGCACGAGCACCTTGGTCTCGCAATCGGTAATTCTGAGTTGCCTGAGCACGGTCATGCCGTCGACATGGGGGAGATTGAGGTCGAGCACGACAAGATCAAAGGTCTCGACATCGAGCAGATCGAGGGCCTGCTGCCCGTCGTAGCAGCAGTCGACGCTATAGGCCAAGTTGCGCAGGCTGCGTGCGATCGCATCGCACAGCGCCCGCTCGTCCTCGACGACCAAGATGCGCATAACGTTCTCCTTGCATAGTCATTCACGCTTAACACGGATTTTATAGTCGGTATGGTCCAATGGGTCGCGAAACGAAAGGAGTGGTCAGATTGTTCAAAGCGATTAAGCCTGTGGCGCAGGTGGCTTTGCTGATCGTTGGGGTAGCCATGGTTGGCTTTGGAATTATGCGCGGCGAGGCAGATGCCGTGCTGGCCAAGGCAATCAGGCTGTGCTTGGAGTGTATCGGAATTGGATAAAAGAAAAAACACTGCATCGCATCTTTTGGCGAGATTCCGCGGATTGATTCAGGCGGCGGCGACGCTTGCGACCAATATTCACCTGCCTAACTTTGCCAAGGGCGGTATCTACCAGGGAGCCGGCAAAGCCGTCTGCGTGCCGGGGCTTAACTGCTACTCGTGTCCAGCGGCCTCGGGTGCGTGCCCCATCGGGTCGTTTCAGTCGGTGGTGGGATCGTCTAAGTTCAGCTTTTCGTATTACGTCACCGGAACGCTCATTCTGATCGGCGTGCTACTGGGACGTTTTGTATGCGGCTTTTTGTGTCCGTTTGGATGGCTGCAAGAGCTTCTGCATAAGATTCCCAGCAAAAAGCTCTCCACGAAAAAGCTCAAGCCGCTCACGTACATCAAGTATGCCGTGCTACTGTTTGCCGTGGTGCTGCTGCCCGTCTTGGTGGTTAACGATGTGGGTATGGGCGACCCGTTCTTTTGCAAGTACATCTGCCCGCAGGGTGTGCTCGAGGGCGCGATTCCGCTGTCCATCATGAATACGGGAATCCGCTCCGCGCTGGGAAAGCTCTTTTCCTGGAAGCTCGCGATCCTCATTGCGGTTGCGGTGCTGAGCGTGCTGTTCTACCGCCCCTTCTGCAAATGGATTTGCCCCCTCGGTGCGTTTTATGCGCTCATGAACAAGGTGTCTTTGCTGGGGATCCAGGTTGACCAGTGCAAATGCGTCTCGTGCGGCAAGTGCGCCAAGGTGTGTCAAATGGACGTGGACGTTACGCGTACGCCCAACCATGCCGAGTGCATTCGTTGCGGCAAATGCGTGGGCGCGTGCCCCGTCGATGCTATTAGCTTTCGCTATGGGCTGGGTGTGACGGGCGACAAACCCGCGCAGTCCACGCAAGCCTGCGAAAACAAATAGGTACCTATATAAGTTTCGATATAAACGGAGGAACCATGAAACTGTCAAAAATTGCGGCTCTGTTGATGCTGCCCGTGCTGGCGCTGACTCTCGCGGCGTGCTCTGCCCCCAAGGGCGACGCGAAGGGTGCTACGAGCGGCGATGCGCAGATTGCCGAGCTCATAGCGCAAAAGCCGTCGAGTGCCGAGGAGGCGGCCGAGCTGTACCAGCAGCTGCTGCAAAAGGAAAACGAGATCTTTGCGAGCGATAACGCCCTATGGGAAAAGGTGTTCCTTGCGGCCAACAAAGACACTCCCATGATTGAGGACGGCAAGAACTACGGTGACTTCTTGCTCGATACCATCGAGGGCGCCAAGGATCAGTTTGCGGCTGACGAGCTTAAGACGCTTAAGGCCGGCGCGCAGCAGGTCAAGGAGATCGAGGACAAGCTCATGGCGCTGGAGAAGGAGTTCCCCGGATGTGGCAGCACGCCCGGCGAGGGGGAGAGTGTTGATGCCTCGACCGCGGGCATGACCAACGGCGAGAGCGGGGAGACGAAGTTCCCCAGCTTTAAGGGCAAGGACTTGGACGGCAACGATGTAAACAGCGACGAGCTGTTCTCCAAGAACAAGGTCACCGTCATGAACTTCTGGTTTACCACCTGCAAGCCGTGCGTGGGAGAGCTGGGCGATCTGGAGAAGCTCAACAAGGAGCTTGCCGAGAAGGGCGGCCAGGTCGTGGGCGTTAATTCCTTTACGCTCGATGGCAACAAAGACGAGGTGGCCGATGCCAAGGACGTGCTTTCCAAGAAGGGCGTGACGTATAAGAACATCTGGTTTAAGTCGGACAGCGAGGCCGGAAAGTTCACCTCCAACCTGTACTCGTTCCCGACCACCTACGTGATCGACCAGAACGGTAACATTGTGGGAGAGCCGATCATGGGCGGCATCAACTCCGCTGAGCAGCGCGAGGCGCTCAACAAACTGATCGATCAGGCACTCGCGAAGAGCGAGCAGTAGGTGCGAATGTGACAAAGGGACAGTCCCTTTGTCACATCATCGATGATAAGTGCGGGACGGTGCGCCATGCGGCGTGCTGTCCCGTTCGTTTTTTGGCGCGGTTCGTTACACTTCTCACTGGTATCGGCCAAAAATGAGGATAGAGTAGGACAAACGCGCCGAACGTGAACGGCGGGGGAGCGGGCGAGCGCGCCCGCGCGAGAGAGGTTGCCGTCCATGCTGGATCTCAGAGTTATTTGCAAAAGGTACGTTACGCAGTCGTTTACGCAGGTAGCGCTCGACAGCGTAAGCCTGTCTTTTCGCGATAACGAGTTCGTAGCCATTCTGGGTCCCTCGGGTTCGGGTAAAACTACGATGCTCAACGTCATCGGTGGACTCGATCATTTCGATTCGGGCGATCTGCTGATCGACGGCATCTCGACCAAGGACTTCAACGACCGCGATTGGGATGCCTATCGCAATAATCGCATCGGCTTTGTGTTCCAGAGCTATAACCTCATTCCGCATCAGAGCATTTTGGAAAACGTGGAGTTGGCGCTTACGCTCACGGGCGTGGGGCATGCCGAGCGCCGCCAACGTGCGCGCAAGGCGCTCGAGGCAGTCGGTCTGGGCGAGCACGTTGACAAGCGCCCGAGCCAGCTTTCGGGCGGGCAGATGCAGCGCGTGGCCATTGCCCGCGCCCTGATCAATGACCCCGAGATTGTGCTGGCTGACGAGCCGACCGGCGCCTTGGATTCAACGACGTCCGTCCAGGTCATGGATTTGCTCAAGGACGTTGCGCGCGACCGTCTGGTCATCATGGTCACGCACAATCCCGAGCTGGCGTACAAGTACGCCACGCGCATTGTCAACCTGGCGGACGGCAAGGTCACCGACGATTCAGATCCCTTTGATGCTGCCGAGGCCGCGCGTCGCGAGGCCAAGCCCACGCGCAAAACCTCGATGAGCTTTGTGACGGCGCTTGGGCTTTCTGCCCGAAATCTCATGACCAAGAAGGGCCGCACGGCCATGACGGCCTTTGCAGGTTCGATTGGCATTATCGGCATTGCGGCGATCCTGGCGCTCTCCAACGGCGTAAACGACTACATCAAAAAGGTCGAGGAGGACACGCTCTCGAGCTACCCGCTGACGATTTCCAAACAAGATTATGACCTGTCGTCCATGATGGGCGGGCATGGGGCTACGGATGATGAGGTGTCCGAGGGCGAGGATTCATCCGACGCCACCGGTGGCAAAGATAAGGGAACCGATAAGATCCCTGTGGTCACGGCCGTAAAAGACATGTTCGCAAGCGTTAAGTCCAACGACATGACGAGCTTTAAGGCATGGCTCGATGCCGGTGGCGACGGCATCGATAAAGAGGTCAACGCCATTCAGTACGGCTACGGTGTATCGCCGGTTGTCTATCGTGCCGGCAAGGGCGATGAGAAGCCTGTCCGGCTGGTGCCCAACGCCATGACCGAGGCCATGAGCGGCGGCGCAAGTTCGGCGGCAACGGTGAGCATGGATTCCATGGGGACCTCGGTCTTTAACGAGATGATTGACGACCAGAGCCTGCTCGACAGCCAGTACGATGTCGTTGCCGGCCATTGGCCTACGTCTGCCAACGAGGCCGTGATGGTGCTTTCGAGCCGCGGCACGGTGGGCGATTACACCCTCTATAGCATCGGTGCGCTGGATATCGATGAGCTTAACGACCTGGTTAACAGTGCCATGACGGCCGACGGCAAGGTCGAGACGCCCAAGGCCGGCACCGACTTTACCTACGACGATGCGCTGTCCACGACGTTTAAGGTGCTGTCGCCGTCCGATGCCTATCGCAAAAACGAAGAGACCGGCATGTGGACTGACATGTCTGGCGATGCCGACTTTATGGCGGCCAAGGTTGCCGACGGTATTGACGTGCGCATTGTGGGCGTGGTGCGACCCAACGAGACGGCCAACGCGAGCGCATTGACTCCGGGCATTGCCTATACGCATGCGCTGACTTGCCAGCTTATGAAGCGCGCCGCCGATTCGCAGATTGTGCAGGAGCAGCTTGCCCACCCCGAGACGGATGTCTTTACGGGCAAAACCTTCGACGAGCTGCAGAGCGAGGCCAAGCAAGGCGTGGATCTGAGCAGCATGTTCAGTGTGGACGAGGCGGCGCTGAAGAGCGCGTTCTCGTTCGATGCATCTGCGCTCTCGGGTGCGGCCGGCGGCATGGACCTTTCTAGCCTTGATTTGTCCGGGCTGGACATTGACCTTTCGGGCGTTGGGAAGGGCGTTGACTTCAGCGACATCATGGCCAAAGCGCCGGCCCCAGATTTCTCGGGCATCTTTGACGGCCTGGAGCTCACGCCCGAGCAAATGCAGCAGGCGGGAGCGCTTGCCAACCAGCTGTTTGAGGGCTTTATGCGCTCTGATCAGTTTAAGGCGCTGTCGCCCGAAGATCTTAAGGACGCGTCAAAGCTCGCTGCCGCATTCTCAGCGTACCTTGAGAATGATGTCGCAGCCCAGCAATACCTGGCTCAGCTCAGGGCGCTCGGCGGCGATGCCCTGGCCGAGCGTCTGCAGCAGGTGATGGGCGACTATGTGCAAAAGCAGCTGGCTCCGTATTTGCAGCAGTCTATGGATCAGGTGATGAAGGCGGTCAGCGAGCAGATTGCGACGACGGTATCAACCCAGCTCAAGGCGGGTGCGGCAGGGCTCATGGACCAAATGGCGACGCAGATGTCTTCGAGTTTTGCCAACTTGGCGAGCGCCATGCGCGTGGATGCGAACGCCTTTGCTCGCGCTATCCACTTTAACATGGACGCTGAGGACCTGAGTTCGCTCATGATGAGCTATGCCAAGGCGTCGAAGCTCACCTACGACAACAATCTGACCACGTTGGGCTATGCGGACGAGGCGGACCCCATTTCGGTCAAGATTTTCCCGCGCGACTTTGAGGCCAAGGAGCGCGTGCTTGATCACATCGATGCGTACAACAAGCAGGTCAAAGCCGCCGGCCACGACGAACAGGCCATCTCGTACACCGACTACATGGGCATCATCATGGGCTCGGTGACCGACATCGTGAACACCATCAGCTTGGTGCTCATCGCATTCGTGAGCATCAGTCTGGTGGTGAGCTCCATCATGATCGGCATCATCACCTACATCAGCGTACTGGAGCGCAAGAAGGAGATCGGCATCCTACGCGCGATCGGCGCGTCGAAGCGCAACGTGGCCAACGTATTTAATGCCGAGACCTTTATCGAAGGCCTCATTGCCGGCGTCTTTGCCATTGTCGTCGTGGTGGCCGTGAGCTTTCCGGTTAATGCCTGGGCGCTTGCGGCCAAGCAGGTGCCCAACCTGATGAGCCTGCCCGTTCAAGACGCGCTGATGCTCATTGTAATTTCGGTGCTGCTGACGGTCGTTGCCGGCCTGCTGCCGGCTCGCAGCGCATCCAAGAAAGACCCTGTGGAAGCCCTGCGTTCCGAATAATGTGACAAAGGGACGGTCCCTTTGTCACATTGGATGAAAAGGCGCGGGAAGGGGGTGGCCCCTTCCCGCGCCTTCTAGTTTGTTTTGCCCATCAGCGTAATACGGACGCTTGGATGGGTGTACTCGTCAAACTCGTCCTCGGGATCCGTATCAAACGAGTAATACGTTTTGATGAGGTCGTCACTCGTCCTGATAGAGATTCTCTCGTAGAGTGAGCCGTTCAAAAATGCCTGCCTAAACTCTTCGGGGAGTTTCTGCGGTGCCAAGAGCTCGGGGCTCACCGTCTTGACGTCAACGGTTTGAACGGCAGAGGAAAGCTCGTCAAGCTCGCGTTCGATGCGGGCAAGGTTATCCTCGAGGCTCGCGCTGGGGTCGACCTCTGCCGCGTAGCTCACTTCCTTGAGCGTCCCCTTGTTGTCAAAGTCCAGATACGTATAGGTCTTCTGGGCGTCGGAGTCGCCTTCGTGCAGATAGCCGCGGACATGATAGCCGTAATCTTGATATCGCTCGTAGGGATCATCGGCGGACACGTACTCGCATGCGGGCTCTAATGCCTTGCGGGCGATGGCGATCTGCTCGGCCGCGGCCGCGGCATTCTCCTGCATCTCGATGTTTCCCTGCGCCAGCTGTGGGATATAGGCACCACACACGATTGCGAGGGGCAGCGCCACAAGCGCGACGATCCACTTTTTTGCACGGGGGACGGGCACGCCACAGGCCTCTGCCATGGCCTTTGCGTTGGCAAAGCTTTCGGTAAGCACATCTGCTGCGGTGGCGACGGCGCCTACGGCAGCGGCGACTTCTGCCGCGCCGCCCAGGTTGCGCGCGGTCTCGTTGTCGCTGTTCTTGAGCAGGCGCGCGGCGGCCTGCGTACCGATAACACCTGCGATTTGTGCCGAGCGGTCTTTCTCAGCCTGCTCGACGACGAGTCGGTGCTGCATTTCTTTCCACTGCTTGCCGCGCATGCCAAAGCGCGGCGCGAGCGCGCAGTAGCAGAAGATGGCGAGCTCGACGGCGGTGAGCGCCAAGGCGGTCATCATGCCCGTCTCCTGGAAGCTTTCATGATGGAAGACGATATCGTCAATCATTTCGAAGGGAATGATCAAAAAAGGCAGCACAAACGCCATGGCAAGCGCCGCGCCGGCAACCTTGGGACAGATGCAGTATCGCTGGATGCGCTTACGTTCTTGTTCGGAAAGTGTTGCCATGGCTGATCCTTGGTGTCGTGGCGGTCGTTGCGGCGCATGGGGCGCGGGGCGCATCAGTTTGAGCTAGCGCTGGATAAGAACATAGAGCAAGATGCTCATCGCGATGAGCAAGAAGCCTGCGATGTTAAACATCAGTGTGGCAAAGTTGCCCACGATGGGGCGTTCGACATAGCTTTTGTCTGGGTTGCTGGGGTTGTAGTACACGGTCATTTGGCTACCGAGGGGCCAAAGCTGCTCCGCGAGGGTGCCTAGGCGGGCGATGGGGCCTGTCTGCACGTGCAGCCAGCCCTTGGCGTCTTCGTAGGCGGTGGCTTGCGTGCGGATGGGGAGTCCCGACAAGCTTTTGGTCTTTATGCCACGGAATTGTTTTTTCGCGCGGTATTGCGTGCCGTCGACGGTGTATTCCAAAACGGGATTCATTCTGCCTTCACCCATAAAGCGATGGTCGATGACCGTCCCCATGGTCACGGCGGTACAGGCCTTGGCTTTCTTGCGGGCGGCGGCCTTCATGAGCGCGCTCACTCCGATAAGCAGGATGCCGATGCCCCCAACCAAGATGAGCGCGAGCAGGGATATCTGCGACGTGGTCACGGTGTTCTCCTTTGGCGCGATACCGTCATATGTGACTCAGTATAGAGAATCCCGCCATCGATGAGCTATTGCGGGGGGGGGGGTCAATTCTGAATGTGACAAATGGACTGTTCCTTTGTCACATCGGGGACTGCGGAATCGAGGTCTAATACTTTGGCTCTGTTAGACCAGAATTGACATTCTGCCTCAATCATCTTTTTGAAATTG
>DXZW01000007.1 GCA_019419455.1 Collinsella sp. | reverse complement strand
GTGACGCACCTGCAGCGCAACCTCCAGAGCGCCTGCTCGGGCAGGCCCGAGGACTCCAAGGCGGCCGTCAGGGACCTCGTGCACGCCGCGGTCTACCAGGACGACCCCGACCTCGCGCGCTGCGTGTGGGCCGAGGCGGCGCCCTGGGTGGCGTCGGTGTCCGCCAGGGCCGGCGAGGTCTTCGAGCAGGCCGAGGACTCCGCGCTGGCGTTCACGGCCTTCCCCAGGGCGCACTGGGCCAAGCTCCGCACCAACAACGTCCAGGAGCGCGCCAACCGCGAGATCAAGCGCCGCTACAGGGTCGTGCAGTCCTTCCCCTCGAGGGAGTCGATGCTGCGCCTGACGTGCGCGGGCCTCATGGAGACCGAGGGGCAGTGGTCCCAGCAGCGCGTGTTCTCCGAGACCTCGGCCGCCGAGGGCTTCGCCGAGCCCGCGGACAGGCCGGCCCCGACAGAGGGGAGGCGCCGCGCGCTCGGGCGGCGCGCCAGGGAGATAGTGGACGAGATAGTCGAGAAGCGCGGCCTCAAGAAGGAGTAACATCGGGACTTGCAGCGACGGACCTCAGGACACTCTTACACCACGTCTGCGCGCGCCACCATCGCCAAGACGCCTCACCAACATAATTTGAGTTATTCGGCCTTATCCTATACGAATGGTGCGATCGCAACGTCCTATTCGAATTGATTCAGGTAGATTTATGGGGCTTGGTTGCGAAATTAAGGCGATTTTAGCTTCGATTGCGGTTCAAGGGGCCTTGACTAGTGGTTCAGCTGGCCGAACAACTCGAAAAATGTAGGTGGGCCAACCTGCCGACTATGTGAAGCACGCGTATTTGCTCGTTTTGATGAAAACTAGGGTGCAGCCATAAGGCTGCGCCCTAGTTTACTGCGTGTCGGTGTGCCCAGACGGATTGCGCTGTGCCTGGCAGGCGCTCCCGCAGATGGATCGGTTATTTCGCGAATAGGTTCTTGAGGTTGAACTCGGCCTGAACCGTGCGGAGCATGAGGTCGGTGTCGTCGAGGCCCAGGTGCTGCTCGTTGGCGTCGGCGGCGAGGGTTCCACGGCGGCGCGCCCAGTTTTCGAGCGCGGCGGGGGCGGACTCGCGGGGGAGCGAGCGGACGTCGGCATCCAGACTGCGGCAGATCTGGCGTGAATCGATGACGATGATCTTACCGGCGCGGCGTGCCTCGGCGTAGCCGTCCAGGTGGATCTTGAACCAGCTGTCCTCAAACGCGGCGTTGTGTGCCATGTACGGGTACTTCTTCATGAGCTTGAGCAGCTGCTTCTGCAGCTCCTTGTTCTCGCGGAACGGCTTCTTGCCGTCGATGTCGTCCCAGGTGATGTGGTGGATATTCGACAGCGGTACATCCTCGCCGCGGTAGATGTCGGGCAGACCGCAGTAGTGTGCCTCGGCGTCGTGCGGGACGGCGTCGCTCGTGAGGTCCATGATCTCCCAGCCCACGTTGATGATATAACCGCGCTCGGGTGCACGGCCGGTGGTCTCGATGTCGATACCGAGCACGGTGCCCTGGATGGGCTTGCGGGCGTAGGCCACGCCGAGCGCGTCGCGGTCGCCGCGGATCTCGCGCATAACGGACGCGGCGGTGCGCTTTTGCATCTTGCCGATGGCGGCGCAGGTGTCGGCATCGGACAGGCCGCGCGAAAGCGTCGCGGGCGTCACGTTGCGCAGGCGTGCCTCGCCAATCTGGTCGCACAGGTCGCGGTTGCGGTCGGCCAGGTCGCGCACGGTGGCAAAGTCGAAGCCGGGGTCGACCTCGGCGGTAAAGTACTCGGTCTCGAGCACCTTGAGGGCCTCTTCGCCCTTCTGGCGCTCGGACTCCATGGCGCCGTGATCGCCATAGATAAACATGGGAATAAACGGCTGGCGCTCGTATTCGAGTGCTTGTGAAACGTTCATATAACTGCTCCTTGGATGGGCCGCGTCGTGCGGCTCAGGGTCATTAAGATGTGGCGAGATGATAGTTTACCATGGGCAACTATTGGCATCGCGCCTAGGACAACTACAATACCCTAGTTGACCGCTAGGACTTTTACAATGCTGCCGAAAGACACGAAAGGTTCCATCCGTCATGGATTTACTGATTGATATTCTGCTCGACGCCGGCAAGGACACGCTCTCGCTGGTACCGTTCTTATTGGTGACATATCTGGCCCTCGAGACCCTGGAGCACGTCGCGGGCGACAGCGTTAACGGCGCCATCAAGCGCGCCGGTGCCGCGGGCCCCGTGGTTGGCTCGTTGCTGGGCATGGTGCCGCAGTGCGGCTTTTCGGCAATGGCGGCCACGCTGTACGCCGGTCGTGTCGTGACCTTGGGCACGTTGGTGGCGGTGTTCCTTTCGACCTCCGATGAGATGCTGCCGCTGTTGCTCGCCGAGCAGGTGCCCGTGCAGACCATGGCGATGCTTTTGGCTTCGAAGGCACTGATCGCGCTGGTCACGGGCTTTATCGTGGACGCCGCCATTCGCGGCCTGCGTCGTAACGCTCGCGCGCATGCGGCGATTCGCCGTACCGTGCTGGGGGCCGCTGCTAATTCGGCTCATGTGAACTGCGCGCACGACGACCACAGCGGCGGTGACATCATCGACGAGGTGGCCGAGGCGGGCGTGAGCGCCGACCACATCCACGAGCTGTGCGAGCGCGATCATTGCGGTTGCGATGAAGACGAGGACGAGTATGAACACGGACATGGCCACGATCACGGTCATGAGGGCGAGCATGAACACCATGATGGCCACGGTCACTCCCACTCCCACGAAGGGACGCCTGTCCTGTCGATCATCCGCAGCGCGATTTCGCACACCGTGCAGGTCTCGGTATTCATTTTTCTGGTGACGCTGGTCCTGGTCGCCGTGCTCGAGACCTTCGGCGAGTCCGCGATCGAGCAGTTCCTGCGCGGCAACGAGACGCTTGCGGTCCTGGGCTCGGCACTCGTCGGCCTGATTCCCAACTGCTCGGCCAGCGTCGTCATCACGCAACTGTACCTGGAAGGCGCGCTGCAGCTGGCCCCGATGCTCGCCGGCACGCTCATCTCTGCCGGTGTGGGCTACCTGGTGCTGTTCCGCACCAACCGTAGCGCCCGCGAAAACGTCCTGTTCCTGATCATGATGTACGTCATCGGTGCCGGCTGGGGCCTCATCCTCTCCGCCTTCGGCCTCTAAGTGGGCCTAACAAAACGGGCTTCAAAATAGCCATGCTCGGCGCCTGCACAATGCGGCGACGCATGGCATTTTGAAGCCCGTTTTTTGTTGAGCCATGGATTTTGAGCGCTCATACCGCCCAAAGCAAAAAAGCAGATTTCCGGGCATGTCCCAAAAATCTACCTTGGTTAGCGCAGCAGCTCGGTGAGTTTGCGCTTAAAGCGAGCCCGGTCTTCGCTGGTAAATGCCGCCGGTCCGCGAGTGCGTCCCCCGGCGCGGCGTACCTTCTTTTCCTCGTGGCGAATAAACAGCTGCATGTCGATAGTCGCCTTGTCGTACACGCGCCCGCGCACGCCGATGGCGGCGGCATCGCGCCCGAGCACCATGCTCGCCAAGCCAATGTCCTGCGTCACGACCACGTCGCCCGCCTGCAGGCGTTCGACAATGGCAAAGTCGGCGCTGTCGGCGCCCACGCTCACATCGAGCGTCGTGACCCAAAATCCGCGTCGAGCGTGCTCAGCATCGCGCGGGTCGTCGCGGCGAATGTGCCGTTCTAGGTTTTGCGTGCTGTTGCCGGCGATAACAACGGCGACGCCCGCCCGCCGCGCGCAGTCAATCGACTCGCGCGTGACCGGGCAGGCGTCTGCATCAATAAAGAGCGTTCGTGACATCTAGTGCACCAGTTTGCCAAATTGAATAGCACGAACAATCAGCGTTACGCCAAACACCAGCAGTGCGGCGCCGCTAAAGATGACGAGCATCTTGGCCGACCACAGCGGATAGATAAACACGAACATGCCGGCGATGATGGAGAGTGCGCCGCTCAGGATGGCGAGGGCGCGGTTGGACGAAAGCTCGGACTCCAGAATGGACATGACACCTTCGACAATCCAGCCAAAGCCGGCCACGATAACCACCATCGTGGTGAGCGTCGCGGTCGAGAAGGCCTGGTTACGCAGGATTATGGCGCCGCCCAAGATAATGAGTAGGTTGGAGATGATGCTCGTCACGCGCCAGCCGGTGGGCAGCAGCGGCTCAAAAATGGCAGTGAACAGCCTGATGGCAGCAGTGATTACAAAGTAAAAACCCAGGACAGTCGTCAAAAAGACGAGGGACTTGGCGGGTGCAAAAAGCAGCGCGATACCAGCAATGAGCGCTAAGACGCCCGTGATGGCGTAAATCCAGCGCACGGCCTTGACGGCTTTGCCCGCCATGCTTTTCTCGTCAAATCCAAACTGGCTCGATTTTTGGTCATCGTTCTTAAAGATGCCCATAATGTCTCCTTTCCGTGCGGCGTAAGCCTTGATCGTTACAACCAGTATCGCCTAAAGGCGCTGGCGTATGGGTCGGAGAGGGCGAAACGTAACCCAAAGGCCCCGAATTGTTTCCGTTGTTCCCCACGTTGCGATTTTCTATTCAACAGGTGTAGAACATTGCAGCCCTGTTCGTTATTGCCTACGTTTTAGGTTAGATTTTCCTAAGGACAATTGGCTTGTATTGGGGGTCCCTATGAACGAAGCAGTTCCCGAGGCGCCGTCGAGTGTCGAATCGATGGCAGAGCAGGGTTGCGAAAAGCTCGGCTTGGAAGCGTTTGATGCGCTGGTCCGTCGTGCCCGTACGTGCCGCCGTTTTGACGAGTCCATGCGCGTGCCGCGTGAGTTTTTGCTCGAGCTGGCAGAGCTGGCTCACCTGACTCCCTGCGGCGCCAATGCTCAGCGTCTGCGTTTTCATGTGGTGAGCGGTGCCGTGGATTGCGCGCGCGTATTTGATGAGCTTGCATGGGCCGGTGCGCTTAAGGATTGGCCGGGTCCTGCCGAGGGTGAGCGCCCGACCGGCTACATCGCGATTTTGGCTGAGCGCGCCGTTCCGGGCAAGCCAGCCGCTCCCATTACCGAGGTCGACACGGGCATTGCCGCGCAGACGATGATGCTCGCCGCCCGCAGCGCCACGCCTGAGGTGGCAGCCTGTATGTTCAAGGCCTTTACGCCCCGCGCGATCGATGCCATGGGGCTCGATAACGACAAGTATGAGCTCAAGCTGATCATGGCGTTTGGCGTTCCGGCCGAGACACAGGTGATCGATGCGATCGATTCCAACCCCGACGGCTCCATCAATTATTGGCGCGACGAGGCGCAGGTGCACCACGTACCCAAGCGCTCGCTTGTCGACGTACTGGTGTAGTTGAGCGTCACCGCGGTGTGATCCGGCGGTAAACCACCACAAAGGTACCTGTCCCCTTTGCGGTGGTGCGAGGGGAGGACGTGTGGCAGATTTGTATTTGGTGCGGCATGGGCAGACTGAGCTCAATGTGCAGAACATTTTGCAGGGTGGGCACGATTCGCCGCTTACGGCGCGCGGGCGCGAGCAGGCGCTGGCGACGCGCGCGGCGTTTGAGGCGCGTGGCGTGACCTTTGACCGTGTGTATTCCTCCCCGTTGGGCCGGGCGCGGCGTACGGCTGAGCTAATTGCTGGTGAGGGCCGCTCGATAGAGCTGGTCGATGACCTGCGCGAGTGGCATTTGGGCTCGCTGGAGGGTACATCAAATCGCGAGATGCCGCCGCAGCCCTGGGGTGATTATCCGGTGGCCTTTGGTGGCGAGTCTGAAGGCGAGCTCCAGTCGCGCATGGTCGCGGCGCTGTCCCACATCATGGCCAGGCCGCAGCACGACTGTGTGCTGGCAGTCTCCCACGGCTCTTCCTGCCAGGAGTTTCTTGAGTATGTGACTGGCAGGGGAGAGCTACCCGACAACGGTGCCGTGCTTCATTTTGGCTATTGCGACGGTGCGTTTTCGCTCCTTGATTGGTAACGAACGAAAGGACCCCTATGAATAAAGACCTGTATCTGGTTCGTCATGGGCAGACAATATTCAACCTTAAGCGCATTATTCAGGGTTGGAGTGACTCGCCGCTCACGCAGCTGGGATGCGACCAGGCGGCGCGTGCCGGCATGTTCTTACGTGCGCGTGGCATTGAACCCGATCATGCCTACACCTCCACACTTCATCGCACCGAGCAGACTATCGCCAACCTGTGGCCGGGCTTGGCGTACGAGCGCCTGGACGGTCTGCGTGAGTGGTTCTTTGGCGACTTTGAGGCCGAGCGCGTGATGCTTATGCCCGAGCGGCCGTGGCGAGATTTCTATCGTCAGTTTGGCGGCGAGGGCCAGATGCAGGTGCGCGAGCGCATGGCGGCGACGCTGACCGAACTCATGCAGCGTCCGGACCATACGTGTGTGCTCGCGGTAAGCCATGGCTCGGCTATCAAGGAGTTTATGGATCACGTGAAGGGTGCGGCGGCCGACGAGCGCGATCGCGTGCCGGGCAACTGCTCGGTGCTGCACTTTGCGTTTGACGACGAATCCGACACGTTTGAGTTGGTCGAAGTCTTTACGCAGGAGGATTACGCGCGCGAGCTGGGGCTTGAACCACTTGTGGCGGCAGCAGGCCCGCAACGGGGATAACGCGAGCGTGGCGGCACGGGTCGCTGGCATAACTTCTCGACGCGAAAGGGGCGGAGATGCATGTACCTGCTGCATCTCCGCCCCCTGTTTGTTGAGCTGCCGATTATTGTGCTGGGCGGTCTGGTCTTGCTAGAACCGCGCGACCTGGTGCGTGAGCAGACCTGTCGGAACTTGCGGCGCGGCGCCGCTGACCTGCGCGGCGGGGAAGAGCACGGCAACGGTAAAGTTGAACGGCTCCTTGCCGGTGTACGTTCCGGCGGCACGGGCCTCATCGGCCAGCAGCTGCGACGCCCCGGTCAGAGCGGCGGCGTAGGCGGGGTCGTCGGTCAGTGCCGGCTCCGGTGCTTGGTCGAGCATAGCGCGGATGGCCCCGACGGCGTCCTCGCGCTTGACCTCCCACGCGCGGTGTGTAATGCCCGCGGGGTCGGTAACGGCGTAGAGCGACGCGCCCTCTTTGGCGGCGCCCAGGATGATATCCATGACGGGCGAGGCCTCGTAGGCGAGCGACACGGGGCGCGGCTGCACTTTGAGCTCGGCGATCGCGCGCGCAGCGGCGGCCACGTCAGCGCTGGCATCGCTCTTGTCGCCCGCAAGTACACTCGTCGGGCAAATCGCCACGACACCCGTCACGCGTCCCGGCTCGCCCGAGCATTCGTACACGTAATACGCCGCACCCGGGTCCTTGAGCATCAGGCCATCGGCAAGGGCTCCGCGCAGAGCATCGTTGCCGCTCAGGATACTGCCCATTGCAGGCAGCGCCTCGAGCACGCGGTCCTGAGCCGGGCGGATGCAGGGAAACGGAAGTGCTTTCATGGGCGGTCCTAACGCACGAGTCGGTTTGTTCGCGGCTTATTATGCCCCAACTTGGCCGCTCGCGTCCCAGAGCACGTTATCGGCGAGCGCGATTAGCACCTGCTGACAACGAACGATATCGGCGTGGGGCACATATTCGTTGGGCTTGTGCGCGAGCGCGAGCGACCCGGGACCGTAGCTCATGCAATTGCGGTTACCTGTCTTGCCGGCAATGACGGCGGTGTCGGTGTAGCCGGTAAAGAAGCCGACGGTCGTGTCCGCGTCCGTCACGTCATCGGCAGCACGCTTGAGCGCTGCTAGAAGGGGAGAGTTCGGGTCGCGCTCGATGGCGGGGCGGTCGCCCGTCACGGTGTAGCTGCCATGGCAACTGGGAACGACGGCTTCGGCGACGGCGATGGCCTGCTCTACCATGCGCGTCGCGGCGGCCGTATCGGTCGGCGGGGTCAGGCGCATGTCGACCCAGACTTTGGCGCGGTCGGGTACGACGTAGGGGCGATATCCGCCCTCGATTTGGCCAAACGTGATGGTCGAAGGCCCCAGCTCATCGTGCGCGGGCAGCGCCACAAACGCGCGACGGAGCGAACACACGACCTCGGCTATGGCGGCGACGGCATCCGCGCCCTTCCAGGGCTGGCTCGCATGCGCCGTCACGCCAGCCATTTCAATCTCGAACCACGTACGCCCCTTGTGCGCCACCTGGATCTGTCCGTCGGTGGGCTCGGTGTCCAGCACCCATTCACGCGAGCCGACCCAGCCAGCATCGATCGCGGCCTCTGAGCCGCGCATAAAATCTTCCTCGTCGACCGAGCAGATGAGCGAAAAGCCGCGGCGGGGCAGCGCGCCATCCGCCACCACGCGCTCGAGCGTATGGACCAGTGCGGCAATGGCACAGGCCGGGCCACCCTTCATGTCGCAGGCGCCACGGCCGTAGAGTTTGTCGTTACGCACAACCGTCCCGAGCGGCGGAATGTCCGCGTCCCAGCCATCGCCCAGCGTAACGGTATCCATATGGCAGATATAGACGAGTCGCGGCTCGTCGCTTTGGCCCGGCACGGTGACCATAAGGTTGCGGCGCCCGGGGAGTACTTCGAGCTCTGCAATCTGCACGGCATCGAGTACCGGATGGCTCAGCTGCGCCAACCGTTCCTCAATCAACGCTTTGATATAGCGTTCAATCTCGCCCTCGTACGCACCTGGGTCGGAACTGTCGATCCGCACGAGCCCTTGCGTAAGTCGCCAAGCAAAATCTGTATCAACCATAGTCACCTCACAGATAGTTAGGTCAACATACAGATTGTATGCCAAGAAGCGGCTCGGTGCATTTAATGGAGTGCTCACAAAAACGGGGGCGCCTCTCGTGCGAAAGGCGCCCCCGCGGGCATTCAATGTCAGTGACGGGCAGGCCACATGGGGAACTGCCCGTCAGATCAGCCGACGCTACTTGATCACGCGCACACGATACATCGACGGAATCTGCTTGAGCGCCTCGATGGTGCTGCCGTCCAGGTGCTCGTCCGTGTCGAACATGGTGTAGGCGTTCTCGCCGGCGGACTCGTTGGTCATACGTTGCACGTTGGCATTGTCCTTGGCCAGGATTGCCGTGATCTGGCCGATCATGTTGGGCACGTTGGCGTGCAGGCAGGCGATGCGGCTTGCGGCGCGCGCCTTGCCCATGCTGCAGGCGGGGTAGTTGACGCTGTGCGCGATATTGCCGTTTTCCAGGTAATCCTTGAGCTCGCTGATGGCCATGTCGGCGCAGTTGGCCTCGGCCTCGCCGGTGCCAGCGCCCGAGTGCGTGGTGATAAACGTATTGGGCATCTTGACGGTCTTGGGCGTGGCAAAGTCGCAGCTAAACCAGCTGAGCTTGCCCTCGCGCAGGGCGGCGTCGACGGCGTCCTCGTCAATGATGGTCTCGCGCGCGTAGTTGATGAGCACTGCGTCGGGTGCCAACAGGTTGATTTGCTCGGTGCTGATCATGCCGATGGTGTCGGCCTTGCTGGGCACGTGCACGGTGAGGTAGTCGCAGCCGCGGCAGAGGTCCTCGAGCGTGCCCACGCGCTGCACCTCGCGGCTCAGCACCCACGCGTGCTCGACGGAAATGAACGGATCGTAGCCGTAGACGTCCATGCCCAAATCGACGCAGGCGTTGGCGACCTTGGAGCCCACGTTGCCCAGACCGATGACGCCGATGCGCTTGCCCTTGAGCTCGCGGCCCACAAAGGCCTTCTTGGCCTTCTCGGCATCGACCTGAATCTCGGGGTCGTCGGCGTTGTCGCGCACCCAGTTCATCGACTGCACCACGCCGCGGCTCGAGAGCACCAGCATGCCCAGGACGAGCTCCTTGACGGCGTTGCTGTTGGCACCGGGGGAGTTAAAGACGACGACGCCCTTCTTGGCGTACTCCTCGACGGGGATGTTGTTGACGCCGGCGCCGCAGCGGGCGATGGCGCGAATGCCCTCGGGCAGCTCGTAGCCGTGCAGGTCGGTCGAGCGCATCAGGATGGCGTCGGCCTCTTCGGCGGTGCTCACAAATTCGTAGCCCTCGCCAAACTCGACTTTGCCGTCCTTGGTGATGTCGTCGATGGTCTTAATCTTACGCATGGAAAAACTCCTTAGCAGGTTTGGTTTAAACAGGTGGTTTGAAGTGGCTGGTCGGCCCGCGCGTTGCGGGCTAGTTAGATCGCGGACTCAAACTATGCTGCGCTTCGAAGTCCTTCATGTACGAGGCCAGTGCCAGCACGTCCTCCATGGTGACGGCGTTGTACACGCTGGCGCGCATGCCGCCGACGAGGCGATGGCCCTTGACGTTTTGAATCTGGTTCTCGGCCGCGCCTGCGACAAAGGCCGCGTCGAGTTCGGCATCGCCGGTACGGAACGTGACGTTGGCGATGGAGCGGCTGTCGGTCCGCGTGGTGCCGTGGAACAGCTCGCTGTTCTCGAGCAGGTTGTAGAGCAGGTTGGCCTTGGCCCAGTTGCGCTCGGCCATGGCGGCAAGTCCGCCGGTCTCCTCGACCCAGCGGAATACCTTGCCGCACACGTAGATGCCAAAGGTGTTGGGCGTGTTGAGCATGGAGCCCTTGGCGGCCTGGGTCTTAAGGTCCATGTATTGCGGCGTTTGCGCAAAGGCCGGACCGTCGGCGATCAGGTCGTCGCGTACGATGACCACGGTCACGCCCGCGGCGCCGGCGTTTTTCTGCGCGCCGGCGTAGATGAGCCCGTAGCGCTCAACGTCGAGCGGCTGCGACAAAAAGCAGCTCGAGACATCGGCGACCAGCGACACATCGCCGCAGTTGGGCAGCTCGTGGTACATGGTGCCAAAGATGGTGTTGTTCTGGCAGATGTAGACGTAGTCGAGCCCGTTGCTTGCGGCCTCGGCGGCAATGCGCGCGTTGATGTCGGCCATGGTGGGTATGCGGTCGAAATTGGTGTCCTCGGAGCTCGCGAGCAGCACGGCCTCGCCGTACTTGGCGGCCTCCTTGTATGCCTTGTTAGCAAAGTTGCCGGTCACGACGTAGCCGGCGCGGCCGCGGCGCATGAGGTTCATCGGGATGCCCGCAAACTGCAGCGTGGCGCCGCCCTGCAAAAACAGGACATGGTAGTTGTCCGGGATGCTCAGCAGACGGCGCAGGGTTGCCTCGGCGTCATCGATGATCTGCTGGTACATGCTAGATCGATGGCTCATCTCGAGCACGGACATGCCGCAACCGCGGTAGTCCATCATCTCGTCGGCAATCTCGGCGAGCACGCTTGCGGGCAGCGCGGCCGGGCCAGCTGAGAAGTTGTGCACACGTGCCATCTTCTAGTTCCCCCTCGTAGTCGTTTGAACGTTCGGGATACTTTAGCACAGTGGAGCGCCAGGCGCGACCGCATCACGGTAAAACTCGACTGCGCCGCTATGATTTACAGGATGGTTGCATGGGGGAGGGGTGCTTTACTCCTCAGGCAAATCCAAATCTGCGAGCGAAGGCATGAGGCTTTCTAGGCGCTTGATCTCTTCGTCGCAAATTAGCTACCTCCTGCCCGCTACGATGCCAGCGTGGCGATGACGGCTTCGTCGCCGGCGTATATTAGGGTGTTGCCATCGGGAATGATCGTTTGGCCGTCGCGCTTGAGCATCACTACAATAAACGGATGCTTGCCTTGCGGCACATCGCGCAGGCGCTGACCGGCCAGGCGACCGTGGGGAGTCACGGTGACCTCGCGCAGCGTAACCTCGGCACGCTCTTCGAACGTTGGGGCGGCCATCACCAGCAGATCGCCTTCCTGGATCACGGTGTCGCCATTGGGCAGTACCGGATGCGCCCCGTCGCGCAGCACCAGGACCACGAGCATGTCCGTAGCGCTGCCAATGTCCGCGAGCGAGCGTCCGGCAAACGGATGGCCAGCGCCCACCTTGAGCTTTACAAACGACATGCCGTCCTCGTCGCGGTAGTCGTTAAAGGTGCGGCGCACGTCGCCGGTCGCATCGATCATATCGAGCTTCTTCGCCACCGCCGGCAGCAGCGAGCCCTGCACCACGATGCTCGACGCCGCAATCACAAACACCAGGTCAAATAGGTCGTGTCCGCCGGGAACGCCGGCCACCACGGCAAAGAGACTAAAGACGACCGAAGCTGCTCCGCGCAGGCCCGCCCAGCTTACGAGCGCGACCTGGCTGGGATTCGTCTTAAAGGGCGCTAGGAGCACGCCGACGGCGATGGGGCGGCTCACGAAGAGCATGAACGCCATGAGTGTCAGGCCCGGCAGCAGCATCTGCGGCAGGCGTGCGGGCGTTACGAGCAGGCCGAGCAAGAAGAAGATGGTCATCTCTGCCATCTCGGTGAGGGTGTCGAAGAAGTGCGCCATCTCGACCTTACCGGTGATGTCGCTTGCGCCCAGCACAATGCCTGCAAGGTATACGGCCAAAAAGCCGTTGCCGCCCAGGTGGCTCGGCAGCGCGTAGGCGACGATGGCCACGGCGAACAAGAAGATGGTCTGCGCGCCTTCGGCCGTTGCGTGTGCGCGCTCAATCAGACGGCTGGATGTCCAGCCGATGGCAAGGCCCAACCCCACGCCCAGGATGATCTGCTTGGTCAGCAGCACGGGAATGTCGATATTGCCGCCCGCCGCGAGGGTCGCGAGCACGGCGGTGAGCATGTAGGCGACGGGGTCGTTGGAGCCCGATTCGACCTCGAGCAGCGAGTCGGTGCCGCCCCTCAGCGAAAGGCTGTGCTCGCGCAGAACGCTAAAGACGCTGGCCGCGTCGGTGGACGCCACGACCGATCCCAGCAGCAGGCCGCCGATCCAGTCGAAGCCCAGCACAAAGTGGGCGAACACGCCGGTGATGCCTGCGGTGATGACGACGCCGAGCGTGCTCAGCAGCACCGCCGGCGCGGCGACGGGCTTGGCGCGGTCTATGTTGGTGTTAAAGCCGCCGTAGAACATGATGAACAATAGCGCCGTGCTGCAGACGGTTTCGGTGAGTGCGTAGTCGCTAAAGTCGATATGCGCCGGGCCGTTGACGCCCAACAGCATGCCGAGCGCGATAAAGATAAGCAGGGTGGGGAAGGGGAGCTTTTTGCCGACGGGTTTGATGGTCAGGCACAAAATGATGACGAGGCCGATAAAAAGAAGGATCTGGTTCATGGATGGTGTCCGCTCCTGGGTGGTTGGCGTGGCACGGTTAGTTGTCTGCGGTTATTTGTACCCAAAGATGGTGGGTTTATGGGGTTGGATTGCGGGCGTGCGCGATATCGTCATAGACGGCTGCCGTCTTTGCCTCTGCTCGGAAACCCTTTCCAGCTTTATTGCAACGGAGTACAATGGGTAACGTTTAAGTTCAACTTGAAGTTTTAGTTGCGGCGCCGGGCTTTGGCCGCAATGCAAGGAGAGGCGTACCATGGCGATCTATGTGACATCTGATGCTCACGGGCACGTGCGTGCGCTTGACGAGGCCCTGTCTAAGATCTCGTTGACGTCCGACGACACGCTGTACGTGCTGGGCGACATGATCGATCGCGGGCCCGATCCGGTCGGCGTTATTAAGCTCGTGCGCTCGCTGCCCAACGCCCGTGTGCTCAAGGGCAATCACGAGCAGATCATGCTCGATGCCATCATTGGCCAGGATCCGCTCGATGCCGAGACCTGGGATATCAACGGTGGCTGGACGACGCGCGAGCAGCTCAACGACATGGAATTTGAGGCATACGAGGAGCTCGTGCGATGGATGGCCGCGCTGCCGCTCTACGCGGTGGCCGAGACCGAGGAACGCCCGTATCTGCTGGTACATGCTGGAATCGAGATGAAGGCGGCGCGCGCGTTTTTACTTGAGCATGGCGTCGATTGTGCCGATGGCGTCGGAGCGGTGGGTGCCGATCGCGAGCTGCTGCAGCAGATGCTCGCGGTGCAGTCGTCCGATGACCTGCTGTGGATTCGTCACGGCTATTGGGATGCGCCGACGGGACTGCTTTCTGCCGAGGGCGAGGGCCCGGTCGTGGTGAGCGGCCACACGCCCACGGTGTCGCTTGGGCGCTATTGCGAGGTTGGCGGCCTGGCGGGGCTCGATGAGGAGTCGGGCCGCGGGCAGATTGTGCGCCTGGGTGGCGAGGATACCGCCGGCGTGCCCGATCGCATCGACATCGACTGCGCCGCCGCCACCGGCTCCGAGTTCGGCCGCGTGGGCATCCTGCGGCTCGATGATGGGGCGGAGTTCTACGCGAATATTCGCCCCGGGGAATAACGGCGCAAGAGGTTGGCGCCAAAACATCGACGTTTCTTTCCCCAATGTACCAAGGTGGGCGTTATACGCCGTATGGGTTGCGGTCGCGCTCGATGCGCTGGCGGATGTGGGCGTACTCGATTATCAGCAGCACCAGGAGTAGGGCCATGATGGCTAGGTAGCTCACCACGGCGCCCATCAGACCCAGCAGCTTAATCAGGATCACCGGCAGCACCACGCTTACGGCGAAGCAGATCAGGTAGATCTTGGTGACATCGCCGGCGTGGCGCAACACCGTGATGATGGCGTAGATAAAGTCGATTGCCGCGGTGACGCCGCCGGCGACAACCATTAGCAGTGCCAGCGTGCGGTAGCGCTCAAAGTTGAGGCCGTACATAAAGCTCATGATGGGGATGCCGGGGCCTGCCATAAATGCGGCGCACGCTCCGGTAATGACCACGATCAGTGCCATAACGGCAACAATAATCAAGTCAAAGCGGCGACGCTTGCGCGGATTCGCCCAAATGCTCGACAGACGTAGGAGCTGCGGTTTATAGATAAATCCAATGCTCAACAAAATAGCCTGCGCTGGAAAGAACAGTGCATTAAAGTACAGCTGGTATTTGTAGGCCAGTGTGCCTTCCATCACGAACTTGGGCATGCTCTCGATGAGGTTGAACGGGAACAGCGCACCAAAGAGCGGGGCGCACTGGATAAACAGGTGACCAGCCTCGCGCAGACTCATACGGCGTGATTTTTCGGTTTCGAGCAGGGCGAGCGGGGCGGTGACCAGCACGAGCGAGGCAATCGCGGCGATGCCCATGGCCATGGCGGCGATGGGCATGCTGCGCGTGAGGAACAGTGCCACGCTAAAGACCGCGATGACGCCGACGGATCGTAGCGTTTGGCTCATGCCGGCCAGGTAGAGTTTGTCGGCCTGCTGCAGGCGGCCCTCGTACACGTCGGCAATGCCGTCGATCACCTTATACAGGTAGACGCCCAGGCCGATTGTGGCCATCTGCGCATCGTAGCCGCGGGCGCTGCTGTATACCAGGCCGCATGCCAGCGCGAGCGCTCCGCAGATCCAGCGGTTGAGCTGGTAAGAGGCAAAGGACGTCTTTTCGTCGATGTCCGAGACCTGGAAATTGCGCACGCCGTAGTTGCACGCGATCATGATGAGCGTGCCGGTGACAAAGGCGATGGAGAATTTGCCAGCCTCCTCGGCGCCCACGAGCTGTGTGGACACGATGGTGAGCAACGGAAACACCATGCCCCATACGGCGGTGCCCAGGGTATTCCAAAGGTAGTCGCGACGGGTGGCGTGATCTTCGTACTCGGCTTCTTGCGTGGAGAAGCCGCCGCCGTAGACGGCTCCGAGCAGGCGGTTCCACCAGGCATTGACCATGCGGTGGATGGGGCCGGGCTGGCGATCGCGCTCGCGGCGACGGCGTGTGGCCTGGCTGCTGTTGGGACCGCCAGCGTTACGCTGGCTCAGCTCTTGGATTCGTGCGAGCTCCTCGGCGGTGTGCGATGCGGGGAACAGGCCGTTCTCGATGCGTCCGCCCTGCCCGTGCGCCCCGTCCGATACGGTGGGGTCGGCGACGCCATTGCGGCGGGCGATGGCGCGGCGAATGCTATCGAGGGGCGTGATGCTCAAAGCGGAGTCCTTTCTATTGCTGCGCTCTAGTATAGACGCGACGGTGTTCGCTCGTGTTTTTGAACAGGCTGTTCAATAATTTCGGCGGTGCCATTCAGCAGTCGGCAATTAGGGACGTTCCTTATGTGCCGGCACTTTGGGAACGTCCCTAAGTGCCGGCATCCGGGGACGCTCCTTGGTTGTTGCCTGTTCAAGAGTGTCCCCAACGACTAGTCGTTTAAGAACGTCCCCAATGACTAGGCCGCTTGCGTGCGATTTTTGACCGTTGGGCGGGCGCTTCGCCGTTGCCGCAAAAACGTTTTTGCATATCGGGTACAACGGGCTTTACGTGAGTAAAGTGCGCGCCGCGCCCACGTGTCGCGTTTTTAAAGGAGGCCCCATGTCTGGTGTTACCCCTGCAGAAGTTCTGTCCAACTTTGGCATTACGCTGGTCGAAGACCCCGCCGAGAACCAGCCCCGCCTGCTGGTTGACCTGCCGGCAGCCGAGCTCGTCGAGCACGCCATCCGCCGCAACGAAGGCCGCATGGCCTCCAACGGCGCACTGGTGATCGAGACGGGAGAGCGCACTGGCCGCTCGCCCAACGACCGTTTTATCGCCGACACGCCCGACGTGCACGACAAGATTGCCTGGGGTGCCGTCAACCGCCCGCTGTCTGTCGAGAGCTACGAGGCCATCAAGGCCGGCATCGTCGACTATCTCAACGAGCGCGACGTGTTCGTCACTCGCGGTATGGCCGGTGCCGACCGCAACCATACGCGTCGTCTGCTTGTCGCCTGCGAGCGTGCCAGCCAGGCGCTCTTTATTAAGCAGATGCTCGCCCGCCCGCTTGCCCGTGAAATCGCACGCACCGGCGAGCCGGACTTCTGCGTGCTCGCCGCGCCGGGCTACCAGTGCGATCCCGCCATCAAGGGCCTCAACTCCAGCGCCGCCGTGGTCATCAACTTCCAGGAGCGCGTGATTTTGGTTGCCGGCACCGGTTACTCCGGCGAAATCAAAAAGTCCATCTTCAGCGTCATGAATTACCTGCTGCCCGTCGAGGACGACGTGCTACCCATGCACTGCTCGGCCAGCATGGATCCCGTCACGCACGAGACCGCCGTGTTCTTTGGCCTGTCCGGCACGGGCAAGACCACGCTTTCGGCCAACCCCACGCGCCTGCTGATCGGCGATGACGAGCACGGCTGGTCCGACATGGGCATCTTCAACATCGAGGGCGGCTGCTACGCCAAGTGCGAGGGCCTGGACGCGTTCCACGAGCCCGAGATCTTCAACGCTGTTCGCTTTGGCGCCATCTGCGAAAACGTGGTGCTCGATGAGAATCGCAAGCCCAACTATGATGACGTCTCGATCACGCACAATACGCGCGTGGCATACCCTGTGGAGCACATTCCCAACGCGTGGACCAAGGGCATGGGTACCACTCCGAGCGTCGTACTCTTCCTGACCTGCGATGCCTTTGGCGTGCTGCCGCCCATCTCGCGCCTGACGGCCGACGCCGCCATGTATCACTTTGTGACGGGCTTTACGGCCAAGATCCCCGGCACCGAGGTCGGCGTCACCGAGCCCACGCCCACGTTCTCCTCGCTGTTCGGAGAGCCGTTTATGCCGCTCGACCCTATGGTCTACGCCAAGATGCTCGGCGAGCGTATTGCCGACGGTCGCACCCGCGTCTATCTGGTCAACACCGGCTGGATCGGCGGCGGTTATGGCGTGGGCCATCGCATCGAACTTGCCTACACGCGCGCCCTGGTGGCCCGTGCCCTCGACGGCACTATCGAGGACAGCGAGTTCTTGCACGACGATATCTTCAATGTCGACATTCCCACTACGTGCCACGGTGTGCCCGACGGCATCCTGGTGCCGCGCCAGTACTGGCAGAGCACCGCGCGCTATGACGAGGCCGCGCACAACCTGGCGGTGATGTTCGAGGAGAACTTCGAGAAGAAGTACTCGCACCTACCCGAGTCCGTCAAGGCCGCCGGCCCGCACGCCCAGGTGTCCGCCGAGGCCCGTCACCGCGGCCGGGGCCTGCTGGGACTCCGCCACTAGCGTTGCCTCAGGCCCAAAACCACCATAAAGGGGACAGGCACCTTTGCGGTGGTTTTGCTTGGGCGGATGACTCGGGTTACAATACGCCTGACATATTGCCCCCTTCTCCGGATGGGGACAGCGTAAGCGCTCTTGTGGCGGCACCGTAGGACTTTGAAGGTGGCCGCTGTAAGAGCGCTTTTTGTTTAGACGCTCGCGTGGGGCGAATCGTGAAGGGAGCACGTATGAAGGGCTTTGTTGCCGAGAATTCGTTTTGGGAGCTGTTTCCGCAGGCGGCTATCGGCGTTGTGGTCGTAAAGGGCATGAAGCCCGCGGCCCAGATACCCCAGGAGGACGTGGATGCGATTGCCGCGCTGCTTGACCGCGCCAATATCGACGCGGAGCGCCATCTGACCAGCGATACTATCAGCGAGAACGCACCGGTCAAGGCATGGCGTGACGCGTACCGTCTGTTCAAGACCAAAAAGGGCGCGCGTTGCTCAATCGAGAACCTGCTCAAACGCGTGCTCAAAGGCAAGCCGGTGGGCCACATTACGTCCGCGGTGGACATCTACAACACGGTGTCGCTGACCTACGCGCTGCCCGTGGGAGGCGAGGATTTGCATGCGATCGAGGGTGACCTTCGCTTGAAGGTGACCGACGGTGGCGATGCGTTCCTGCCTCTTGGCGAGGAAGCGGATGACCCGACGCTGCCCGGCGAGCTCGCCTATATCGACGATGCAGGCGCCGTGTGCCGCTGCTGGAACTGGCGCGACGGCGTTCGAACGGCGCTGTCCGATGATTCGGCCGATGCGTTCCTGGCGATTGAGTGCGTGGAGCCCGAGCGGATGGGGGATTGCCAGGCCGCGATCGATCGCTTAGCCGAGCTGCTCGAGCGCTATCTGGGAGCGACGGTTGTCGTTAAGACGCTTGTGACTCGCGACAATCCCTGCGTGGAGCTGTAGCGGCGCCTGCGGATCATGTTCGCCGGTCAAAACCACCACAAAGGTTCCTATCCCCTTTGTGGTGGTTTTTATGTTGATGGGTTAACAAATGGGGTATTTGGGTACGGGTGTCGGCTTATGCGACTAAGATGTTTACCCGTAAGCATTATGCAAGCGAAAGGCGGTCGTCTCCCATGCAGCAGAACGACGAGACACGTTTCGAGGACTTTGTCGGACTGATCAGCGGGCTCTACAAGGAGATCCAGCGCATTAAGACATCCGAGGGCGCAAGGCTGGGCCTCAAGGGCTCCGACGTTATGTGCCTGTACTATCTTGAGCGCAGCAAGGACGGCCTGACTGGTGCTGACCTGGCTCGCATGGCAGGCGTGACCCGTGCCGCCGTCTCGCGCACGCTCGCGCATCTGGAGGAGGGCGGCTACGTCGAGGTTGACGACTCGGGTGATGCGGCCGTCAAGTATCGTGCTCCGGTGCGCCTGACTGCCCTGGGCGGCGAGAGCATGAGCGAGGCCGATCGCATCATTCGCGAGGTGCTCGATACCACCGGCAAGGCCATGGGCGTGGAGCAGCGCGAGCAGATGTATGCATCGCTGCGCACGATCCTCAACACCCTGCGCGAGATCTAGAGCCGCGCTGGCGCTAGCTTTCAGCCAAGAACTGCATCGTCCCGTTTGAGCGCGTACGCCGTGCCGGGACATTGCTGTCAAAATTCCCTGCGCGAGACCTGCGCAAGAAAGGATTCGTTATGTCCGTCCGCATTATTACCGATTCCGCAAGCGATATGTCGCCGGCGGAGCACCCCGCTCTGCGTGTTCTGCCGCTGTCCGTCACCTTTGGCACCGATGTGTATATGGATGGCGTCGACATCGATCACCAGCGCTTTTACGAGATGCTTGTGGAGCGCGATGAGCTGCCCAAGACCGGTCAGGTCAACCCGTACGCCTTTTCGCAGGCGATTGCCGAAGCGCGTGAGGCCGGCGATGAGGCCGTGATTATTACCGTGGGCGCCAAGCTCTCGGGCACCAACCAGAGTGCTCGTACGGCACTTGCCGAGGCGCCGGGCGGCGACATGTTCGTCGTGGACAGCAATAACGTGACCTTGGGCGAGCGCGTGCTGGTCGAGTATGCGCTGCGCCTGGTGGACGAGGGCCAGGGCGCGGCTCAGGTTGCGGCGGCTGTCGAGGCCGTGCGCGACCGCGTGGTCGTCATCGGCCTGCTCGAGACGTTGGAGTACCTGGTGCGCGGCGGTCGCCTGTCTGCTGCGGCCGGTGCCGTGGGTACGCTGCTCAACGTAAAGCCCGTGGTGGCTGCCGAGGACGGTCTGATCGTGCAGCTGGGCAAGGCGCGCGGTTCCAAGAACGGACGTAACCTGCTCAACCAGAAGGTCGAAAAGGCGGGCGGCATCGACTTTTCCATGCCGCTGGCGCTCGGCTATACGGGCCTTTCGGATGCGGTGCTCAAGAAGTATATCGAGGACAGCGCGGCACTGTGGGCTGGCCACACCGAGGGCGAACTGCCCGTTCACACCATCGGCGCCACCATCGGCACCCATGTAGGCCCCGGCGCCGTAGCCGTAGCCTTCTTCCAACCCGTTAACTAGCCCACCTGCCAAAACCACCACAAAGGGGACAGGCACCTTTGTGGTGGTTTATGCTATTCCGGGTGGAAGGGAGCGAGCAATGGCGTCTGAGGGCTTTTTTGAGCGGGTGTACGAGGTGGTCGAGCAGATTCCCGAGGGGATGGTCGCCACGTATGGTCAGGTGGCGCTGCTTGCTGGACGTCCACGAAGTGCGCGGTACGTGGGGTATGCCCTGCATGGCAATCCGCGCCCCGGCGAGATTCCCTGTCACCGCGTGGTGTTTGCCGATGGCCGCATATGCGATGGTTTTGCTTTTGGCGGTCCCGATGCTCAACGTGAGCTTTTGCTAGGGGAGGGTGTGGCGTTTAAGGACGACATGCACGTCGACTTGGCCGCCTGTCGCTGGCCAGTGGGGCTCTAGCGGCTCTGCCGTGGCGAAAACCACCACAAAGGTGCCTGTCCCCTTTGTGGTGGTTTAGTTTACTGGGGCTAACTTATGGAGAAGCTATGGCGGGCGATATTGATGCAGCAAAGTAAACCACGGTGAACTATATTGGTTTCAGCAACGGAGCAGGCAATAGGCGATGAAAAAGCCTGCCCTGTTGAGTTTGATTCGCATTCCTCCCCTCTGTGCGATTCAACGGTGTACTTCGGGAACAGGCCCGCTGGCAACTAACTGCCAGCGGGCCTGTTCCTGTTTGTCGGGGGAGTGCAATGGGCAGAGCCGAACCGGTCGGGCACCAAAAAAGGCGGACGCCGTAGCGCCCGCCCTATAGCAATCGAAAGTTCTAGCCAGCAGATCGATCTAGTACACCATGCCCATGGCGTCCTGAACCTCGGCCAGGGTCTGCTCGGCAATCTCGTTGGCGCGACGGTTGCCCTCGTGCAGCACGTCCTTCACATAGTCCAGATCGTTCTCATAGCGCTGACGACGCTCGCGGATCGGCGCGAAGTACTCGTTGACGGCCTCGGTCACGTACTTCTTGAGCTGGCCGGAGCCGGCCATGCCAATCTCCTCGGCAATCTCGACCTCGGAACGGCCAGTGCAGATGGCGGCGGTTGAAAGCAGGCCGGACACGCCGGGGCGGTTCTCGGGATCGAACGTGATCATGCGCTCGGAGTCGGTCTGGCTCTTCTTGATGCGCTTGGCCGTCTCCTCGGCGGTCATCGAGATGTTGATGGCGTTGCCGTAGCTCTTGCTCATCTTGCGACCGTCCAGGCCCGGCAGTAGCGGGGTCTCGGACAGCAGCGCTTCGACCTCGGGGAACACTTTGCCGTAGCGGTTGTTAAAGCGGCGGGCGATGGTGCGGGTGAGCTCGATGTGCGGCAGCTGGTCGCGACCGACGGGCACCACATTGCCCTTGCAGAACAGGATGTCGCAGGCCTGGTGCACCGGGTAGGTGAGCAGAAGGCCGGTGAGCTCGTGGCCCGAGGCCTCCATCTCGGCCTTGACCGTGGGGTTGCGCGCCAGCTCGGCCTCGGAGACCAGCGACAGGAACGGCAGCATGAGCTGGTTGGCGGCGGGCACGGCGGAGTGCACGTAGATCATGGTCTTGTCGGGGTCGATGCCGCAGGCAAGGTAGTCCATGACCATGTTGTACACGTTGTCCTGGATGTGCTCGGTCGTGTCGCGGTCAGTGATGACCTGGTAGTCGGCGATGAGCACGTTGGTCTTGGCGCCCATGTTCTGCAGCTCAACACGGCCCTTGAGGGTGCCGAAGTAGTGACCCAGGTGCAGACGGCCGGTGGGGCGGTCGCCGGTGAGCATGGTGAACTTCTCGGGCGTTTTGGCCAGGCCCTCGCGAATGGCGTTGCTCTTTTGCAGCGCGACTTCGTAGCTGTTCTCGTTTGGCATGATTGCTCCTAACGTATGTTCATGGGTCAAGATGATAACGCGTTTATTGGAGGGTCGGGGCGTAAGTACGCGAGGGGCGGGAGAGCGGCGACATGTGCGATGGGCGCGGCGTGGCTGCGCGTTTGGCCGGCGGCGCCTGGGCGCATCCTCGGCAGCTTACCCTAGCGCCTGTGGTGGCGCTCCTCCCTGCGTTCTTCTGCCGCCTGCTCCTCCTGCTTAAAGGCGGGATCGTCGGGGGTGACGAGCTCGTCCTCGTGCGTGCGCTTGTTGTAATGGTGGCGCAGTACGGGCTCAAACAGGTGCAGGTGCTTGGCAAAGGCCGCCGAGCCAATGGCGAGTACGGTAAAGATGAGCACGCGCATGGGCACCTCGACCTGGTTGATCGCGGCGGCGCCGGCCGAAAGCATAATGCACCAGGCGTAGATGAGGAGCACTGCCTGCTTTTGGTTGTAGCCCTCTTGGATCAGGCGGTGGTGGATGTGGCCCTTGTCGGCCTGCCCGATGCTAATGTGGGCGCGCTTGCGGCGCACGATGGCGCTAAACGTGTCGATGATGGGCACGCCGGCAACGATGAGCGGGATGATAAGCGAGGTGAGCGCGGCGGTGCGGCTCACGTTGAGCAGCGAGATGGAGCCCAGTGCAAAGCCCAGAAGCAACGACCCCGAGTCGCCCAAGAAGATGCTTGCGGGGTTGAAGTTGTAGCGCAAAAAGGCCAGGCAAGCGCCAAAGAGCGCAATGGAGAGCGCGGCGGCGTCGATGCGGCCCGAGAGAACGGCCATCGAAAACATGGTGAACGACGCGATGCCGCAGATACCCGTGGCCAAGCCGTCGAGGCCGTCGATGAGGTTAATGATGTTGGTGAATGCCACCAGATAGATCACGGTGATGGGGTAGGCGAGCCATCCGAGCATGATCTCGCCGGGGGCAAACGGGTTGACGATGACGCCGATCCGCAGGCCGCCGATACAGGCGATAAGCGCGGCGAGGACCTGTCCGGCTAGCTTTTGCTTGGGCTTGAGCTGGAAGACGTCGTCGATAGCGCCGGTCGCAAAGATGACGGTAAAAGAAAGCGCAAGTATGGGGTAGCTGATGTGCAGACGGGGGTGGGGCACCAAAACGGGCGGCCAACCCAGGTACCAGGTGCCTAGGATTTGCACAATACAGGCAACGACCAGGCCCAAAAACACCGCCGTTCCGCCCAAACGCGGGATGGGCTTGGTGTTGATGCGGCGCTTAGAAGGATAGTCGACGGCGTCGAGCTTAATTGCCAAGCGCTTGACCAGGGGCACCGTGAGGAAGGTCGTGATAAAGGCCGCCGCTGCCACGCATAGATACGGTATGTAGCTCGGGGATGAAGCCATGAATCTAAAAACCGCCAAGCGTCGAAGGAAAAGGTCAAAGGTTGCTAAGCGCAAAGGGCATAGCCGAACCATGATACTCGACCAAGGGGGGTGCATGGAATTGCACGCAGCGATAATCACGCGCTTACCAGATATTGGGATGTTGTCGATGGATTGTCGGGATACCGGCGGGGATCCATATGGGCTGTAATGGTGGTTTTCGGCAAATAAAAACCACCCCCCACGTTACGAAAATGAACCCACCTAAAACAGGTGGGTGCCCTCATCGACTGTTCCAGCGTCCTTAACAACGAAGGATACCTGTACTAGGTACGACTGTGTGGGCTCCCTAAATAAACGCGACGGTTCACCCAGTTGCTCCGCGGGGGGCGGAATACCTACATCATAAAGCGGCACTTTATCGATTCCAGTCTTGACATTACAAAAATCGTGTCGGACGATTACGGCGCCTTGGGCTCGAGCCGTCTGTGCGGTTGGTCCCTTTACGTTTGAGCTGCTGAATCGTTGTTTTGGAGCATGTTTTTATGCCGACGCCGTTGACCGAACTTTTTTCGCCCGCCTGCCATTTGTGTCCGCGCCGTTGCGGTGCGGTGCGCGACGAGGGTGCGCACGGCGTATGCGGTGCCGATGACACGCTCAAGGTGGCCCGCGCGGCGCTTCATATGTGGGAGGAGCCGCCTATTTCGGGCGAGGCCGGTTCGGGCACGATCTTCTTTAGCGGCTGCTCGCTCAAATGTATCTACTGCCAGAACCACGAGATCTCGACCGGCAATTTTGGCCTTGAGATTTCGCCTGAGCGCCTGGTCGAGATTATGCTGGAACTGCAGGACCAGGGTGCCAACAACATCAATTTGGTGACGGCGACGCACTATGCGCACCTGTTGCCTGCCGTGATTGCCGCGGCACGGGCGCGCGGACTGGTTATCCCGATCGTCTACAACACGAGTGGTTACGAGCGCGCGAGTGCCGTGGCCGCGCTGGGCGACCTGATCGATGTGTGGCTTACCGACTTTAAATATGCCGATGCGGCGCTTGCGCAGTCGCTCTCCCATATAAAGGATTACCCGCGTGTGGCCGTGTCGGGTCTGGCCCAGATGGCGCGCGAGATCGATCGCCGCGGGGGAGAGCTGGTGGATGACGACGGGCTCATGAAGCGCGGCATCATCGTGCGCCACCTGGTGCTGCCGGGGCATGCGGATGACTCGTGCCGCGTGTTAGACCTGGTGTGGCAGACGGTGGGCGACGTGCCGATCTCGGTCATGAACCAGTACACGCCCAATGCGCTCATGCGCGAGCAGGGCGGCGAGTTGGCGCGCGCCGTGACGCGCGAGGAGTACGAGCAGGTGCTCGACCATGCCGACGACCTGGGCTTTACGACAATGTTCTGGCAAGAGGGCGGCGCGGTAGACGAGAGCTTCACCCCCGCCTTCGACACCACCGGCGTCCTCACCAGCGCAAAGTAGAGCGCACGCTGATGATTTTTCTGGGACGGGGATTAAAAAAGGCTCTGTTAGACCAGAATTGACATTCTGCCTCAATCATCTTTTTGAAATTGC
>DXZW01000006.1 GCA_019419455.1 Collinsella sp. | reverse complement strand
AAAAGGCCCTTCTCAGGACGCAGAGGCCCAGCTACAAGACTATAAAGGGCGTAATAGCGGCACTTGCCCGGGAAGTCGGGCGCACCGACGAGGCGGCAGGCGCCTATCTGAGGGGCCAGGACTACTACCGAAAGATCGAGAGCGCAGGCGCCGACAACGGCGAGAAAGGCGGACGATGATGGCGAGCCAATCGACTATGGACAAGCTGCACGACATGAGGCTGTCGGTGATGGCCCGGGCCTATCGCGACCAAGAAGAGCTTCCCGCGGCATCAGGATTGAGCTTCGACGAGCGCCTCGCCATGATCGTCGACGCCGAATGGGACTCGCGCAGGACCAACAAGCGCCTTCGGCACCTGAGGCAGGCGGGCTTTCCCGAGCAGGATGCGAATATCGCCGATGTCCGCTACGATGACGACCGAAAACTCGACCGCGCCCAGATGGTCGAGCTGTCCAACTGCTCGTGGATCGCGAGCAGGCGCAACATCATCGTCACAGGGGCGAGCGGAGCCGGCAAGACCTGGATATCCAACGCCCTTGGAGCGGCTGCCTGCAACGCGTTCTACACCGTGCGCTACACCAGGCTGCCGGAGCTGCTGGACGAGCTCACCGTCTTCAAAGACGAGGAATGGCTCAAGCAGCGCAAGAAGTACATCAAGTGCGATCTGCTGATCATCGACGATTGGCTGCTGGAGCAGGTCAAGCCAAATGAGGCCAGGGAGATTATGGAGGTAATCGAGGCGAGGGACAGGACCGGATCGCTCATCCTGTGCTCGCAGTTCCCGCCGTCGGCATGGCACGCGAACCTGGGCAACGGGGCCATTGCCGACGCCGTCATCGACCGCGTGGTGTGCAAGTCCTACACCATCCACATTGCAGGCGAGGAATCTATGCGCAAGCGGATGAGAGGAATGGAATAGGAGCAAACCGACGAAGAGCGGGAGGGGTCGAAACGGCCCCTCCCGATTATCGGCGCTGCATGGAACAGGCATCGGCGCTGTGGACATACATCATCGGCGTAGCGTGGAACAGTCACCGCTCAGGCGTACCGTACGCA
>DXZW01000005.1 GCA_019419455.1 Collinsella sp. | reverse complement strand
TGCGAACCTCCAGTCCGGACCGCCCCGCGGTCCAACTTTCTGTCCGCACCCCCAAGAGGCCCCAAAGGGGCCTCTTTTTTAAGCGACATTGTTTCGGTAGATCATTGCGCCATATGGCGGCTCCAGCTCCATAGACTGATAGTAGCTGGCATCTAGAAGGTTGAAATAACAAATGATGGGGGCGGCTAGGTGCTCGTCCATATTTAGGTAATGTCCCTCATCATCTGTGACCAGTTTGACCTCGTCGCGCATCACGTCGGTCATGCGGGGCCAGAGTTTGGTTGCGCGCTGCAATTTGTCCTTTTGACTGTACTCTCCGTTATGGAAGAAGGCAAAATGAGGCGCATCGTATTTTGCGCCGCCGCGAATTTCGATAATTCCGACCTGGCTGCAAGACTTCGCGCATTCCTCTGTATCCAATATAGTCCAAGAGGAGGGGAGGACAGCGTAATCGCCGCCGAGGAGATCGACCCGTCTCATTCCCTGGGGCCTCTCCTCTTTCTCGCAATATAAAGAGAAATGGTCGTGGAGCCTCTGGAATTGCTCTCGATAAAGTTCCAATTGACTAAAACTCATTTCTTCTGATCCGTCAACGGGAAGGGCCTTCATTTCATTGGTGATTTGCCGAGCTTCCCTGAGGCACGCCTCATCGAGGGCCCTGGCGACCCTCGGCTGCAACCCCGTGAGCAGGTTGCATAGATAGTCGATAGCCTCGCCGGTGCTTCTGACTGATTCGGGGTTCTTGAGGCGTAGCTCTTCGATTTTCTCCGGGGTCGTCGCCTGAACAGTTGTTCCGAACTTAATTTTCCGCATCTTACTTCCGGATAATGGTAAACGTCCCATAACCACTCCAATCATCGTTGTATATATATTAAATCAGTCAGACAATAAAGTCTATACAGTCAGAAAGTAAATTAGAAATTAGAACTGTAACTAGATATGATTGTGCAACAGACAGTGTTACAATATAAACAGTAAGCGCCTGACCAGCTTGTTTGAAAGGAGTTATTTTATTTTCGGTCATTGATTAAAAAGCCGCCCGCCCTTCCCTATCTAAGTTTGGCGACGAAGGGGGAGGGGCGAGCTAGCCTGAAAGGATTCTACCATGATTGTAGAGCCTGAACCGTACGCTGCCGTACAAGCATCAACTGCGGTTTCTTCTGATTCCAACTTGGGCCACGAGCGCCTTCTTGGCATCGCTGAAGTGTGCAAGATAACCGGCTTGAGTCCGGTTACGGCCTCGAAGATGATGAAGGAGAGCGGGCGCGCGATTGCGTTGCACCGCCGCATTTACATCCTTGAATCGAGCTTCTTTGCATACCTCCATGAATTGGAGGCGAGCGAACCGTGCCGGCTTTAAATCCCATGAGCGTCGGCCTCGACGAGACCGCCTTGCGTATCTTAAAGAATAGGCCGCTTGGGCATATCGAACACGGTGCGCTGGATACTATCCTCGGAGGTCTTCGTCAATACCTGTGCATCGTCCCCGGCGGACCCGGTACGGGTAAAACAACGTTTATGCAGCAAATCGCCGACGGATGGGCCATTGCTGGCCATCCGGTGGTCATCTTTGAGGGCGAGCTCGGGCGAGACAGCATGCTCGCGAAGAGCCTCACCCGCATCTCGGGCGGCGAGCTCACGCACGATGATATGAACGGCGATGGCATGTCTGAGGACAAACGCGGGCTCTTCGAGAAGGTTCTCGACATTTACGCCCGCAGCATCGCCGAGCGAATGTATATCATTCCTGGTGAAATTAAATATGCCGGGATGCGAAAGGCAATCGAAGAGGTTGCCGATAAACATGGCGAACCGCCACTGGTTATTGTTGATTACGCGCAAATCGTCTCTTTGCCGCAGGAACTGCGCATTGCCGACGAGCGTATCGGTCTCAAGCTCGTCGCTTCCGAGCTCCGCCGAATCGTGGATGAGGCCCATTGTCCGCTCTTCGCTATCTCATCAATTAACCGCGTTAATTACGACAAGCAGACCACCGGGCTTCAGGCGATAGGCGGGTGCAACATGTTCGAGTATTCGGCAGATCTCGTTATGTCGCTTTCTATTAAGGGCGATAAGCCCGAAAAGCGTAATGCCAATATGTTGCTTAAAAAACGGCCCGTCATTGCTTCAATCACAAAGAACCGTTACGGTTCCTGCGGTATTGTCGAGTTTGAGTTCAACGCACCAGCAGCGATGTTTACCGAAATCGGCTAATTATGGAGCCCGGACCCTACATTGGTGGATACCGGGCTCCCAATCCATGCTTGTCGTCCGATGAGCTCGCGCGCGCCGAGAACAGGGATCTTCCTCTGCTCTCGGCCGATGAGCTCATTTGGGAATGGAAGCGCCTGCTCGATGCTCTCGATATCTATAGAGAACAATGGCGACCATACCGTATATATCTCGGCAGCTTGCCGGGAGTCCCCTTCGATGTCTGGGCGAGGGTGAGGATTGGGCGCATCGGTCAGATGCTCCAAACAATTTCAACTTAATAAAAGGGGCGGGGCCGATGCGTCGGCCCCGCTCGGATTGGATGGTTATGACTTCCATGAATACGCATATCAACGTACGGATGAGTGAGTCGCAGCGTAAGGCTATCGAGGAGAAGGCGGCGGCCATGAACATGCCGGCGTCCTCCTTCATGCGCGATGCCGCCCTGCTCTGCGGCGAGAAGCCGGTCAGGGTCGCCGACGCGGGGGAACTTGCCGGTATCAGGACTGAGTTGAAGAAGATCGGCACGAACCTCAACCAGGCGGTCCGCGCCCTCAACACCTACGGGTCCGATCCGGTCGTCCTCAATAATCTCAACCGGGCGACATCAATCGTCTCGACGGCGGTGGGCTGGGTCAACGACCTACTCGCCCGTGCGAGAGAGTAGGTGGTTCTCGTGAAGGAGAAGGTGGTCATGGCGCTGGTTTTCGCAGCGCTGCTTACCGCGGGGTTTGCGCCACTTATCGCCATTCCCCTCGATTGCATGATCCTCGGATTTCCAATCGAGCTGAGCTCGATCGGATTCACCCTGAGCGTGGATAACACCATTTGGTGGTGGATTAACGTGGGGCCTCATTGCGTCCCTGGCTGTCTCGCCTCGTTCGCGCTGTTCCTGTCGGTATTCGTGCTCATGCAGCTATCGGCTTCCTCGAAGGAGCGAGCCGCCGACGGAGGTGTACTTGGGGAGGCGCGGGTGAAAACGGGGCCGGAGACCATCCGAGGCTCGGAGATTTGGGACGGGCACGGACAGCCGAAAAGCAGAGGATTCGTGTACGGGTTTGAGAAGACGCTGTTCGGCTCCAAGTATCTGTTCGAACCGAGGCGGCACATGTTCCTCGACGGCTCAACGGGTGCCGGAAAATCAAGATCGCTGCTGATCCCGACAATTGATCTGCTGACGTATGGGGCGGATGACGGGGAATCGAGGCCGCAGACCATTATCGTGTCCGATGTGAAGAGTGAGCTCATCGAGTTGACGGGCGACGAGCTGGAGCGTCGCGGGTACCGGGTGCTTCTGCTGGACGCCCAGCATCCCGAGAAGAGCGACACGTTCAATCCACTGGAAATGGTCGATAGGCTCGCGAACGGGGGGAATCTGCCGGGGGCTGAGCAGGCCGCGGATGCCGTCGCCCGTACGCTCATCGCCGGGGAGGGCGATGCGAAGGCGAGCCACTGGACGGAATCCGCGCGGTCGCTGCTCGCCGCGACGATCCTTCTGGTCGTGCTGGACGAGGGCTGCCCGCGGGGCTGCAAGCACCTCGCGACGGTCTACCACATCATGTGCCTGGGGACGGAGGGGGCCGGCGAGGATCCGTGTGAGCCGCTGAAGGGCCTGTTCCGTTCCCTGCCGCAGGGGCATCCGGCCCGCTCGCGTGCCTCACAGTTCATCTCGAGCGGCGGCAACGAGCTGAGGAGCATCGTTTCCACGCTAAAGGTCAACCTGAGGATCTACGCTTCGGCGCCGATTGCGCGAATGGTCTCGGGCGATGATATCGATCCGAATAGAATCCTGAGCGAGAAGACCGCGCTGTTCCTCCACGTGATGGACGAGGGCTCCCCCTACAACGCGATCGCGGCGGTCCTGTTCGAGCAGCTCTACGCTGCCGTGTATTCCATCGCGGACGCAGCTGGTGGAAAGCTGCCGCGGCCGGTGTCCATCCTCGGCGACGAATGGGGGAACCTGCCGAAGGTCGAGTGCCTGCCTAGCCTTCTCAGCCTTGGGCGCTCGTACGACCTGTTCTGGATGGGCGCAGTCCAGAACATCTCTCAGCTGAACAAGTACGGCGAGCGCGACGGACGGAAGAAGATCCTGGCAAACTGCGGCGTCAAGGTCGCCATGAAACTGGGCGAGGCCGAGGACCGCCAGTATTTCACCGAGCTAGTCGGGAAGACGACGCGGCACACCATGGGAACCAGCTCGAGCAGGGGGCCTTCGGGCGGTACGGGGTCGACATCCTACAGCGAGCACGCCGACGACCTGATTCATCCTTGGGAGTGGACGGAGATGTCCCCCGACAAGGACGGCGTCATCGTGGTGAAGACCGCGGAGAACGGCGTGGGCAGGGAACATGCGGGGTGCTTCCGGGCCCCTGTCTGCGATTGCACGCGGATGCCGACGAAGGAGCACTTCGATCTGGGGACGCGCGAGCACGAGGCGGCCAAGAGGATGGAATACCAGGCCAGGCTGATATCAAGGCAAATGGGTCGTGAGGACGGCGTCGATCTCTGGACTCCCGAATTCGAGGAAGAGGCCGCGGAGCCGCCTGTTGCCGACGGATGGTCCGGCCTCTTCGTCGACTGACGGCGGTTTTTGAAGGGAGTTGGAAAATGACCGCAATCAAGCAGGCGAGCGTCATGAGCGGGGAGCACCTCCAAAACCTCAAGCGGTATTTCGATTGGGACAGGGAGAAAGTCCTGGACCACGATACCCAGCACATCATCGATGAGGATCGATGGTTCGAGGAAATGGACGCCACCCGGGAGGCGGCCGGGCACAACCGGCCCGGGAAGCAGGGCGCAAGGTGCACGTACATGCAGCATCAGGTGATCGGCTTCAACCCGGACGAGTGCTCCTGCAACGGCGGGCCGATGACGCCCTCGCGTTGCATGGAGTACGCGAGGGACTACATCGCCAAGCGCTATCCCAACCAGGAGATCGTGATTGTGCTGCATGAGGAGAGGTGCAGGTCGGATGGATCGGCCCGATTCGCCGCTCACCTCGCCATCAATAGGACGGACCTCGAGACTGGGCGGCGTCTGAACGACGGGCCGGCGAGGGCGGCGGCGAAATCCCGCGTGAGAACGGTGAAGGAGCTCGATACGAAGTACGGCCTGAGCCAGCTCGAAAGGGGCCTCTCGAACTCGAAGGTGCACGCGCGCCAGCCCGGTCGCGAGGAGCGCGAGATGGCAAAGAAGGGGAGATCCGACAAATCCGAGAACGCAAGGGTCCGAGCGATTGTCGCCCAGAGGGCAGAGGAGGTCGGGAGGCTCAAGAGCTGCCCCGACCGCTTCGGAGAGTTTGCAAGGCGGTTGGAATCGGATGGGATCGAGATCGCCCGATCCAAGCGGGGGGCGCTGCAATACCGCTATCACTCGGAGTCCCTCGGCAAGACGAGGAAGATCAACGGCGCGAGGCTCGGCTACGCCGTCAACCGCTCGACCGGGCGGATTATGAGGTTCACGGCAAGGGGAATCGACCTTGCCATACGGGCCGCGTGGGAGCTGGCTCGCGAGGGTGTGGATGACGAAAGAGGCCGGGACTGACTTTCATATCTGAGGTCCGTGCAACAGCCGGTAAGCCTGTTGCACGGTTCTGCGGGAGCGACTTTGGAGCGGTTCGCACATCCCGGCTTCGGCCGGGCAAGATATTCCGTTGCACGGAATACATATCTTGCATGCCCCGAGAAGCGTAGGCCGAATCGACCGGAGTGCAACGGGACAGGTGAGCGGAGGCGCAGTGATGGCGACCCAGGGGAGCCATCGAACGGAGCCGGAGCGAGAGCCGGCGGGGCGATCGCGAGTTGAAGCCGAGTGATTGTCCCGCCGTTCACGGCCCGCCGGCGGCGGCCCGGGGTTCCAAGGGGACTCGTCCCTTTGGCGCGAAGGGGTCCGGGGATGGCGCGAGACATCCCCGTGAAACGCCGCGACGGGCACGCCCCTGTTAGCGTCAATCTAATTTTCACCAGTTTCACTAATCAAACGCGCCGTTCGCGCAAAGGCGGCTTCACCGCTTGCGCTAACGTATTTTCACCGATTCCGGTCACGCCTTGACGGGTCCGTCCCTCGGCAGGTCCTTCAGCCTGTAGGACCTGCCGGCTATCTTGACCAGGTGGCAGTGGTGGCAGTGGTGGCACACCCTGTCCGCGATCGCGCTCGCCGCCACGTCGTCCCCGAACACCCTGCCCCAGCCGCTGATCCCCACGTTGGTGGTGATGATCGTCGAGCGCTGCTCGTAGCGCGTCGATATCAGCTGGAACAGCAGGTCCGCGCCCGCGCTGCCGACGTCGAGGTAGCCGAGCTCGTCGATGATCAGCAGCCTCGAGTGGGCGTAGTACTTGAGCCTCTTCTTGAGGATTCCGCGCGACGAGGCGTCCTCCAGGTCCTCGACGAGCCGGGCGCAGTCCACGAACCTGACCTCGCGCCCCGCCCTGACGGCCTCGATGCCCAGCGCGACGGCGAGGTGCGTCTTGCCCACGCCGGGGCTCCCCACGAGCAGGACGTTCTCGGCCCGCTCGACGAACCTCAGGGTCGCGAGCTCCTCGATCTCTGCGCGCGGGACCGACGGCTGGAAGTCCCAGTCGAAGTCCGCCAGCCCCTTGACGTAGGGGAACCCCGACGACCGAATGCGCTGGTTGGTGATCCTGACCTCCCGGGCGGCGACCTCGACGCGCGTCATCTCCTCGAAGGCGGAGGCGAAGCCCCGCTCGCCCGCGGCGACCATCCTCACGTAGTCGGGCAGGGACGCCGCCATCTCGTGCAGCCCGAGCGCGGAGAGGTCGACCTCGCCAGGTCCATCTGTTGATGTTCACTAAGAAGTGGTCCGAGTGATCACTGGGAAATGAGCACCGTG
>DXZW01000048.1 GCA_019419455.1 Collinsella sp. | reverse complement strand
ATTGGTTGTTGAGCGTTGGTCAAAATGGTTGTTTTTACAGTAGCGCTAACACGCCTGACGTGCGCGGGCCTCATGGAGACCGAGGGGCAGTGGTCCCAGCAGCGCGTGTTCTCCGAGACCTCGGCCGCCGAGGGCTTCGCCGAGCCCGCGGACAGGCCGGCCCCGACAGAGGGGAGGCGCCGCGCGCTCGGGCGGCGCGCCAGGGAGATAGTGGACGAGATAGTCGAGAAGCGCGGCCTCAAGAAGGAGTAACATCGGGACTTGCAGCGACGGACCTCAGGACACTCTTACACCACGTCTGCGCGCGCCACCGGATCTCATTTGGGGAGAACAAATATCCGGCGGTTTTCCGCTTCGGGACGCGCGGTTTAAGGGTGCTTTTCGGAAGTGCGGGGAAAAATCGGAAACCTCCGAGCATAAACCGAATTTCGGCAACAAAACCGCAGGTCGCGGAAGGCTAAAACAGGGGTCTGGTCTGTCGATCTCGGTTTTTCACCGCACTTCCGGAAACGCCCGACGGAAGCATGCAGCAAATTTTGGAACCCTCGAGCACATCGTCCTTTTCATGAAAAGAACCCGCAGGTAGAAGCGTTGCCACTATCCAGTGTGGTTGACGTGTCTAGAATATGCCGCACACTTCCGGATTTTGCATAAGCTCGACTGGTTTGTTTATCGATTGGGGCAGAGGAATCTTGTCTGGACCTCGTTATATGTATTAAATTGGATGAACTTAACCTATAAGTTAAGTTCATCTAGAAATGGGAGGTGCCCTTTGGCAGAAGGATATGATCTTGTCGAATATAGAGACCTCAAGGGTCGACCGTTTTGGGAATTGACGGCTTCTCCCGACAACTCTCAATTCCAGAAAATGTTGTCAGACCCTAAGCGGAAATTAACCGCTCGAACAATGATCGGCCAGAATAGCACGTCAACTTCTGGAATCTGAGCCTTGACTTTTATACTTGGCTTTCGAAACGGAGAACACAATGAATAAAGTAGATTTATCTGATTTTTACGCCGATACAGAAACCAGCGAAACACGCGCTTATGAACACGCGCTAGATATCGAGTTTATTGTTCATCGCGAGATGAAGCGTCTGGGTTTAAGCAAAAGCGATTTGGCAAAGCGTATGGGCGTGAGCCTTCAGTCGCTTTCGAAGCTGTTGAATTCTCAGCCCAATATGACGCTGAAGACGATCGCTAGGTTCGAGCTTGCTTTGGGTATCAAAATCGTTCCGCAGGTTATCGCCAGCCATTCCAAAGAGTTGCCGTTTCTTTCATCTGATGATTCTGTGCGAGAGCAATGTGCATCGCCTGCCATTCTTCCTGCAGAGCTGTCAGTAGATTGCGATGTGCCTTTTCAGGGTGAATAGCATTTCCTCGATGAATCTAAGTCGAATGAGTTGCCACTCTCACATCCTCTAAAAAGTTCTTAAAACAGCCTTAAAGGCGCCTTGGCTCGCTTTTACAGCGTACAATACGCATGTTTGACTATGGCAAAAGTAGATTTTTGGGGAGGGGGAACGCCGTGGAAGTGCTGGTTGTTGGCAACACCGCATATGTTGACGATGACTTTTGCTCCAAGGCGTTCCCCGGCGACCATGTGTAGGTCGTAGCCGCGCAGGACGCGCGCCGCGATGAGTCGTCGCCCCATGCTTCGTGGAAAGAGCTCCTCCAGCACCTGGACCAGGCCTACGAGTTTGAGCGCGTGGTCTACCTTTCTACCTACCTCACCCCGCATACCGTGACTTTTGGCGACATTGGGCTGCTGCGCTCGGTGTTTCGTGCCTGTATGGGACGCAATGTGCAGCTGCTGTTTATTGCGGGGCCCGCGGGTGCAGAGGGCACCACTGGCGGATGTGACGACGACGCCACGGCCGCCAGTGGGGCCCAGACGGGCAAGGGCATTATCGCCCGCGCTGCCAACGACCTGTGCCGTTACTATGCATCGCGCGACGCCATCCAAGCCAAAGTCCTGCGCGTGCCGTATCTGTATACCGCATCGCCGGCATTAACCGACCCATTTTCGATGCCGTTGTTCGAGGCATGCTCGGGCGGGTCGGTCGCGCTTCAGGGTGCGGCAGATGCGCCGTTTCCCCTGCTGTGTGCCGAGGAACTCGCGGTGTTGGTGCATCGTATCTTTGACAGCTGGGATGCCAACTTTGAGATGCTCGACGTTGCAGACGCTTTTGGCCACCCGAGGCCTATGGCGTGACCGTTGACGCTCCGGGTGCGAGCGTGACCTATCACACGCTCAGCATCTAGGCGTTTCGTCGCCTATCGGCGCTATACTGCAGCCGTTGCCCACGATGCGGGGAACACCCGCATCGTGGGTTTTTTGCTTATGAAGGGACGGTGCCGCGTGGACGTACAGCAGCTAGAAGAGGCCTGGGCTGCAAGGGCCGGCGCGCGTGAGGCGCGTCTTGCTGCAGCGCCGCATGTGCCGGCGGCGCTGTCTCTGTTGGGGATTGTACGTCCCGGCGATCGCCTGGTTGCGTTTGCCGATGACTTTGCCGATGCGTTTGCGCGCGGCTTTGAGTGCTGCGACGTGGCTATGGTGGAGGAGCCGTCGGTTGCGGCGTTTACTGCTGCGTCCGAGGGCTTTGATGCTTCGTTTGAGGTCGAGGGGCCGCACCTGTGGTGGTTCGTCAACTCTATTGGCGGGTTTGGATTGCGCGTGCCCGATCTGCGCGCGTTAGGACGTGCCGCGCGTGAGGCTCATGCGCTGCTCGTGGTGGATAACACGGTGGCGTCGGCTTTTGGCTGCGATTCGCTGCGGCTGGGTGCTGTGCTGTCGCTTGAGGCACTCGATCGCGTGTGCGCCGGCAAGGCTCCGCGCAAACTCGTTGCCGCTTCGGTGGCGCGCTCGCAGCTCAAACGCCATCATGTGGATGCTGCTGCCGAGTGCGCGCATGCTCTGCTTGAGGGCTGTGGCTTGGTCAAACTTGATTTGCCTGCTGATGAGGCCGGTGTGCTGGAGCGCGGGCTGGACTCGCTCGATGCCCGCATGCAGGCACATTTCGACCGCGCACGTGCGCTGGCCGAGTACTTGGCTGCCAATGAGATGGTGCACGCCGTGCGCTATCCTGGACTGAGCTCGCATCCCGACCATGCGGTTGCAACTGGAATCCTCGAGCACGGCTTTGGTCCGGCAGTTGAGTTTGACCTTATCGAGCGCAGTGCGGGCGATTTGTTCGATGCTTTGCCGGGGGAGTTTCGCACATCGCCCGCCGGCGGCGCAACGACGCGACTCTCTGCTCCGCGCGGCAAGCAGGGGAGCACCATCCGCCTCTTCGCCGGTACCGACGATCCCCTGGTTGTAGCGTCCACCCTAGACAACGCCCTTCGCAAGTTAGCTACTCTTTGATGCTGGCGATGAGGTCGTCGGATTTTGAGGCGATGACGTTGTTGATGTCGGTCTGCAGCTCCTCGTAGACCGCTATGGCCCGCTCGCCGGCGGGGGTGAGGGTGGATCCGCGGGCGCCGTCGCGCTCGATGAGTTTGCAGCCCAGCTGTCCTTCCGCCTCGTTCACAATGCGCCAGGCTTTGGAATACGCCATGCCCATGCTCTTGGCGGCGCGGTTGAGCGAGTGCTCGCGGGCGATGCCCTGCAGCAGCAAGACACAGCCATGGCCGAACACGCCCGGCAGGTCTTTGTCGCACGCTTGAATGACCAGCTTTGCCGTCGTCTTGTACTCCATGTGCTCCACGTCTCCCCGCTAAAGTGTTTGCTGGGTAAACGCAAAGCCTGCGTCAAACCCTCGTGTGCTCTTCTTAAATCATGCATTGTAGCAGTCAAAGTGCGTTAAGATACTTCCCCAGTATTGGGCGCCCAAGGTTGGGCTGGGTCCTACGAGGCCTGCAGCCGACCGGTCGCATGGAAAAAGGAGAAACATGGCTACGTTCTTTCCCGGTGAGTCCCACACGTTTTCGGAGTATCTGCTGGTCCCTGGCTACTCGTCCTCGCAGTGCATCCCCAACAACGTCTCTCTTAAGACGCCGCTAACCCGCTTCAAGCGCGGTGAGAAGCCGGCAATCACCCTGAACATCCCCATGGTTTCCGCCATCATGCAGTCCGTCTCGGGCGTCGACATGGGTGTCGCGCTCGCTACCGAGGGTGGCCTGTCCTTCATTTACGGTTCCCAGACCCCCGAGTCCGAGGCCGCTATGGTCAAGGCCGTCAAGGATCACAAGGCCGGCTTTGTTCAGTCCGATTCCACGCTGACCCCCGACATGACCATGGAGCAGGTCATCGAGCTCAAGGAGAAGACCGGTCACTCCACCATGCCGGTAACCGACGACGGCACTCCCAAGGGCAAGCTCCTGGGTATCGTCACCAGCCGTGACTATCGCCCCAGCCGCGATGACCACCAGAAGAAGGTCTCCGAGTTCATGACCCCGCGTGAGCAGCTCATCGTGGGCGACAAGAACATTAGCCTCAAGGTTGCCAACGACGTCATCTGGGACAACAAGCTCAACGCTCTGCCTATCGTCGACGACAACGATCACCTTATGGGCATCGTCTTCCGCAAGGACTACGACAGCCACAAGACCAACCCCAACGAGCTGCTCGATAACGACAAGCGCTACATGGTCGGCGCCGGTATCAATACCCGCGATTATGCCGAGCGCGTGCCGCTGCTCATCGAGGCTGGTGCCGATGTCCTGTGCATTGACTCTTCCGAGGGCTTCAGCGAGTGGCAGAAGCGCACCATCGAGTGGATCCGCGCCAACTACGGCGAGGACGTCAAGGTCGGTGCCGGTAACGTCGTCGACGCCGAGGGCTTCCGCTTCTTGGCCGACTGCGGGGCCGACTTCATCAAGGTCGGTATCGGCGGCGGTTCCATTTGCATCACCCGCGAGACCAAGGGCATCGGCCGTGGTCAGGCCACCGCGCTGATCGACGTCTGCCGCGCCCGTGACGAGTACTACGAGGAGACCGGTGTCTACGTGCCCGTGTGCTCCGACGGCGGCATCGTCTACGACTACCACATGACGCTCGCCCTTGCCATGGGCGCCGACTTTATGATGCTGGGCCGCTACTTCGCCCGCTTTGACGAGAGCCCGACCGAGCGCGTCAACGTCAACGGCCAGTACATGAAGGAGTACTGGGGCGAGGGTTCTGCACGTGCTCGCAACTGGCAGCGCTACGACCTGGGCGGCGCCGCGAAGCTCAGCTTCGTCGAGGGCGTTGACTCCTACGTTCCCTACGCCGGTTCCCTCAAGGACGGCGTGGGCGGCACGCTCTACAAGGTCAAGTCCACGATGTGCAACTGCGGCGCCCTCTCGATCCCCGAGCTTCAGGAAAAGGCACGCCTGACCCTGGTCTCCTCGACCTCGATCGTCGAAGGCGGAGCTCACGACGTTGTCGTCAAAGACTCCCAGCAGTCTGTGTCTTATCGATAAGCGGCTTTCCCAGGCACCGCATCTTGCCGTTCAAACCGTCGCTTGCGTACCTAAGTACGCGGCGCTCCTCTTTCACGGCAACCTGCGGCATCTGGAAAACCCGTTCCTTCTAGAACGGGTTGCACATAAAGGTTGAGTTTCAACCACGTTATTTAGATAAAGCGAGATGCCTGCAAGTCGCAGGCATCTCGCTTGTTGTATTTGCTATCATCAGTCAAGTTAACCTTAGGGTCGGTCGGCTTAGCTTTGTTTGCTACAAGTTCCGCACGCAAAGAAGAGCACTTAATGTGCTCTTCGTCTTGCGCAGGACTGTCCGCAGTAGCGAATAAAGCTAAGCCGACCGACCCCAGCTAAGATTAAAGGAGCTGATATGTGCGATTGCACAGATCATAAGGACGAGATCCCTGCCTACGACGCACAGGCCATTGAGTCCAAGTGGATGAAGGCCTGGGAGGACTCCAACCTCTTTGCCGTCGACACCGACGCCAGCAAGCCCAAGAAGTACGTGCTCGAGATGTTCCCGTATCCGTCGGGCGACCTGCACATGGGCCACGCGCGCAACTACACCATCGGCGACGCCATGGCCCGTCAGGCCCGCATGCGCGGCTACGACGTGCTGCACCCCATCGGCTTTGACGCCTTTGGCCTGCCCGCTGAGAACGCCGCCATCAAGCACAACACGCAGGCTGCCGCCTGGACGTATAAGAACATGGACCAGGCGCTCGCCACGATGAGGCGCATGGGCTTCTCCTACGACCTGGATCGCACCGTTAAGACCTGCAGCCCCGACTACTATCGCTGGGGCCAGTGGATCTTTGAGAAGATGTGGGAAAAGGGCCTGGTCTATCGTAAGAAGAATCCGGTTAACTGGTGCCCCACCTGCAAGACCGTTTTGGCTAACGAGCAGGTGACCGAGGGCAAGTGCTGGCGTTGCGGCACCGAGCCCGAGAAGCGCGACCTTGAGCAGTGGTACTACAAGATCACCGAGTACTCCCAGGAGCTGCTCGACGACCTGGAGAAGCTCCCCGGCTGGCCCGAGCGCGTCAAGCAGATGCAGGCCAATTGGATCGGCCGCTCCGAGGGCGCCGAGGTCGACTTTACCCTGTGCGACCAGGATGGCGAGCCCATCGAGGGCGACGAGGGTAAGATCACCGTCTTCACCACGCGCGCCGACACGCTCTTTGGCGTTTCCTTCTTTGTCCTGTCTCCCGAGTACGCGCGTCTGCACGAGCTCGTCGAGGGTACGGAGTACGAGGAGGCCGTGACCAAGATCGTCGAGGACTCCAAGCATATCTCCGCCGTCGAGCGTGCCCAGGGCGCCCTCGAGAAGCACGGTGCCTTTACCGGCCGCTACGTGGTAAACCCCGTCAACGGCGAGAAGATCCCCGTGTGGGTTGCCGACTATGTCGTTGCCGACTACGGCACCGGTGCCGTCATGGCCGTTCCCTGCGGCGACCAGCGCGACTTTGAGTTCGCCCGCAAGTACGACCTGCCGATCGTGCCGATCATCCTGGACGATGACGACCGCGCAGCCGTCGAGGCTAACGGTGAGACCATCGATACCTTCCATGCCGAGACCGTCGACTGGGATTGCGCCCACGCTGCCGAGGGCACGCTCGTCCAGTCCGGCAAGTACACCGGCATGCGCGGCGGCAAGCACTCTGAGGGCGAGGCTGCCATCGTGGCCGACCTCGAGGCCATGGGCTGCGGCCGTCGCAAGGTCGAGTTCCGTCTGCGCGACTGGCTCATCAGCCGTCAGCGTTATTGGGGCAACCCCATCCCGGCCATCCACTGCGAGCGCTGCGGCATCGTGCCCGTGCCCGAGGACCAGCTGCCGGTGACGCTGCCCGAGAACCTGGACCTGGGCGCCGGCGAGACCCTCGCCGAGTGCAAGGAGTTCTACGAGACCACCTGCCCGGTCTGCGGCCGCCCGGCCAAGCGCGAGACCGATACCATGGACACCTTCACCTGCTCCAGCTGGTATTACCTGCGCTATACCGACCCGCACAACACCGAGCTGCCCTTCTCCCGCGAGGCTGCCGACCGTTGGATGCCCGTCGATAACTACGTTGGTGGCATCGAGCACGCCATTCTGCACCTGCTCTACAGCCGCTTCTTTACCAAGGCACTGCGCGACCTGGGCCTGCTGAGCGTGGACGAGCCCTTCACCAACCTGCTGTGTCAGGGCATGGTCAAGGACGAGAACGGCGATACCATGTCCAAGTCCAAGGGCAACGTCGTTCCCCCGAGCTCGGTCATCGAGCCCTATGGTGCCGACACCATGCGTCTGGCGATCCTGTTTATCGCCCCGCCCGAGAAGGACTTCGACTGGGACCCCAAGGCCGTCGAGGGCGCCAACCGCTTCATCAAGCGCGCCTGGCGTATCGTTTGGCAGCTCGTCCAGTCCGGCGACGCCAGCGTGGCTTTCGACAAGTCAGCGCTCGACGAGGTTGCGATGAAGCTCTATCGCGAGCGTCACCGCACCATCGCCAAGTGCACCGAGGACTTCGATCGCGGCCAGTTCAACACCGCCATCTCGGCCGTCATGGAGCTCGTCAACGCGGCGAGCGCCTACCTCAACGCCACTGAGGTCGCTTTCCGTGACAAGGCGCTGTGCTACGGCGTGGCCAAGGATATCGTGAGCGTCCTTGCCCCCATCTGCCCGTTCTGGGCCGACGAGCTGTGGCATGAGGCGCTCGGCTGCGAGGGCAATGCCTACACCGCCGCCTGGCCCGAGTTCGACTTGGCCGAGTCCATCGAGGACACGGTGCAGATCGTCGTCCAGGTGCTCGGCAAGGTCCGTGGCCGCATCGACGTCGCCCGCGACGCCTCCAACGAGGAGATGCAGGCTGCCGCCGAGGCCGCCGTCGCCAAGTGGCTCGAGGGCAAGACGGTCGTCAAGGCCATCTGCGTGCCCGGCAAGCTGGTCAACCTGGTGGTCAAGTAAGCGCTGCGCGTATAGCTGACATCTAAAAGCGAGGGGCGATTCCGTAGGGAGTCGCCCCTCTTTTTGGTTAAGGACACTTGCGACAACACCCAATTATCCATTTCTTGTGGAGAACCTGTGCTCACGCTGACCTGCGGGTTTGTGTTGTGGTTGCACGTTTGTGCAGGTATTGGTATAGTTTGCTTGCAAATGAAGTTGTAATTGAAAGAAGTGGGGTTTCGGCCCCGCTTCTTTTTTGTATGGATGGAGGTGCCGCAATGGTCAAGACCAAGACCGAGCAGGCGATCATCGACGCGCTCGAAGCCGTCGCTCCCCAGCACGATGTCGACATCGTCGACGTCGAGCTCGTGGGTGCCACCAAGGCCCCCTGCGTGCGCGTGCGTATCGAGGGTGCCGAGGGTCAGAGCCTGTCGCTCAACGACGTCACGGCCAATACCAAGTGGGTCGGCGACGTAATTGAGGAGCTCGACCCCATTTCTTCGAGCTACACGCTCGAGGTGTCGAGCCCGGGTATGGCGCGCCCGCTGCGCCGTCCGCGCGACTTTGCCCGCTTTGTGGGCGAGGACTGCGAGCTCACCTCCACCGCCACCGAGGGCCGTCGCAAGTACTCCGGCAAGATTGTCGCCGCGACCGAGACGAACGTGGCCCTCGAGCTCGAGGACGGCGAGTCCGTCACCCTCGATTTCTCTGATGTTAAAAAGTGCAAGTTGAAGCCCACCTACGACTTCAAGCCCGCGAAGGAAGGAAACTAACATGGCAGCATCCGACATGATGTCCGCCCTGATGGAGCTTTGCCAGGAGAGGCACATCGACCAGCTCTACCTGATCGACCGCCTGGAGCAGTCGCTCGCCAAGAGCTATGCCGAGATCTTGCATCTTGAGTGGGGCGCCAAGGTGACCATCGACCGCACCACCGGCAAGATCTACGTTTACCGTCTGGAGCCGATCGACGATTCCATGGACGAGGAGGGCAACTTCACCGAGTTCGAGGAGATCGACGTCACCCCCAAGAACACGAGCCGCATCGCCGCTCAGCACGCCAAGGCCGAGATCAACGCCATCGTGCGCAACTCCGCCCGCGAGCAGATCTACGAGGAGTTCTCCGGCCGTATCGGTGACCTCATCAGCGGTACCGTGCTGCAGTCCACGCCCGACTTCACGATCGTCAAGATCCGCGATGGCGTCGAGGCCGAGCTGCCGCATTTTGACCAGCGCCGTTACGAGAACGAGCGCAACGAGCGTCCGATGGGTGAGCGCTACCTGCACAACCAGCACATTAAGGCTGTGATCATCGACGTCCGTGACCCCAACTCCAACCTGCAGCCGGTTCGCGGCGAGCACAGCCGTCCGCCGATCGTCATCTCCCGCACCCACCCCGAGCTCATGCGTCGTCTGTTTGAGCAGGAGGTGCCCGAGATCTATGAGGGCACCGTCCAGATCAAGTCGATCGCCCGCGAGCCCGGCCAGCGCTCCAAGGTCGCCGTCCACTCGCTTGACGATCGCCTGGATCCCGTGGGCGCCTGCGTCGGCCCCAAGGGCAGCCGTGTTCGTGCCGTCGTAGGCGAGCTTCGCGGCGAGCGCGTCGACGTCATCCTGTGGGATGCCGATCCGGCCGTCTACGTCGCCAACGCCCTGTCGCCCGCCAAGGTCACCCGCGTCCTCATCGACGAGGAGAAGGCCTACGCCGGCGTTATCGTGCCCGACGACCAGCTTTCGCTCGCCATCGGCAAGGAGGGACAGAACGCCCGCCTCGCCGCCCGTCTGACCGGCTGGCACATCGACATCAAGTCTGAGACCCTTGCCGCCGACATTCTCAAGAACGTCCCCGTTCACGAGGAGCCCGCCGCCGACTTGATCGGTGACGAGGAGGACGACGACATCCGTCGCTGCGAGTACGTGTCCGAGGACGGCATTCAGTGCCGCAACCAGGCCCGTCCCGGCTCCCGTTTCTGCGGTGTCCACGACACCGACGCCTTCGATGATGCGGAGGACCTGATCTAGCGCGCGGTCGCGCCGGGCGGGTCCCGGCGCATCTCCCACGCTCGTTCAGTCTCTAGGCACCCAAGGTGCCAGAAAGGGTAGGTGAAGTCATATGGCAAAAGTCCGTGTGTCCACCCTGGCCAAAGAGTTCGGCATGACCTCCAAGGAACTGATGGGTCATCTCGCCGAAATGAAGATTCCCGCTAAGTCCGCTTCCTCCGCTCTGGAGGACGCTTACGTCGCCATGGTCCGCAAGCAGCTCGCCTCGGTGATCGAGGCCCGCGCCAAGGAAGTCGAGGCCGCCAAGCAGGCCGAGGAGGAGGCAGCCGCCGCCGAGGAGGCAGCGCGCGCTGCCGAGGCCGAGCGTGAGCGCATCGCCGCCGAGAAGGCACGCGAGGAGGAGCGCCGCCAGTTCGCCGCCGCCCAGGCTGCCGAGGAGGCCGCCCGCGCCGAGGCCGAGGCCAAGAAGAAGGCCGAGCAGGAGCGCCTTGCCCGCGAGAAGGAGGAGGCTGCCCGCGAGGCCCAGCGCCGCGCCGTCCCCGCTTCCGACTCCGGCTCGCGCTTCCGTTCGCTGCTCGACCAGATCGCCGCACAGGAGACCGTGCTCAAGGAGAAGAAGGACGCCGAGGAGAAGGCCAAGGCCGAGCGCGCCTCCGAGCGCGGTAACCGTCGTGGCGGCAACAACGACCGTCGCGGTGGCCGTCGTAACGATCGCAACGCCTCCGACAACAACTCCGATCGCCACGCCTCCGAGAGCCGTCCGCACAGCCATCGCACCAACGCCAGCAACAACGTCGCTGCCGGCATGGACTTCCCCAACCCCGATAAGCAGGGCAAGGGCAAGAAGCGCAAGGGCGGTCACGGCAACGATGAGGACCACTACAGCCGCATGGCGCGTGAGGCCGAGGAGTACAGCCGCGAGAAGGTGCTCGAGGAGGCCCGCGCCGCCGTCGAGGAGGCCTCTCGCGAGTCCACCGGTCGCCGCAAGAAGCGCAAGGAGAAGCGCGAGCGCGAGGCTGCTAAGGCTCAGGAGGAGCGCAAGATTGAGGAGGCGCTGGCCCAGGGCGTGAACCCCGAGGAGCTCGACGCCATCAAGGTCTCCCAGGGCGTTACCGTCCAGGAGCTCGCCGAGGCGCTCGACGTTCCGGCCAACGACATCATCAAGCGCCTGTTCTTGCTGGGCACGCCGCTCACGATGACGCAGTCCATGTCCGACGACCTCGTCGAGCTCGTTGCCGACGACCTGGGCCGTCAGATCAAGATCATCACCCCCGAGGAGGAGAACACCTTCTCGTTCTACGACGATCCCGCCGACCTTAAGCCCCGCGCCCCGGTCGTCACCGTCATGGGTCACGTCGACCACGGCAAGACGAGCCTGCTCGACGCCATTCGTCACACCGGCGTCGCTGCCGGCGAGGCGGGCGGCATTACCCAGGCCATCGGTGCTTCGCAGGTCATGATCAACGACCGCAAGATCACCTTCATCGATACCCCTGGTCACGCGACCTTTACGGCCATGCGTGCCCGCGGCGCCAAGGTGACCGACATCGTCATTCTGATCGTGGCTGCCGACGACGGCGTCATGCCTCAGACCATCGAGTCGATCAACCACGCCAAGGCCGCCGGCGTCCCCATCGTCGTCGCCGTCAACAAGATCGATAAGCCGGGCGCCAACCCCGACCGCGTGCGCCAGGAGCTCACCGAGTACGGCATCATTCCCGAGGAGTGGGGCGGACAGAACATGTTCGTCAACATCTCGGCCAAGCAGAAAATCGGTATCGATGACCTGCTCGAGACCGTGCTGCTCCAGGCCGACGTGCTCGAGCTCAAGGCCAACCCGGACACCTTTGCCTCCGGCAACGTTCTCGAGGCCAAGCTCGACAAGGGCCGCGGCTCGGTTGCCACGGTTCTCGTGACCCGCGGTACCCTGCACGTGGGCGATACGCTGGTCGCCGGCCTTACCTACGGCCGCGTCCGCGCCATGCTCGATCCCAAGGGCAACGCCGTCACCGAGGCCGGCCCCTCCGACGCCGTCGAGATCTTGGGCCTGCAGTCCGTGCCCAACGCCGGTGACGAGTTCCGCGTGTTCGAGGACGAGCGCGAGGCTCGCGCCCTGGCCGATGAGCGCTCGCTCAAGGCCCGTATCGAGGAGCAGAGCCGCGTGAAGCACGTCACGCTCGAGAACCTCTTCGAGACCATCGCCGACGCCGAGGTCAAGGAGCTCAACCTGATCATCAAGGCCGACGTCCAGGGTTCCATCGAGGCCCTTCAGGACTCGCTCGACAAGATGGATCAGTCCGAGGTCCGCATCAACACGATCCACTCCGCTGTCGGTGCTATCAACGAGACCGACGTCGTCCTGGCCGACGCCTCCAACGCCATCATCATCGGCTTTGGCGTGCGTCCCGACGGCAAGGCCCGCTCCGCCGCCGAGCGCGAGGGCGTCGAGATCCGTTGCTACGACGTTATCTATAAGTGCCTCGAGGAGCTCGACGCTGCCCGCATCGGCATGCTCAAGCCCACCGAGGTCGAGGTCTCCACGGGTACCGCGACCGTCCTGGACACCTTCAAGGTGCCCAAAGTCGGCATCGCCGCCGGTGTCCGCGTCGAGGAGGGCGAGATCGGCGCGACCGATTCCGTGCGCCTGGTGCGCGACGGCATTGTGGTCTTCAACGGCAAGATCGCCTCGATGCGCCACTACAAGGACGAGGCCAAGAGCCTCAAGAGCGGTTCCGAGGGCGGCATTGGCCTGGAGAACTTCCAGGACATCAAGCCCGGCGATCAGATCGAGGGTTACCGCATCGACCAGGTTGCCCGTACCGAGTAGGGGGTAGCGCTATGAAGCAAACGCAGGCAACCCGCCGTTTGGGCGAGCAGCTTCGCGAGAAGCTCGGTTATATCCTGCTCTTTGAGGTTTCCGATCCGCGTCTCGACCTGGTCACCCTGACTGCGGTCGAGGTCGCGGTGGACCGTTCGTTCGCACGCGTGTACGTGTCGTGCGATGCGAGCCGCTACGATGAGGTCATGGAGGCGCTTGCCAGCGCCAAGGGTCGTATTCGCAGCCTGTTGGCTCGCTCGCTCGATTGGCGCGTCACGCCCGAGCTCGATTTTCGCATCGATCGCTCGACCGATGAGGCCGAGCGCATCACGCGTGCGCTGGAAAACGTTCCCGCCACGCTTGCGATCGAAAAGGACGAGGACGGCTATCCAATTGCGGATGCCGCCCAGGAGGCAGCTTTAGATGAGTAATTCCGCCGACCTCGCATCGTGCGAGTCTGCAGATATTCAGCGACGCATCCTTGAGCTCATCGAGGGTGCGTCCTCCATTGCGATTTCGGGACATACGTCTCCCGATGGCGACGCCCTGGGCTCCGTGCTAGGCCTGGGCCTCTCGCTTAGGAAGTTCTTTCCCAACAAGGACATTGCCCTGCTGCTGGCAGACGATGACCCGGTTCCGCGCATCTACCGTTTTATGGAGGGCGCCGACCGTCTGGTGCCGGCATCTGCGTATACCGGCAATCCGGACCTGTTCATCTCGGTGGACGTGCCGGTCGTCGAGCGTCTGAACAACTCCGCCGAGGTGCTTCGTCGCTCGTCGCATGTGGTGTGCTTCGATCACCATCCGGCGCGCGAGGAATTTGCCGAGCTGAGCCTGAGGTGCGTCGACGCCGCGGCCTGCGCCATGATCATCGACCGCTTTTTGGACAATTGTGGCATTGTGGCTCGCGATGGTGTTGCGACCTGCTTGTTATGCGGCCTGGTGACCGATACCGGTCGTTTTCAGTATCAAAACGCCGATGCCGCCGCGTTCCATGCAGCCTCGCGTCTGGTTGCCCACGGTGCCGATCCGGCGCGTGTGGCACTCGAGGTTTACCAGAGCATGCGCGTTGAGTTTTTGCACCTCAAGTCCATCGTTATGGGCCGTATCAAGACGGTGGCCCACGGGCGCGTCGCGTATAGCTACGCGTACCAGAGTGACCTTGAGGCCTGCGGTGTCACCTCGGATGAGTGCGACGGTCTGGTTGACGTAGTGCGCTCGGTGATGGGCGTCGAGGTCTGCCTGTTCCTGAAGGGCATTGAGGGCGATACCAAGGTGCGCGGCAACCTGCGCTCCAAGGGCGACCTCAACGTGTCCGAGATCGCTGCTGCCTTTGGCGGAGGCGGACATCCCGCTGCCGCCGGTTTCTCCAACAACGGAACGATTCTCGAGACGCTCACCGTGGCACTTCCCATGCTGGCCGAACTGGTAGGGGAGGATCCCGCTTCGGTGACCGTCGAGCTTTAACTTTTTGGATGGTACATGGCTCGTCGTACGCCTTCTCAACTGAATATGCTGCTCGCCGTCGATAAGCCGGTGGGCTGCACGTCCCACGATGTGGTTTCGAAATGCCGACGCGCCCTCCATGAGCGGCGCGTCGGCCATGCCGGCACGCTCGACCCCATGGCATCGGGTGTCATGGTGGTGGGTGTGGGCCAGGCCACCCGTCTGCTGGGCATGCTAACCCTCGATACCAAAAGCTATGTCGCCGACATTTCGTTTGGCGCCGAGACCAATACCGATGATGCGGAGGGCGAGGCGGTCCGCACGGTGGCTGTTGCCAACGAGCTCCGCTATCCTGCCTATGCCCGTGAGCGCTTGGCCGCTATGCTGGGTCCGCAGATGCAGGTGCCGCCGGCGTTTTCGGCTATCTCGGTCAATGGCGTTCGCGCCTACAAGTCTGCTCGCGAGGGCAATGCGGTGGACCTACCTCCGCGCCCCGTCGAGGTCTATGCCGCCGACCTGATCGCCGTGGGAGGCGAAGGTGATACGTGTGTGTGGACCGTGGCGTTCTCAGTGAGCAAGGGTACCTATATCCGTGCGCTCGCTCGCGATTTGGGCCGCGCCTGCGAGAGCGCCGCGCACATTTCCGCGCTGCGCCGCACGGCGTCCGGTGTTGTTTCCATTGGCGCTTGTCATGCGGTCGAGGAGCTTTCTCCCGAGTCCGCGGCTGGCTTTGCCCTGGATCCCATTGCGGCCCTGGGCGCCACGCGTGTTGACTTGCCGGGCAATCTTGCCGACGATCTGCTCTGCGGCCGACGCATTCCCGTTGAGCGTGCGCTTGCCGATTTCGATACCTCGAAGTCGCCTTTTGCGTTGGTGCTCGATGGGGGACTCAAGGCGCTAGCCCGCATTGAGAGTGGCCGCTTTGTCATGGAGCACGTGTTTCCGCAGGCAATCGGCGGTGTTCGATGATGTTGTCCGCTCGCGAGCTCGCGCGTATCTTTTTCGAGGGCGAGTCGGACGAGGCTCGCATCGTTGCTGCCGATACGTTTGATGAGTGCGAGCACTTGGGTGCCGCATCGATTGCCATCGGCGTGTTCGACGGCGTTCACCGTGGACACCAGGAGCTCATTGCGGCGCTTGTTGGCGATGCGCGCGCCCATGATTGCAAGGCGGTCGTGGTCACTTTCGATCCCGATCCGGACGTTGTGGTGAGTCCTTCGCCCGCTCAAAAATTGATGACGACGGCCGACCGTCTACATGCCTTGGCTCAGACCGGGGTCGATGCGGTGGTGGCCGTTCCCTTTACGCCTGAGGTTGCGGCACTCGACCATGTCGGTTTTCTCACACTGTTGTCACGCGTGGTCGACATTCGTTCGATTCGCGTTGGCAGCGATTTTAGGCTGGGTCGTGGCGGTGCTTCTGGTGTTGACGAGATGCGCACCTGGGGTGCCGAGCGCGGCGTTGACGTATACGGGCACGACCTGCTTTGCGAGGGCGGTGAGGCCATTTGCGCCACCCGCATTCGTCATGAGCTGGGACAGGGCCATGTGGAGCTTGCTGCTGAGTTGCTCGGCCGCCCGTATATGCTGCGTGGCGGTGTTATTCGTGGCCGTCACGAGGGTTCTGACATGGGCTTTCCCACGGCTAACCTGCAGGTTCCCGACGGCATTCAGGTGCCTGCCGATGGCGTGTATGAGGGCCTGGTGCTCGTTGATGACACCGTATGGCCTGCTGCCGTTAACGTCGGCCTGCCGCCGACGTATGCCGACGATGCCGCTTCATCGCATCTCGAGGCTAACTTAATTGGTTATACGGGCGACCTGTACGGCGCTTCCGTTTCGCTGGCGTTTACGCGCTGGCTGCGTCCCTCGCGTGTGTTCGATTCGCTGGATGAGTTGATTGCGACCGTCGAGGGTAATATCGAGGACATTCGTCACAACTTGGGTGAGCAGGGGGTGGGCATCCGTGATTAGCGATGAGGAAAAAGACCAGGTACGCGCTGCGTCCGACCTAGTTGCCATCGTGCAGGAAACGGTTGAGCTCAAGCCCCGCGGCCATGAGTTTTGGGGCTGCTGCCCCTTTCATGGCGAAAAGACTCCGTCCTTCCACATTATTCCCGCCACGCAGGTGTGGCATTGCTTTGGCTGCGGCGAGGGTGGCGACGTCTTCACCTATATCATGAAGCGCGAGAACCTGAGCTTTCCCGAGTCAATCCGTTATTTGGCCGATCGTGCAGGTATTGAGCTGCACGACACCGGAGATCGCCGCGAGCGCGGTACCAAGCGTGCCCGCATCTACGATCTGTGTGCCGAGACCGCCCAGTTCTATCACACCATGCTTATGCGCGGTAAGGACGGCCGTCCGCGCGAGTACTTTGCCAGCCGCGGCATGGGTGGCGACGTCTGCCGCCGCTACTGCCTGGGCTTTGCGCCTGGCCGCAGCGCGCTGGTGTCGCACCTGTCCCAGGCGGGTTTTACCCCGCAGGAGATGATCGATGCCAACGTTGCCGTGAGCCGCGGGCGCGGGCAGCTTGCCGACCGCTTCTACGACCGCGTGATGTTCCCCATCTTTGACGAGCAGGGTCACAACATTGCCTTTGGTGGTCGCATCATGGGTGACGGCCAACCCAAGTACCTCAATACCGCCGAGACGAGCGTGTTTCATAAAAAGCGAAACCTCTACGGCTTTAATTGGGCCAAGGAGTTTATCGTCGCGCAGGATACCGCCATCGTGGTGGAGGGCTATACCGACTGCATCGCCTGTTGGGAGGCGGGGATTAAAAACGTTGTCGCCACGCTGGGCACCGCGCTCACGGAGCATCACGTCAAGACGCTCACCCGCTTTGCCAAGCGTATCGTGTATATGTTCGATGGCGATGCCGCGGGCCAGAAGGCCGCCCGTCGCGCGATTCAATTTATCGAGCAGGATTCGATGGACCTGCGCTGCGTGGTGCTGCCCGACGGCAACGACCCCATGGAGTTCATCACAGCGCATGGTGGACAGGAGCTTCAGGCGCGCATCGACGCTGCCGAGCCGCTCATGGACTTTGTCTACCGTTCGCTGCAGGAGTCGAGTGACATCACCACGCCGGGCGGTCGTGCCAAGGCGCTGGAAGATGCGCTGACGCTTATCTATCCGCTGCGCGATAGCTATATGATCGACACATACTTTATCCAGATTGCCGATCTGCTGGGTTTGGATCTGGAGACGGTTCGCGCGAGTTCGGGTCGCGTGTTTCGCGATGTCGCCAAGCGCGAAGATGCGGAACGACGTCGTGAGCAGAACTATGAACGCCAGCGGGCGCAAGCCGAGCGCTCTGGTAGCGCGGGCGGTCGGACGTCTGGTTCGCAGGGGGCATCTCGCGGTGCTTGGGCATCGGGCGCGACGCCGCCGGTGTCCGCGCCGGTCGAGGAGGAGCCGTACGACTATGTCCCGCTCGATGCCTACGGCGCCGCGCCCGTGGAGGTCGTCGACGACCTGCCGCCGATCGATGTGCCTGATGGTATGGGTGCTGTGCCTGTGACTGATGGTTCGGGCGCTCCGGCTGCGGCGGCGCCGATGGTTCTTACTGATCTTGAGCGCAAGTCCTTGGCAGGGGAGCGCGAGCTGTTGACGATGCTCACGAGCTACCCCGACCTGTTCCGCACGTATGCCGACCGCATCTGCTCTATCGAGTGGGTTGACCCTCGTCACGAGTCCATCGCATGGGCCGTTCTGGCAACGCCGCCGGGAACCGATCCTGCGGCCTGCATGGATGCAGCGCGCTCGGTGTGTCCCGAGGCGGCAACGCTTGTGAGTGCCGGGCGAATCTCGGCGACGAGCAAGCACCCCACCGAGACGAACATCGTGTTTATGCTCGATACGCTCGAGCTCTACACCATCAAGCGCCGCATGCGTGCCGCACAGGCCAAGCTGCGCCAGGACCGTTCGCTCGATGATGAGGCCCGCCGCGCGCTGACCGTGCAGGCCGCGCAGGATTCGCAGCGTCAACGCGAACTGCAAAAGTCGATCGGCGGCGTGGCGGACCCGTTCCGTTTGATCGGTCTGGAGGCCGCAGGCGCCGACCAAGGCTAGATGTTGTGGTCAACCAGCGTATTCTCGCCTATATCCTGTCCTCTTTTTGGGTATAGACGTCAATGTGTGTGCTAAAGTAATGAGTCCTGTGGACTATGAAGGGAGAATCTGTGCCAAAAAAGACTGAGAGCACGGGTACTGGGCTGGAATCCTACGTTGCAAAGCTCATGGGCAACGGCTCAAACAGGACTTCGGTAACCGAGGACGAGATTCAGGTCGCCCTGAAGGATATCGATGTTTCTGACGAACAGCTCACCGCGGTGTATTCCGCGCTGCGCAACAGCGGCATCCAGATTATCTCCGCGAGCGGAAACGACGACGCCCCCATGGACGTCGACGATGACGATACCGATAACGATACCGACGATTTCGATGACGACGACGAGCACGATTCCGGCTCGCTCGACGATCACGAGCTCAAGATGGCCCGTCAGGCCGACGCCGAGATGGGTTCTTCCAAGAGCAAGAAGAAGCGCACCGTTCGCACGTCCCGTTCACGCTCGCGCGTGCGTGGCATCGATGCCTCCACGGTGATGCTGACCGGCGATCCGGTTCGTATGTACCTCAAGGAGATCGGCAAGGTCGACCTGCTGACCGCTTCCGAAGAGGTCGATCTGGCTATGAAGATCGAGGCCGGTCTTGAGGCCACCGAGAAGCTCGAGGCTGCCGATGCCGGTGAGCTCGAGCTCACGCGTGCCGAGATGCGTCGTCTTACGCGCATTGAGAACGTCGGCCTCGAAGCCAAGCAGGCACTCATCAGCGCAAACCTGCGTCTGGTTGTCTCCATTGCCAAGCGCTATGTCGGCCGCGGCATGCTGTTCCTTGACCTGATCCAGGAGGGCAACCTCGGTCTGATTCGCGCCGTCGAGAAGTTCGACTACCAGAAGGGCTTCAAGTTCTCCACGTACGCCACGTGGTGGATTCGTCAGGCCATTACGCGCGCCATTGCCGACCAGGCCCGTACCATCCGTATTCCCGTGCACATGGTCGAGACCATCAACAAGCTCGTCCGTGTGCAGCGCCAGCTCCTTCAGGACCTGGGCCGCGACCCGACCCCCGAGGAGATCGGTGCCGAGATGGACATGAGCGCCGACCGCGTCCGCGAGATCCAGAAGATCTCGCAGGAGCCCGTGTCGCTTGAGACCCCCATCGGCGAGGAAGAGGATTCCCAGCTGGGCGACTTCATCGAGGACTCCCAGGCAATCGTTCCGCCCGATGCCGCCAGCTTCTCCATGCTACAGGAGCAGCTCACTCAGGTGCTCGACTCGCTTGCCGATCGTGAGCGCAAGGTTATCGAGCTGCGCTTTGGCCTTGTCGACGGGCATCCCCGCACGCTCGAGGAAGTCGGCCGCGAGTTTGGCGTCACGCGCGAGCGTATCCGCCAGATCGAGTCCAAGACCTTGGCCAAGCTCCGCCACCCCAGCCGTTCGAGCAAGCTGAAGGACTACATCGAGTCATAACCTCGCAAGCAAGAAGCGCCCTCAAGCACATCCGCTTGGGGGCGCTTTCATGTGGTCATTGGGGACGTCCCCAATGACTAGGTCGGAAAAATTCTTAAAAAAGTTCTTGCCCTGAGCTGATTCGTCCGTATAATAATCTTCGTTGCTTGAGAGCATGCACCTATTCCTCGGTAGCTCAATGGTAGAGCACGCGGCTGTTAACCGCGCTGTTGTAGGTTCGAGTCCTACCCGGGGAGCCAGAATTTCTCAGCCCATTTCGCTGGGCTTTTTAATTCCTCGGTAGCTCAATGGTAGAGCACGCGGCTGTTAACCGCGCTGTTGTAGGTTCGAGTCCTACCCGGGGAGCCAGGTTGTAAAACCCGTCGCTTATGCGGCGGGTTTTTTCATGCTGCGAACACTTGACTCGAACGTTGCCATATCAACATTTCGTGTCGAGGATGTAATCCCGCGACCCACCACCTCAACATGGCGCGGTCGTTGTAGAATATTGCAATGATTGCTCCCACGACATGGTGCCGTGAGCACCAGATAAGGAGATTCTTGTGTCTGAGACCATCAACGGCAGCCTGAGCGTCTCGAACGACGTTATTGCCGATATTGCCGGTTATGCCGCGATGACGTGCTATGGCGTCGTCGGTATGGCTGAGCAGCTCCAGGGCGCCGAGAGCGTGCGCCTGCTTGCCGGTCAGCGCCTCCGCAAGGGCGTGCTTGTCTCCGCCGACGAGAACGGCCTTACGGTCGATCTTCACGTCGTGCTCGAGAACGGCGTCAACATGAAGTCCGTCTGCCACAATCTTTCGAGCTCCGTTGCCTTCACCCTGCAGGAGATCGCCCAGATCGATCCCGCCAGCCTTAAGATCGGCATTCACATCGACGCGCTCAAGAGCCGTCTGAACTAGCATCCGAAAACGGAGATTCAAATACCCATGATTGCAAAGACCATTCGCACCTGTTTTCCGATCGCTGCGGCTGCTGTTTCCGACAAGGCCGAGGAGATCAACAAGCTCAATGTCTTCCCCGTACCCGACGGCGACACCGGTACCAACATGTCGCTCACGCTCGCCTCGGTGACCAAGGAGCTTTCCGCCCTTCCCGCCGATGCCGATATGGAGGCCATCGCCGGCGCCATCACCCACGGCTCCCTGATGGGTGCCCGCGGCAACTCCGGCGTCATCACCTCGCAGATTCTGCGTGGTGTGGCCGAGGGCCTTGTCTCTGCCGATGAGCCCATCACGTCCGCCAACATCGCCTATGCGTTCCGCCGAGCCGTCAAGGTTGCCTTCCAGGCCGTCCGCAAGCCCATCGAGGGTACGATCCTCACGGTGCTGCGCGATGTCTCGACCAAGGCCGACGAGTGCGAAAAGAAGAAGTTCTCGACCGAGGACGCGCTCGATGCCATCGTCGTCGAGGCCTACCAGTCCGTCGCTCGCACGCCCGACCTGCTGCCCGTTCTGAAGGAGAACGGCGTGGTCGACTCCGGCGCCTTTGGCTTTGCCATCTTCCTCGAGAACTTCGTAGCTGCCGCTCTTGGCCGCAGCACCGTTGTCGAGGATTTCTCCGCTACGTTTGACTCCGCCGGCTCTGCTCGTGATGCCGCTCTTGGCCGCGTTGAGATCGAGGCTAACGACGACTGGGAGGGCTCGGAATTCCGTTACTGCAATGAGTTCCTGTTTAAGGCCGACGCCCCGTTTGACGAGGACGAGTGCCTTAAGTTCCTGGGTTCCATGGGCGACTGTGAGCTGCTCGTGGGCGCATATCCCGACTACAAGATCCACGTGCACTCCAACACCCCGAACCTGGTGCTCGAGCACATGCTGCAGCTTGGCCAGATCTACGAGGTCTTTATCCACAACATGGAGATGGAGGCCCACGACCGTACCGCCAAGATCCACGAGGACCAGGAGAAGGCCGCCGAGCCCGCGAAGGCCCTGGGCTTTGTCGCCGTTGCCGCCGGTTCCGGCGAGGCAGGCATCCTCAAGTCCCTCGGCGTTGACGTGATCGTGTCCGGTGGCCAGACCATGAATCCCTCGACTGCAGACCTGCTGGGCGCCGTCGACCAGGTCAACGCGACCTCGGTCATCATTCTGCCCAACAACGGCAACATCCGCATGGCCGCCGAGGCCGCTGCCTCTGCCTGCACCGACAAGAAGGTCGCCGTCGTTCCCACCAAGACCGTTCCGCAGGCCTTCTCCGCGCTGTTCGCGGTCCTGCCCGATTCCGAGCTCGAGGATGCCGTCGCCGCTATGGTCGACGCCATCAGCGAGGTCCGCGATGGCGAGGTCACCCGCGCCGTGCGCGACTCCAGTGCCTCCGACGGTTCGCCAATTCACTCCGGTGACGTCATGGGCATCATTGCCGGCTCCATCGACGTGGTCGGCTCCGACGTGAAGCAGGTCACGCTCGATTGCATCAACCGTATGCAGGAGGAAGAGGAGGGCGACGCGCTGACGATTCTGGCCGGCGAGGAACTGTCCGATGAGGCCTTCCAGGAGATCGTCGACGCTATCGAGGAGGCTCAGCCCGATCTGGAGATCGACGCCCATCGTGGCGAGCAGCCGCTCTATCCCGTGATCTTCTCGATCGAGTAGGCAACTGCCCATGTCCGAACTGTGCTCCGTGCCGCGCGTCTCGGAGCGCTTTGCCCAGAGCAATGCGCTCGACGAGGATATCGCGCGACTCAAATATGTTTCGGGTAAACGTGAGGAGGCCCTTCGCCGTCTGGGAATTCGGACGGTGGGGGACCTCCTTCTCCATATCCCTCATCGATACCTGGACTTTACGCGCTCCTGGTCCATCGAGATGGCGCCCATCGGTACCGTGTGTACCATCATCGCCACGGTCGATCGTATCGTCCAAAAGCAGCCGCGTCCGCGCATGCAGGTGACCGAGGTCTCACTCGTTGACGAGACGGGCGTGCTGCAGGTCGCCTTTTTCCGCCAGCCCTGGATTGCCCAGCAGCTTAAGCAGGGCGACCGCCTGGCCGTAATGGGTAAGGTCGAGTTTGCCTACGGCTTTAAGCAGATGGCCTCGCCGCACTTTGAAAAGCTTGAGGAAGGGCGCGCCGCGGGCACTATCCTGCCGGTCCATTACGTGAGTGACGGCGTGAGTCAGGCATGGATGCGCCGTATCGTAAGTGGCGCGCTCGAGGTCGTCGGCAATCCCTTTGATCCCATTCCGGCACGCTTACGCGTTAAACGTCGCCTGATGAGCCATGCCCGTGCCCTTCGATCGATCCACTTTCCCTCGAGCATGGCTGAGCGCGAAATCGCGCGCGCACGGCTTGCCTACGAGGAGTGCCTCTACCTGCAGCTGGCGCTGCGTCTGCGCAACGACGGTGTCTTGGTCGAAGTCGCTCCCTACGCCCACGCCGCGGGCGAGCACCTGGCCGCGCTCAAGCAGGCCCTGCCGTTTTCGCTGAGCGACGAGCAGGAGGCCGCGTTCCAAGACATCCTGCGCGATATGTGCGATGGCGGGCGCGTGATGAACCGCCTGCTGCTGGGCGATGTCGGTACCGGTAAGACCGCCATTGCCGCCTGCGCGCTGGCTGTGGCTGCCGATAGCGGCACACAGGCCTGCGTTATGGCGCCCACGGGCGTGCTGGCGCGTCAATATGCCGATAAGACCGGCCCTCTGCTCTCGCAGGCCGGCATGTCTTGGGCGCTTCTGACGGGTGCCACGCCGGCCGCAGAGCGCGAGCGCATCCATGCACAGCTGGAATCGGGAGAGCTCGACGTCCTCTTTGGAACCCACGCGGTCCTTTCGGATAACGTGGCGTTTAAGTATCTGTCGCTCGTAGTCATCGATGAGCAGCACCGGTTTGGCGTCGGCCAACGCAACGCCCTGCGTGCGAAGGGCCCTGGTGCCGATCTGCTCGTTATGACGGCAACGCCCATCCCACGTACGCTGGCGCTTTCGGTCTACGGCGATCTGGACACGAGCATCATCCGCCATCGGCCCGTCCCTGGCGCTGGCGTGACGACACGCGTGCTTACCGAGTCGAGCCGCGACCTTGCCTATGGCGCCATCCGCGAGGCGCATGAAAAGGGTCAGCAGGCCTACGTGATTTGCCCGCTCGTGGAGCCGAGCGACTCGGCCGATGAGCTGGAGGACGTGCCCGGTATCGCCCGCGACGACGAGGGCCGCGTGACGGTCCCCGTGCCGCTGCACGATACGGCGACCGAGCTCGATCGCCTGCGTCTGGCGTTGCCGGGTCTTGCCATCGAGCGCCTTCACGGCCGCATGCCAGCGGGAGAGAAGGACCAGGTTATCGATGCCTTTAAGCGTGGCGAGATTGACGTGCTCGTCTCGACTACGGTGGTCGAGGTGGGCGTCGACGTGCCTAACGCCACCGTCATGGTCATCGAGAACGGGGAGCGCTTTGGTTTGGCTGCTCTGCACCAGCTGCGCGGTCGCGTGGGCCGTGGCAGTGTGTCGGGCACGTGCCTGGTCATGACGCACTCCAAGGGCAACGGCGGCGCTTCGGCAGCACAAGATCGCCTGCAATCGCTCGAAAAAACCTCGGATGGCTTTACGCTCGCCCAGATGGACCTGCGTCTGCGCCACGAGGGCGAAATCCTGGGGTACCGCCAGCATGGCGGAGTGACCCTGCGCTTTGTCGACCTGGATGCCGACGAGGAGCTGATCGAGTGGGCCCATTTGGACGCGGTCGAGCTCTTGCGGTATGCTTGCAACCTTGACTCCGTGGCGACGCGCCCCCTGCGCGATGCGGTCGCCATGCGATATCGACACATTTTTAAGGAGGTCAGCGGAGGATGAGAATCATCGGCGGCGAATGGCGCGGTCGTAAGATCGAGGAGCCCCGTGGTCGCGATGTCACCCGCCCCACGACCGATCGCGTGCGCGAGGCATGCGCATCTATGGTCATGTCGGCATTCGACTTCGATCTGGACGAGGTCCGCGTGCTGGACGCCTTTGGCGGCTCCGGTGCCTTAGGGTTAGAGATGCTCTCACGTGGTGCCCGCTCGCTCACGACGTTCGAGATCGATCGGAATGCCGCGCGGCTCATTACCAAGAATATCGAGTCGCTCTGCCGTGACCGTGCGCGTTGGCGCGTGATAACGGGCGACATGCTGGCGAGTGCCTCGCGCGGTCGTGTGCCGGGCGGCCCCTTTGATCTGGTCCTGCTCGACCCGCCCTATGCTTTTGGTGCCGAGCCGGTCGAGGAGCTGCTGCAGAAGCTGGCTCAGCAGGGTCTGCTTGCACCTGGCGCTTATGCCCTGTTTGAGCATGCCGCCGCCGATGCGGGCGCGCATCCGGCAGGCTTTGAGATCGTGCGCGAGAAGCGCTACGGCATTACCTCGGTCGACCTGCTTCGTTGGGTCGGCGATGACGATGGTGAGGAAGATTGCGCTGGCACCGATGCTCACAACAACGATGCCACGACGTTTCAGGAGGACGACCATGAATGACACCATCAACCGCGTGATCGTCCCGGGCACCTTCGATCCCATCACGTTTGGCCATATCGACGTCATCCGCCGCGCCCGCCGCATCTTTCCCAGCGTGATCGTCGCTGTTGCCGAGTCGCAGGGTAAAAACGGTGTGGGTACCACGTTTATGCTCGATGAGCGCGTGGCGCTGGCCCGCGAGGCGCTCGGTGATATCGACGGCGTCGAGGTCCTGCCCTTTACCGGCCTCTTGGTCGACTTCGCTCGCGAGCAGGGGGCGGGGGCCGTGGTCAAGGGCCTGCGCGCCATGACCGACTTTGAGTACGAGCTGCAGCAGGCAGATCTCAATTATCGCTTGGATAACGAGCTGGAGTCCATCTTTGTCATGAGTGCGCCGCAGTACGGCTATATCTCGAGCTCGGTCGTTCGCCAGATCGCCTCACTCGGCAGCGATGTATCGACGTTTGTCCCGCCCAACGTGGTCGAAGCGCTCAGACATCGCTTTTCGTGACGTTTTTTATTGCCTGGTGGCATGTGGTAAACTAGCACGATGATATGTTACCTATGAAAGGAGACCGGATGCCGGGCGAGAATTTTCCTGGCGATAGGATCGTCAGCTTGGTCGATGAGCTCGAAGGGCTGATCGAGGAAGCCAAGCCGCCTTTCGGCAAGAACGCTCAGTTCAAGGTCATCGACGCCGACGTGTTCTTCAACATCCTCGACGAGATCCGCATGAGCTATCCCGAGGAGTGGCAGAAGTCCCGCCGTATCCTTAAGGAGCGCGAGGAGCTTATGGCTTCCGCCGCCGCTCAGGCCGATTCCATCATCGCCGACGCTCAGCAGCAGGCCCTCACCATTGCCGGTGAGCAGGAGATCGTCCGCTTAGCCCAGCAGCAGGCCGACGACATCCGCGATCGTGCCCAGCAGTACGAGCGCGAGACGCGTTATGCTGCCGAGGACTACGCAGAGCAGGTCTTTACGCACCTGGAGGAGAACCTCAAGAGCCTGACCGGCACCGTTACCCGTTGCCGTCAGCAGCTCAACGAGGGTGCCGCCCAACAGAATGGTCAGTGGTAATGGCTGAGTTCCCGAGCGTTACCGTCGATCTTTCCGAGCAGCTCGAGTTTCCTGGTGATTCGTATCCGCTGACCGGCAAGGTCGATGTTGCCACCTACACGGTGGGCGAGAAGGAGTACCAGCTACAGGACGGCATCGACTACGACGTTGTCTTTACCAATGCCGGTACCGGTGTCTTGCTCACGGGCATGGTCCGCGCGCACGCCATCGGCGAGTGCGACCGTTGCCTGGAACCTGCCTCGTTTGATATCGCCGGCGAGATCGAGGAGTTCTACCTCTTCGAGGAGCCCGAGGATCCCGAGGCCTACGAGGACGGCTACGAGCTCCTGGGTGAGGACCGCATCGTCGATCTAGGTGAGCCCATCAATGACGCGGTCGTTATGGACACGCCGTTTGTGGTGCTCTGCAAGCCCGATTGCCGCGGTCTGTGTCCCACTTGCGGTTGCAATCTCAACGTCGAGCAATGCGATTGCGCCGCCCAGGCAGAGGCAGAATGGGCCGCTGCCACGGAAAATCCATTTGCAGCATTGAAGAATCTCAAGCTCGATGAGTAAAACTGTGGTAGTATCGCTACTTGCGCGTAATCGCCACACTGGATAGTTCATAAGGAAGGTCACTATGCCCGTACCTAAACAAAAGCAGGGTCGTATCCGCACTCACACCCGTCGTTCCGCCAACATGAAGATCTCGGCTGCGGCTCAGTCCACGTGCCCCCGTTGCGGCGCTGTTAAGCTTCCGCACCACGTGTGCCCCAGCTGCGGTTTCTACAAGGACCGCGAGGTTATCGTTACCGAGTAACGGTATACTCTGGATGCGATGCCGTTCCAAATGGAACCACAATGGCCGGCTCAATGAGTCGGCCATTTTTGTATAAGGAGCATGTATATGAGTAACGTTCGCGTTTGTGTAGACGTTGTGGGTGGAGACGAGAAACCTCAGGTTGTTCTCGATGGTATCGAGGCTGCACTTGCCGCCGATCCCGATATCGAGGTCTTGGCAGCTGGCCCCGCTGAAATCGTCAATCCCTTTGCTGCTTCCCATGCACGTGTTGAGGCCCTTGAGGCACCCGACGTTATCGCCATGGATGACGATCCCATTCGCGCCGTGATGACCAAGCGCAAGTCCTCGATCGTGCTTGCCTGCCGCGCCATCAAAAAGGGCAACGCGGACGCGTTTTTCTCCGCCGGCTCCACCGGCGCCATGACCGCTGCCGCGACCGCCTACGTCACACCGTTTAGATATATGGCCGAAGGCAAGAAGCAGCCGGTGCGCCCCTGTCTGACCAATGCGCTGCCCAATCGCGCCGGCGGTCTGACGGTGCTGTGCGATATGGGCGCCAACCCCGATGTCGAGGTCGACGACATGGTGCGTTTTGCCCAGATGGGTAGCGCCTATGCCCGCGTTGTCCTGGGCATCGAGCATCCCCGCGTGGGCCTGCTTGCCAATGGCACCGAGGACGAGAAGGGTTCCAACTTTACCAAGGCCTGCTTCCCGGCCATGAAAGCCGCCGTTCCCGGCTTTGTGGGCAACTGCGAAGGCACCGACCTCACCTCGGGCAATTTCGATGTCGTCGTTGCCGACGGCATGTCGGGCAATATTGCGCTCAAGGCCACCGAGGGCGCTGCCAAGTTTTTGCTGCAGGAGCTCAAGGGCGCCTTTATGGCCTCGCTCGGCACCAAGATCGCCGCGCTGCTCATCAAAAAGCAGATGCGCGAGATTAAGGCCAAGCTCTCTGGTGATGCCAAGGGCGGCGCGATTCTTTTGGGCCTGCGTGGCGTGGTCCTAATCGGCCATGGCGCCACCTCGGTCGAGGCCGTCAAAAACGGTACGCTCGCGGCGGCTGAAGCCGTGCGCGCCGGGCTGGTCGAGAACGTCGCCAACTCTATGGACGGCATCGTTTTGTAAGAGCGAGTTAGAGCGCTGTTATGTGCCTCGCGGCCTGCTTCGTGGGGTAGAATCAGAACCGTGTCTTGGTACCGCCCGGGCGGTACCATTCTTTTGGTATTCATGCACTATGAGAGGAAGCGCTATGGACCGCTCCGAAATCCTCGACAAGATCGCCGAGGTCGCTGCTGACGTTCTGGGCGTCGATGTTGCCGAAATTAGCGATGAGACCACCTTTGACGATCTCGATGCCAACTCGCTCGAGCGCCTGCAGCTGGTTACGGCTATCGAGGACGAGTTCAACCTCGAGATCGATGACGAGACTCTGCTCTCACTCAACTCTGTCGCCGACGCCGTCGACGCGATCGAAAACGCCAGGGAGGCCTAGGTCTTGGCTTTGTCTGAACGACTTACGCGTGCCCAGGAAATCCTGGGCCACGAGTTCAATAATAAGGTGCTGCTGCGCGCGGCGCTTACGCATCCCTCGGCAGTCGAGGGCCAGCCGGTTTCTGCCAGCTATGAGCGCCTTGAGTTTTTGGGCGATTCCATTTTGGGCGCCGTCGTCGCCCGTTCGCTCTTTGAGTTCTATCCGGAGTTTGACGAGGGCAAGCTCACGCGCCTGAAGGTATCCTTAGTGTCGGGCGCCACGCTGTCCGAGGTGTCGCACGAGCTGGGTATCGACGACATCATCATCTTTGGTGCCTCCGAGACTGGTACCGGCGCGCGTGGCCTGCACTCGGCGCTCGAGAACGTCTACGAGTCGCTCGTGGGTGCGCTGTACCTGGATGCCGGCTGGGATGTTGCGGCGGACTTTATCCACCGTACGCTTAAGCCGCACCTGGCTTCCGAGCGTGCCGAGCACCCCGCGAACCCCAAGTCGTTCTTGCAGGAGTGCGTGCAGGCGGACGGCCACGAGCCTCCCGCGTATAAGCTGGTCGGCTCCGAGGGCCCGGCGCATGCGCCCACCTTTACCGCTGTGGTGCTCATCGACGGTATTCGCCAGGGCCGTGGCACCGGTTCCTCCAAGAAGGAGGCCGAGGGAGCCGCTGCGCTCGAGGCACTCGACCGCATGGGCTACACCACCAACGGTGTGATTCTCAACAAGAAGCCTGTTTAAGCGAGGAACCGTGTATCTCAAGTCCCTCACGCTCAAAGGGTTCAAGTCGTTTGCCGACCGCGCCCATATGACGTTTGAGCCGGGCCTGACCGTCATCGTCGGTCCCAACGGCTCGGGAAAATCGAACATCTCTGACTCGATTCTGTGGGTCCTGGGCGAGCAGAGCGCCAAGCAGCTGCGCGGCCAGGCCATGGAGGATGTCATCTTCTCGGGCTCGTCAGCGCGCAAGCCGGTGGGTGTCGCCGAGGTCACGCTGGTGCTCGATAACTCGGACCATATGCTGCCCGTCGACTTTGACGAGGTCGCCATCACCCGTCGTATGTATCGCTCGGGCGAAAGCGAGTACCTCATCAACTCGAGTCCGTGCCGCCTGATGGACATTCAGGACATCCTGCACGATTCGGGCTTGGGCAAGGATACGCATTCCATCATCAGCCAGGGCAAGCTCGACGCCATTTTGCAAAGCCGCCCCGAGGAGCGCCGCGCCCTCATCGAGGAGGCCGCCGGCATCTCCAAGCACAAACGCCGCAAGGAGCGTGCGCTCAAAAAGATTAAATCGATGGACGAGCACTTGACCCGTGCCCGCGACATCAATAAGGAAATCGCCCGTCAGCTGCGGCCGCTGGAGCGTCAGGTCGATCGCGCGCGCAAGTACAAAGAGCTGTCCTCGCGCGCGAACGAACTTACGCAGATGCTGGCCGTCGACGAGCTGCGTTCGCTGCAGTCGCAGTGGAACGACTTGGAGAGCCGCTCCAAGGAAGGCGCCGCCGAGCTGGAGCTTGCGCAGTACCGCATGGGCGAAAAGGAGCGCGAGCTCGAGAAGCTCCAGGTTATGCTCGAGGAAAAGGGCCTGTTTGTGGGCGACCTGGGCGAGCAGCGCCGCCATATGCAAGACGTGGTCGGCCGCATTAACTCCGATATGCGCCTGCTCGAGGAAAAGGGCCACAACATGGTGTCGCGCCTGTCCGACATGCGTGGCCAGATCTCGAGCTCCGAGCATCAGCGTCGTCGCGTGGTCGAGGAGCTCGAGGACGCGCGTGCACAGCTTGAGGAAGTGACCGGCGCGCACATGCAGGCCCAGGAGGACGTTGACGCCGCTGGTCCTGCCGCCGCTGAGCTCCACGAGCGGCGCGTGGCGCTCGACAATCAGATTTCGCAGCTTACGCGTGAGCAACGCGATGTGCAGCGTGTGGCCGATAACGCGGCGCTCGAACTCGCCAAGGTGAAGGACTCGCTGAGCAACGCCGAGGTCGAGGACAACATGTACGCCTCACGCCTGGAGCAGATCGACGAGCAGCTCGAGGAAGTCACGGCCTCACTCGAGAGCCGTCGCGACCGCGCCGAGGAGCTCGACAGTGCACTTGATCAGGCCCGTCAAGCCCAGATTGATGCTCGCGAGGCTACCGAGGTCGCCCGTGCAGCCCTTAAGGACCTGCGTGCCCGCGAGAGCGAGGCGCGCAACAAACTGTCCGAGGTGCGCTCGGAGCTTGCCAGCCAAAAGAAGCTCGATGCCCGCATGGCTGACAGCTCGCCGCTGGTGAGCCGTCTGATGGGTGCGCTGGGCGACGATGTCTCGGGTCGTCTGGGCGACGTGCTCGAGGCCCCGCGTGAGCTTGAGGGCCTGGTTGAGCAATTGCTCGCCGGCGATATTGATGCGCTGCTGTTCGACGATGCGTCCGTGCTTGAGCGTGCCGGTCGTGCCGCTCTGGACCAGAAGAAGGCCTCGGGCGAGGCGCTGCTGGTCGCGCGCGGTGTGAGCGCCTCTGCTGCCGCTAAGGGCGCTGCCGGTACGCGTCTGGTCGATCGCCTGTCCGTACGCGCCGGCTATGGCCCGGTTGTCGAGGCGCTGCTCGGCGGCTATTACGTTGTCGACGACTTGGCGGCTGCGCTGGCCGCGCCTGTCGTTGACGGCGTGACTTACGTGACCCCCGATGGCGCCCGCGTCGCCTGCGGCGGCCTGGTGCGTGTGGGGCTCGACGCCGGTGAGGCTTCGGGTGCTTTGGAGCGCAAGCGTCGCATTCGCGAGCTGGAGGGCCTGGAACCCGATCTGGCTGCTGTGTTTGAGCATGTGTCGGATCAGGTCGTCGAGGCCAATGCGGCCGTTGAGGAGGCGCGTGCCGCTGAGGGCGATGCCGCCGGCGAGATCGCCCGTCTTGAGGGCGAGCGCCGCTCGCTGCTCTCCGAGATTGGCCGCCTGGAGCAAAGCGCCAACAACGACGAGGTCGAGCGCGTGCGCATCTCCAAGCGTCGCGAGCAGGCCGCCGAGGCCGTTCGCGCTGCGCGCCCGCGCGTGGACGAGCTCACCCGCTCGTGTGACGAGGCCCGAGCGCAGGCAAGCGATCTTGGCCTTCAGATTGCCGAAGCCAACGACGAACTCGACCGCGTTCGCCGTTACGATTCCGAGGCCGCCGGCAAGCTCGCCGATGCCAAGGTCCGCCTGGCCCAGACGAGCGAGCGCCTTCGTTCTCTGAAGGGCCGAGTACCCGATCTGGAGCATCGCCTGGAGGGCATCGACCGCCGTATCCGCGGAACACGCCAGGCCTCGCGCTCACTCGAGCTGCTGCGCCTGCGCGTCGATCCCATGCACGAGCGCTATTCGGCCCTGCTGGAGCGCGCGTCGGATTGGGCAGCGCGTCTGCGTGACCAGGCCTCTCTGGAGGAGGCGGACTCCGCTTCGCTCAAGAAGACCATCGAGGATGCCAAGGCAGAGGTTGCCCGCGCTAAGGAGAAGGTCGATACCGCCACCGCCACGCAAAACGAGTTTAAGGTCGCGCGTGGCAAGCTCGAGGTGCAGGTAGAGGCCGCCATTAAGGCCATTACCGCCGATGGCAACACGGTACTCGAGGAAGCGCTTATGCTTCCTGCGCCCACGGACCGCGATGCCGCCGAGCGCGAGCTCAACCAGCTTGTGCGCCAGATCAACAACCTTGGTCCCGTGAACCAAGTTGCCATGGAGGAGTACGAGCAGCTCAAGCGTCGCGCCGATTACATCGAGGAGCAGCTGGCCGATCTGGAGAGCGCGCGCAAGGCGCTCACCAAGATCACCGTGGCCATTGATCGCAAGATGCGTAAGGCCTTCCTGGTGACCTTTGAGAAGGTCGATGCGAACTTCCGCGAGATCTTCGCCATGCTGTTCCCGGGTGGTCAGGCGCATCTGGAGATGACCGACCCCGAGCATCCGGCTGAGACAGGCATTGAGGTTGTGGCGCAGCCGCGCGGCAAGCGCATTACCAAGATGATGCTCATGTCGGGTGGCGAGAAGAGTCTGACGGCGCTCGCCCTGCTCTTTGCCGTGTACCGCACGCGCACGGTGCCGTTCTATGTGCTGGACGAGGTCGAGGCGGCGCTTGATGACGCCAACCTGTCCAAGCTCATCGGAGCCCTCGATGTGCTGCGTTCCGATACACAGCTCTTGGTCATTTCGCACCAGCGCCGTACTATGGAGGATGCTGACGTTCTCTATGGCGTCTCGATGCAAGCCGACGGCGTCAGCCGCGTCGTCTCGCAAAAACTCGATCGCGAAACCGGAAAGGTCGTGAATGCATAATGGGATTCTTTGACGCTCTCTCGCGCGGACTTGAGCGCAGCCGCGAGGCACTCAACGAGGTCTTCTACTTTGGCGGCGAGGTCGACGAGGACTTTTGGGAGGACCTTGAGGATACCCTCGTTATGGGTGACATGGGTGCCGAGGTCGCCATTCAAGTCTCCGATGACCTGCGCGAGACGGCCGCCAAGAAAAACCTCAAGACCGCTCCGCAGCTCCGTCGCGCCCTGGCCGAGCAGCTCGAGGGCCATTTTGTGCCTGTTGAGCGCGACCCGTTTTCCGACACGCCGAGCTGCGTGCTGTTTGTCGGCATCAACGGTGCCGGTAAGACCACCACGGTCGGCAAGATTGCGAGCGCCATGGCCGCCCGCGGCAAGAACGTGGTGATCGGTTCGGCCGACACCTTCCGCGCCGCTGCCATCGAGCAGCTCGATGTGTGGGGCCAGCGTGCCGGCGTACCGGTTATCAAGCGTGACCGCGGCTCCGATCCGGCGAGCGTGTGCTATGACGTGCTCGACGAGGCCGATAAGCGCGGCAGCGACCTGGTGCTCATCGATACCGCCGGTCGTCTGCACACGAGCCCCGAGCTCATGCGCGAGCTCGCCAAGGTGGTCAACGTGACCCGTAAGCGCGCCGCCAATATGGCCGCCGGCCCCATGCCGGTTTCGGTCGTGCTTGTGATCGATGCCGCCACTGGTCAGAACGGTCTGAACCAGGCGCTCGAGTTTAACGAGGCGCTGGGTCTGGACGGTATCATCATGACGAAGCTCGACGGTACGGCAAAGGGCGGCATCGCCATGGCCGTGGCCGAGAAGCTCAAGCTCCCGATCCTGCGCGTGGGCGTGGGCGAGCAGGTCGATGACCTGCAGGAGTTCAATGCCAAAGATTTCTGCCGCGCCCTGGTGGGCGAGTCCAATTAAGGAGTGACTAGTGTTTGATTCCCTGAGCGATCGCCTCAACGACACATTTGACCGCCTGCGTGGCAAGGGTAAGCTGACCGAGGCCGACATCACCTCGGCCATGCGCGATATTCGCATGGCGCTGCTCGAAGCCGACGTCAACTTTAAGGTTGTCAAGGAGTTCGTCGCCAAGACCAAGGAGCGCTGTATGACCGCCGAGGTCATGGAGTCGCTGTCGCCGGCGCAAAACGTCGTCAAGATCGTGCTCGATGAGCTCACCGAGATGCTCGGCTCCACCGAGAGCAAGCTCGTCTTTAGCAACCGCATTCCCAATATCATCATGCTCGTGGGCCTGCAGGGCTCCGGTAAGACCACGGCGGCCGTAAAGCTGGCCTACCTGCTCAAGAAGCAGGGCCGCTCGCCGCTACTCGCCGCGTGCGACGTCTACCGTCCCGCCGCTGCCGACCAGCTGGCCACGCTTGGCGGAGAGATTGGCGTGCCGGTCTTCCGTGGCGATGGCGAGCACCCGGTTGACATCGCCAAGGGCGCCATCCAGGAGGCCGTTGACCACCTGCGTGACGTGGTCATCGTCGATACGGCCGGTCGCCTGCAGATCGACGAGCAGATGATGCAGGAGGCCGTGGACATCAAGAAGGCCGTCAAGCCCGATCAGGTGCTGATGGTCGTCGATGCCATGACCGGCCAGGATATCGTCAACGTTGTCTCGACGTTTGCCGAGCGCACCGATTTTGACGGCGTTATCATCTCCAAGCTCGACGGCGATGCCCGCGGCGGCGGTGCGCTTTCCGTGCGCCAGGTGACCGGCAAGCCCATCAAGTTTGTGAGTATGGGCGAGAAGCCCGACTCGCTGGAGCCGTTTTATCCCGATCGCATGGCCAAGCGCATCCTGGGTATGGGCGACGTCGTCGGCATCATCGAGAAGGCCCAGGAGGCGGCCGACGCCGAGCAGCTCGAGGCTGCCGAGCGCATGCTGCGCGAGGGCTTCACCATGAACGACATGCTCGACCAGATGAAGGCCGTCAAGAAGATGGGCGGCATGAAGGGCATCCTGGGTATGCTTCCCGGCGGCCAGCGCGCGCTCAACCAGATGGGCGGCAACCTGGACGAGGGCATCTTCGATAAGAACGAGGCCATCATCATGTCAATGACCAAGGAGGAGCGCCTGCGTCCCTCCATCATCAACGGCCAGCGCCGCGCCCGCATTGCCAAGGGAGCTGGCGTAACCCCCACCGAGGTCAACAGCCTTATGAAGCAGTGGGGCGAGATGAATAAGATGATGGGCCGCATGCGCACGATGGCCAATCAGGCACAGGCCGGCGGCAAAAAGGGTAAGAAGGGTAAGAAGGGCAAGAAGATGCGCATGCCCAATATTCCCGGCCTGGACGCCATGGGCCTGGGCGGCATGGGTGGCTTGGGAATGGGCGGTCCCAAGTCCGATATGGAGCTGCTGCGCCAGATGGAAGCGCAGATGCGTAATAAGAAATAGAGCTGTAATTCCAGCTTGATATGGCAAAGGCCACCCGGAAGCTACCGGGTGGCCTTTGTTGTTGGCTTTGATTGTTGGGTTGCGTTCAGCGTCGCGCCCCGAGCTCGCGGTTCCGTGCCGTTAGTGGCAGCCGCAGCCCTCGTGGCCCTCGTGCTCGTGATGGCCGTGGCAGCCGCAGGACTCGCCATGTTCGTGGTCATGGCCGTGGCAGCCGCACGTGGCCTCGCCGGTCTGAGCGAGCTTGCCGGCAATGAGGGCCTCGACGCAGGCATCGCAGCTGCCCTGGGCGCCCGCATAGACCGTGATGCCGGCCTGGGTGAGCGCATTGATGGCCCCGCCGCCGATACCGCCGCAAATGAGCGTGTCAACGCCACCGTTGGCAAGCAGACCCGCCAGGGCGCCGTGACCGGTGCCGCCGGTGCCTACGACCTGCTCGTTGAGCACCTTGCCATCCTGGATGTCGTAGATCTTGAACTGTTCGCTGCGGCCAAAGTGCATAAAGATGTTGCCGTTGTCGTACGTCGTTGCCACCCTCATGGTGCCGACCTCCTTTACTGGCCATGCGGCCGTCGTCGTGGTGATGGGGGAGTATGCGATATTACCGCCCTCGATACTTAGCGCTCGCCCGTTGACTAACGCGTTTGCCACCTTGCGATGTGCGCGGCCGCAGATGGCCGCCACGGTGGCACGAGCGATACCCATGTGCTGGGCGACGGTCTGCTGATTGAGGCCTTCCAGGTCGCACAGCCGCAGGACTTCGAGCTCGTCGACCGTCATCTCGATGGCGTCTCCGCTGGCAAGGCCGTCGGGGGTAAAACCGCGATATTCGGGGATGATCCCAACGCGGCGTAATTTTTCTCGTCTTCCTGCCATTCACTCTCCTAATCTGACATATGTCAACAATAGAATATCGAACGTGCGGATATGAGCAAGGAATTTCTGGCATATGTCAGAAAATGAGGGCTTATGTTTGGGCTGTGGGGTCGCGTGCGCCTGGGCTACAATGAATTTCGCTTATAGGCGACTGACAGGAGGGTCAATGAGCAAGGCTGATCAACAGTTTGTAACCATGTGCCGCGATATCTTGGACCATGGCACCACCACCGAGGGCCAAAAGGTCCGACCGGTGTGGGAGGACGGCACCCCTGCCTATACCATTAAAAACTTTGGCGTTACGGCTCGCTACGACCTGCGTGAGGAGTTTCCCGCGCTCACACTGCGTCGCACGGCGCTTAAGTCTGCCATGGACGAGATCTTGTGGATCTATCAAAAGAAGTCAAATAACGTCCACGACCTCAACAGCCATATTTGGGATGAGTGGGCCGACGAGACTGGCTCCATCGGCAAGGCCTACGGGTACCAGATTGGGCAGAAAAGCCATTATGCCGAGGGTGACTTTGACCAGATGGACCGCGTGCTGTACGACCTTAAGAACACGCCGTACAGCCGCCGCATCATGACCAACACCTACGTGTTTAGCGACCTGTCCGAGATGCACCTGTATCCGTGCGCCTACAGCGTGACCTATAACGTGACGCAGCGCCCGCAGGACGACAAGCCGACACTCAACATGATTCTCAACCAGCGCAGCCAAGACATTTTGGCCGCCAACAACTGGAATGTGTGCCAGTACGCCATTTTGCTGATGATGGTCGCGCAGTCGGTCGATATGATTCCCGGCGAGCTGCTGCATGTGATTGCCGATGCCCACATTTACGACCGTCATGTCGATATCGTCCGCGAGCTTATCGAGCGTCCGCAGTTTGCTGCGCCCAAGGTAACGCTCAACCCCGACGTACACGATTTCTACGCGTTTACGACCGACGACCTGATCGTCGAGGGCTACGAGCACGGCCCGCAGGTCAAGAACATTCCCATTGCAGTGTAGGTGGCGCTCATGACGTGTAAGCTATCTGCTATCGTCGCCGTGTGTGATGACTGGGGCATTGGGTGCGAGGGCGACATGGTGGTGTCCAATCGCGCCGACATGCGCCATTTTGTGGCGTGCACCAAAGGCTGCCCGGTTATTATGGGGCGCAAGACCCTGCTGAGTTTTCCCGGCGGGCGTCCGCTCAAGAACCGTCGCAATATCGTGCTCACCCGCGACGAGAGCTTTGCTCCCGAGGGCGTCGACGTGGTGCATAGTATCGACGAGGCGCTCGCCGCGGTTGCCGATGAGCCCGTTGCCTGGGTGATCGGTGGTGGCGATGTCTATCGGCAGTTTTTGCCGTACTGCGTGGGGGCCGAGGTCACGCACAACCATTGCACCCATGCCGTGGACACGTACTTTCCCGACTTGGACGCCGATCCCGCGTGGGAAGTTGCGCGGCGCGAAGGGGTTGCCACGATTGCCGCGGGCGAGGGCGACGAAGGCCTCGATTATGAGTTCGTGACGTATCGTCGCGTTGATGCTTAAATCTCCTATTTGCCCACGGTATTATCGGGTTGGAATGAGTAAGGGGCGGCGCCTGGCGTCGCCTCGTTTGATATAGATGCTGCTGTAAGAAAGGTACAGGCTGGCTGTTATGACTGATGCCGTTGAGGTGCTGCGAATCGAGTCGCTCGAAGACGAGCGACTCGACGCCTACATGCGACTGACGGAGCGTGAGCTGCGCTGTGTGCTGGAGCCGCAAAAGGGCATCTTTATTGCCGAGAGTGCTAAGGTTATTGAGCGCGCGGTCCGTGCCGGATACCAGCCGGTGAGCTTTCTTTTGGGCGAACGCTGGCTCGATCAGATGATGCCGCTGTTTGAGCGCCTGGTTGCGCGCGAGGGCGCAGGTCCGGTTCCTGTGTTCGTGGCCTCCATGGAGCTCATGGAGCAGTTGACGGGCTTTAACGTGACGCGCGGTGCACTCGCGGCGTTTCGTCGCCCGCGGCAGATTCCGGTTGATGAGTTCTTGGGCGGCGTCGTCAAGGCTGCGGGGGAGCGTCCGGTGCGCGTGTGCGTGCTCGAGGGCATTGTCGACCACACCAACGTCGGCGCGATTTTCCGCTCGGCCGCCGCGCTCAATGTCGACGGCATTCTGGTGAGCCCTACGTGCTGCGACCCGCTGTACCGTCGCTCGGCCCGAGTGAGCATGGGCACGGTTTTTCAGGTGCCGTGGACGCGCATTGGCAGCGAGGCTCGTGTGTGGCCGCACGATGGCCTGGCGGCACTGCATGAAGCCGGTTTTTCCTGTGCTGCCATGGCATTGACGGACGATTCCGTATCGCTGGACGATCTCGTGCTGCAGGAGATTGACCGCCTGGCGATCTTTATGGGTACCGAGGGTGCCGGCCTGGGTGCCAAGACTATCGCGGGCTGCGACCGGGCCGTGCGCATTCCGATGGCGCACGGGGTCGATTCGCTCAACGTGGCCGCGGCGAGTGCCGTCGCCTTTTGGCAGCTGTGCCCGCACGTGAGCAATGAGTATCACTACCAGCCGGGGCTGTATCACTAGCGGGGTGCTCTCGAACTTTGCCGACAGAGGTGTTTCGACTGCCTTCGGTCGGTGTTAAGCTGATAGCGGCTTTGCCGTACTATTGATGTGTTGTTTGGCGTACGCTAGCGGGGAGGGCGTGTGGCTAAGAAATCTACGGCTATCGATGTAACGCAGGGTGTCATTTGGCAGCAGCTGCTGTCGCTGTGCGTTCCCATCTTCTTTAGTTCGTTTTTTCAGCAGGCATACACGCTTATCGGTACCTATATCGTCGGTCAGTTTGGCGGCAAGCTCGCTCTGGGTGGCATTCAGGCCACGATGGTGCTTACGGAGCTCTGCATTGGCTTTTGTGTCGGCGTCGGTGCCGGCTGCGCGGTCATTACGGGCCAGTTTTTTGGCCAGCACGATGATGAGCGACTGAGTCGTTCGGTCCATACGGCCATGACCCTCGCGCTGGTGGGCGGTATCGTTTTCTCGATTCTTGGCATAGTGTTCGTTGAGCCCATGCTGGTGCTTATGAACACACCGCATGAATTATTGGCCGAGGGCGTGGCCTATGCTCGTTGCTATTTTGCCGCTATGGTTGCGGCGCTGCTGCTCAATATGGGAACAGCACTGCTGCGCGCCGTGGGCGACACGCGCGGACCTGCTGTGATCATCGCTTCCGGCTGCCTTGTTAATGCGGTGCTGGATGTCATCTTCGTTGCCGTGCTTCATATGGAGGCTCTGGGCTGCGGCATCGCGGTGGCGCTGACCATTTGCTCCAACGCCACGATGATCGTGATTCGCATGATGCACGCACCGGGTGCGTGGCGGCTTTCGCTGTCCAAACTCGGCATTGATCCTGGCATTTGTAAGAGCATGATCTCGTGTGGTCTGCCGCTTGGTTTTCAGTCTGCTGCGTATTCGATTTCCAACGTTTTGATTCAGGTGTCGGTCAACTCGTTTGGCGCCGATGTCACCACGGCGTGGGGTCTTTCGGGCCGCTTAGATGGCATTGTCTGGATGGTTACCGAGGCGCTTGGCGTTTCGATCACCACGTTCTCGGCACAGAACTTTGGAGCGCGCAACTACGAGCGCATGCGCAAGGGCTACCATACTTCGCTCGTGCTGTCGTTTATGCTCATTGGTGGCCTGTCTGCCGTGCTGCTGGTGTTCTCGGGTCCGTTGTCGCGTCTGTTTGTCGACGATGCTTCGATTTCGGCGTATACCACGACGATCCTTCATTTTATCGCGCCGTTCTACGCGATCTACTCGATTATCGAAAACGCGTCGGGCTCCATTCGCGGTGCCGGTGTGAGCTTGCAGCCCATGCTGCTCACGATTTTTGGCACCGTCGTGCTCAGGGTGATCTGGGTGTTTGCGATCATGCCGTTTGATCCGTCGCTTGAGCACCTGCTATTGGTTTACCCCGTAACCTGGCTCATCACGGCCACGATGTTTACCATCTACCACCACAGCGGCAACTGGCTCGGCCGCGCCACCGCCAAATGATCCCTTGGGGACGGAGGAAAACGGATCATTGCTCTCCGTCGTGATGTCGATGATCCGTTTTCCTCCGTCCCCTTCGGATCAATTAGTATTCGATGCCTTGGCGGGCTAGGAGGCCTTCGTCGAAGTAGTGTTTGACGGGGCGCATTTCGGTGACTAGGTCGGCGAGGTCCGCGAGAGGCAGCAGCCCGCGGCCGGTGAGCACGAGCTCCGTGGTGGCAGGCTTCAGCGCGATCAGCCCCTCCACATCCTCGCGCGTCACGAATCCGCGGCGCATCGCATCGCCGAGTTCGTCCAAAATCAGAACGTCGACCTGTGATATCTGCTCGCGTGCGAGCTCCATGATCTGCTCGGCGCAGGCCTCGGGTGTGTCGCGATCGGCCTGTACAATGCGCAGTCCCAGGCGCGGCGCGGCGTCGTGCTCGGCGCAGTGCAGCTTCTTGGCAAACTGCAGCATGAGTACGTCGAGCCCATAACCTTTGGCGCGCATCGCCAATCCCAGCGCAGCCGTGGTTTTGCCCTTGCCGTCGCCCGTATAGATCTGAACCTTGCCGACTTCAAGTGATGCCATCTCTGTCCTTTCGTGCCCGGCGTCGGTTTATCGCCGTCCGGGTTGGGTATTCTAGTTAGCATTATCAACCCCAGTAGATGGAGTTCAAGCAGATGGAGATGGATGACAACAAACGTAGACGGAATATGATCCTCTACGTGCTCATCGCCTTCGTCGTCTACCTCGTGCTCTCGACCGTTCTGTTCCCCAACATCGGTCACACGCAGCAGATTACGAAGACCGATTACTCGACGTTTGTCAAAGCGCTCGATAAGAAGAGCGTTGACAAGGTTGAGTACAACACGGACGATTACACGATTTATTACACCAAGAAGGGCGAGGACGAGAACATCGCCTACAAGACGACCGGTGTGCCGAATGATGCGGGCTTTACCGATCGCGTGCTTGAATCTGGCGCCTCGCTTGAGTCGGTCGTTCCCGATAAGAACTCGGGTCTGATGACCTACTACCTGCTCACCCTCATTCTTCCCATGGCGATTTTCTTCCTCATCGGCTGGTGGCTCAACCGCCGTATGAAGAAGGCCATGGGCGATGACGGTCCGTCGATGAACTTTGGCGGTGGTGGCTTTGGCGGCGGCGGACTGGGTAAGTCCGGCGCTCGCGTTATCGCCTCCAAAGATGTGGGCGTGACCTTTAAGGATGTTGCAGGCCAGGAAGAGGCCAAGGAATCCCTTAAGGAGGTCGTCGACTTTCTGGAGAAGCCGCAGCGCTACGAGGAGATCGGCGCCAAGCTGCCGCGCGGTGCCCTCCTTGTCGGCCCTCCGGGTACCGGTAAAACCTTGCTTGCCAAGGCTGTTGCCGGCGAGGCGGGCGTTCCGTTCTTTAGCATTTCGGGCTCTGAGTTCGTCGAGATGTTTGTCGGCCGCGGCGCCGCTAAGGTTCGCGATCTGTTTAAGCAGGCCAAGGAAAAGGCCCCGTGCATCGTGTTTATCGACGAGATCGACACGATCGGCAAGAAGCGCGATGGCGGCGGCTTTAGCGGCAACGACGAGCGCGAGCAAACGCTCAACCAGTTGCTGACCGAGATGGACGGCTTTGATAACCACAAGGGCATCGTCGTCCTCGCCGCTACCAACCGCCCCGACAGCCTTGACCCGGCCTTGCTGCGCCCCGGTCGTTTTGACCGCCGCATCCCCGTCGAGCTGCCCGACCTGACCGGCCGTAAGAACATCCTCGAGCTGCATGCGAAGAGCGTGAAGACGCAGCCACCGATCGACCTGTCCGCGATTGCCCGCGCCACGCCCGGCGCCTCGGGCGCCGACCTGGCCAACATCATCAACGAGGGCGCCCTACGTGCCGTCCGCGAGGGGCGCAAGCGTGCCACGCAGGACGATTTTGAGGAGTCGGTGGAGGTCGTTATCGCCGGACAGCAGCGTAAGTCCACGGTGCTGTCCGACCACGAGAAGCAGGTCGTTTCCTACCACGAGATCGGCCATGCTATCGTCGCCGCCCGCCAGAAGGGGTCTGCGCCGGTCACCAAGATTACCATCGTGCCGCGCACGAGCGGCGCTCTGGGCTATACCATGCAGGTTGAGGAGGATGAGCGCTTCCTGACCACACGCCAGGAGGTCCTGGACAAGCTCGCCGTCTACTGCGGCGGACGTGCCGCCGAGGAGCTCATCTTTGGTGAGATGACGACCGGCGCCGCCAACGATATCGAGCAGGCCACCAAGCTCGCCCGCAACATGGTGACGCGCTTTGGTATGTCCGATGAGTTTGGCATGATGGCGCTCGGTACCGTGCAGAATGCGTATCTCAACCAGGACACGTCGCTCACCTGCGCCCCCGGTACGGCCGAGCGCGTGGACGCAATTGTCGCCAAGCTGATCGAGGACGCGCACGACCGCGCTCTGCAGATCCTGAAGGAGAACAAGTTCAAGCTCCACGAGCTGGCTCGTTATCTGTACAAGAAGGAGACGATCACGGGCGAGGAGTTTATGAATCTCCTCACGCGCGAGAATCCGCTGATGCCGAAGCAGCAGTAATACTGGTTGCGCAGTCTCAATCGCCCCATTTGAGTGTCCATCTCAAATGGGGCGTTTTGCGTAGGGAGAGTTGTATATGAAGATCGTGGTAAGTGCCTGCTTGATGGGCGAGAGCTGCAAGTATAACGGGCTCGACAACTATCATCGAGAGTTGGTCGAGGCCTGCGAGCGCACGGGGACCGAGGTCCTCTTGGTGTGTCCTGAGGTCTTTGGGGGTCTTCCCACGCCGCGCAAGCCGTCCGAGATTGTGAACGGCGAGGTTCGTACCTGCGAGGGCATCTCGGTTGATCGCGAATTTCGCCTGGGTGCCCAACGTGCGCTCGATATGTGCGAGCAGGCGGGCGGACCGGAAGAGATAGTCGCGTGCATCCTTCAGGACCGCAGCCCCTCGTGCGGTGCGGGTCACATCTACGACGGCACCTTTAGCGGTACGCTCACCGCGGGCAACGGTGTTTTCGTCGACCTGCTCCTGCGCCACGGGTACCGTGTGATTCCGGCTAGCGAGTTCGATCCCAGCATGCTGGAACATTGTCCACAGCACTCGAATCCAACACTTCCTCACGGGTGACCGTTTTGGCATCATCCGTGAAGTTGATATTGAGTACGACCCGGTCATCAAAGACGTAGACCGAGTTGACAGGTGCCGTACCCAGGCAGTCCCTCCCCGCGGTCCTCGCGCAGGAACGCGCACACGGCCTTCCCGTCTCTTGCGCCTCTCCCGGAACTGTCCACATCAGCGTAGCCAATCCAGTCCGCCAAGGGCTGCAGCCCGGACAACGCGGCGATGGAGGGCTTCTTCGGCCTGCTCAAGAAGGAGTTCTGGCACGGCAGGGACTGGTCGGACTGGACCCCCGCCCGCTTCATCGAGGAACTCGGGGGCTGGATCGGCCGATACAATACGGAGAGGCGCAGCGATGCGCTCGGCGGCCGCACGCCGGCCGAGTTCCGCTCCGCGCTGGGAAGGGCCGCGTAACGGTCCAAGAAATCGTCCGCAGTCCCCATTCTTGCCCCTTTGGGACGGCTTCTTGTTGGGGCGTGCCTGCCTCAAACCCTGCTAGGAACGAGTGCAGCAAACTGGAATTTTAAATTACTCTTTGCAAATAACCTTTGAACCTTCACCATCAATTACAATTCCCTGACGATTGTTAATTGGGCATAGATTCAAATCCGAAAACTCAGTTATTATTTTCTCGGTAACTTTCTTAAATGGTGCTGTAAGATAATGCGGAAGAACATAGAAATCAATCAAATCAAGCCCTGCATCATCTTCTTGTGAGTAGTCCTCCGGCTTTTCATCCATTTGTTCAATATATTGGATGGTTGGAGCGCATATAATCGCACCTGCCGATTCACCGATCATCAGTTTTCCCTTTGCCAATTCTTTCTTCAACAGCTCATCCGTTCCCGTTTTACGGAGCTGGTCCATAAGGAAGAAAGAATTTCCGCCGGTAAAATATATCACATCTGCATCTTCAAAAACAGACTGTATCGTTGAATAAGCCTCCGTTGAAATATCAATTTCAGTTACGATTGCTCCCAACTTTTTGAATAATTTTCGAGCCGAGCCGACATAACCGGTGTAGCCTTCACGCAGCGAAGCTGTTGGAATAAATGCGACTTTTTTACTTTCAACTTCTTCCTTAATCAGACTTCCTACACTTGAAAAGTGAGAACATAAAAACAGTTTCATCAGTATTCTCCTTTATATATAAATTCTTATTTGTTGAACTAAGCCGTGTATACCATACTCTCCAATGAAAGAACGCCCTGATATAGCGAAATTTTGCCGTTTTCCTGCGTACGTGCGTACACACTCCACAGGAATTCTAAGGGGCCTGCCCCCTTAGCACACGGACTTTGGAACAAAGTCTAGTGTGCTACGCCTTGCCAGAGGTGTACAGGCTCCCGGTATGCACGTACGAAGCAATTGCCATCAATGCGCCATATAAGTGGCGATCAAGTTCGCATAAAGCGACCTTGATCCTGCAAAACAAAAGGCAGGATACCATCACCACGATGATACCCTGCCTCTGTTCGTTTCTGTTTACCGTTCCGAGTAGTCCTTCCGCAGAATTTCCGATAAACAAAAAACGTACCCGAACCCTTTCTCGTAAAGAATCGGGTTCGAGTACGAACTGAATGCTGGAGCAATAAAAAACCACCAGAAAGGTGCCCGTCCCCTTTGTGGTGGTTTTGGGTCAGTCCTAGAGCGTGTGGCCGTAAGCGTTGGCGGCCTTGATGGCGGCGGCGAATTTCTCGTCGGTGAAGGGCTCCGGGTTGCCTTGCTTCCATTCGTTGGTGGCGTGCGCGTACTCGCACAGGGCAGGGATATCAGCCTCGGAAAGCCCGACCTGCTCAAGCGTCACGGGCAGGCCCATCTGATTGTTAAAGGCGGCGTAGCGCTCAAGGTTCTCGGTATCGCCCGTATAGGCGAACAGTACCAGCACACCCAGGCTCACGACCTCGCCGTGCAGGTAGGAGCCCTCGCGCGGAATGCTGCAGGAAGCGTTGTAGAACGCGTGCGCCACGCTCGAGTTGTAGTAGTAATCGTTTTGGTTGGTCAGGTTGGAGACGTAGCCCGTGTTGACCACGATATCGAGCGCGATCTGCTTGACGGCTTCGGTCGACAGGTTCTGGCGAACGTCCTCAAGACCCTGCACGCCATAGGTAAACAGCGGCTCGGAGCAGGTGTGTGCGAGCGCCAGGCCAAGACCTGCGGTGTGCTCCAGGTTGCCGGCGCTCGTGGCGTACTCGACCTCGGGCTGCTTGGACAGGGCATCGCCCACGCCCGCCCAGAAGTACTCCGCCGGAGCCTCGGCGATGATCTTGGGGTTGATGAAGATGTGCGCGGGGCGGTTGGGGTACGAATAGCCCTCGAGCGAGCCGTCGTCGTTGTAGACGACGGCAATGGCGGTCGCGGCCGAGCAGTTGGAGCAGATCGTCGGCACCGTAAAGACGATCTTCTTGAGCTCGATGGCCGCCGTCTTCATGGTGTCGAGCGCCTTGCCGCCGCCGCATGCGATAAGCACGTCGGCTTCCTGGCAGGCGGGGGAGTTTACGACCTTGGCGATATTGGCGCGTGTACTGTTGGTACCGTAGACGCGCGTCTCTAGAATCTCGACGTCGGTACCTTCCAGCACAGCTTCGATACCGGGAAGTGCTGCGGCCAGTGCCCGCTTGCCACCGATGATTGCGACCTTGGTCGCTCCGTATTCGGCCAGCGCTCCGGGCAGCTCGTCAAAGCAGTCTTCGCCGACGGTATAATCGCTCATCCCAATCGTGCGCATAGCAACCTTCTTTCGTTCGATAAAGTGCTTACAGGCATTTTGCTCCAAGTGAGTGCTTGCGACCGTGAGAAATTACTAAAGTATGAAACCGATGTTGAGGGTTTTTCGCTGGCGCGGAACGTGCTAGCATACTCCGCATAAGCGTTGATGGGGACGAGTAGTCGGCCATCCGCATGCTACAGAGAGCGGGGAGTGCTGAGAACCCGCGCATGCGACCGATGAAAATCACCCCGGAGCTGCGGTCCCAACGGACGCGTCGTGCAGACACGTCTTAGTAGACATCGCCGAGATGGTCGTCGATACAGACCAGCCGAGTAACGGATGCGAGCGCGCGAATACGCGGGCGAGGGCATCTAAGCTGGGTGGTTAAGCGAAGAGCTTTTGCGGGCACACGGCCCGTTTTGTGGCGCTTCGTCCCAGCTTGTAGGGACGGGCGCTTTTTTGGTGCCCAGAGGGCGTGCGCGCCCACGACATGAAAGGGGTACCGTGGCAAACGAGTACAAGCAGACGATGAATCTGCCCAAGACCGGTTTTCCCATGCGTGCCGGTCTTTCCAAGTCCGAGCCCAAGCGACTCAAGGACTGGCAGGACAACAAGGTCTACGAGCAGGTTCTGAAGAAGAACGAGGGTCACAAGAAGTTCGTGCTGCACGACGGCCCTCCGTACGCCAACGGCCCGATCCACATCGGCCACGCCATGAACAAGATCTCCAAGGACATGATCAACCGTTACTGGATGATGCAGGGCTATGAGGTTCCCTATGTCCCCGGTTGGGACTGCCACGGTCAGCCGATTGAGCACAAGGTCGAGGAGAAGCTCGGCACCGAGAAGTTCAACCAGACTTCCACGGCCAAGATCCGTGAGCTCTGCAACAAGTTCGCTGTCGAGAACATCGAGCTGCAGAAGGCCGGCTTCCGTCGCCTGGGCGTGCTCGGCGACTGGGACAACCCATATCTGACGCTCTATCACCAGCATGACGCCGCCGACATCGAGGTCTTCAAGTCCATGTTCGATAAGGGCATGATCTATCGCGGCCACAAGCCGGTTCACTGGTGCAAGCACTGCCACACCGCACTCGCCGAGGCCGAGATCGAGTACTCCGATGAGACGAGCCCGTCCATCTTCGTGCGCTTTGAGATGACCTCCAAGCCCGCCGGCCTCGAGAACTTCGACGGCCCGGTCGACTTTATCATCTGGACGACCACGCCGTGGACCATCCCCTCCGACCAGGCCGTTTCCCTTAAGCCCGGCGCCGCCTATGTCGCCGTTGAGCACGAGGGTCGTGCCGAGGTCATGCTTGAGGGCCTGGCTCCCAAGTGCTGTGAGGAGTTTGGTTGGGAGTACACCCCGGTCATGGTCGACGGCAAGCCCTACGTGGTTCCCGCCGAGACCTTCCACCACATCCACTACAAGCAGCCGATCTTTGACGGCGTTGAGGGCGTGGCGCTGCTGGCGGATTACGTCGGTGTCGATGACGGTACCGGTATCGTCCACAACTCGCCCGGCCACGGCGTCGACGACTACTTTGCCTGCCTCAAGGAGGGCATCACCGACATCTGCATGCCGGTCGATGACGACGGCAAGTTCTACACCGGTGAGGAGTTTGGCACCGGTGGCCCCTTCAGCGGTATGGATACCGATGAGGCCAACCCGCACATCATCGAGTTCCTGCGCGAGCGCGGCACCCTGGTCCTCGAGAAGAAGATCGCGCACAGCTATCCGCACTGCTGGCGCTGCAAGCACCCGGTGCTCTTCCGTGCTACCGACCAGTGGTTTGTCTCGATGGACAAGACCGGTTTGCGTGAGCAGGCTGGCAAAGAGGTCCGCGAGAACGTCAAGTGGTATCCGGCCCACGCGGCCAACCGCATCGGTGCCATGGTCGAGCAGCGTCCCGACTGGTGCATCAGCCGTCAGCGCAACTGGGGCGTGCCTATCCCCAGCTACACCTGCGCCGACTGCGGCGAGAAGGTCATGAACGATGCCACGCTCGACGCCGTCATCAAGCTCTTCCATGAGAAGGGCTCCGACGCCTGGTTCACCGACGCTCCCGAGAGCTACCTGGGCGAGGCCTGCGTCTGCCCCAAGTGCGGTGGCCATCACCTCAAGGCCGATAAGGATATCCTCGACGTGTGGTGGGACTCCGGCGTGTCTTGGAAGGCCGTCTGCGAGTATCGCCCCGAGCTGGAGTATCCGGCGGACGTGTATCTTGAGGGCTCCGACCAGCATCGCGGTTGGTTCCAGAGCTCGCTGCTCACGTCGGTGGGTGCCAACGGCCATGCTCCGTACAAGGCGGTCGTCTCGCAGGGCTTCACGCTCGACGGCCAGGGCCGCAAGATGTCCAAGTCGCTCGGTAACGTCATCGACCCCAACAAGGTCTGTGATGAGATGGGCGCCGACATCATCCGCCTGTGGGTCGCCTCGGTCGATACCAGCTCCGATGTCTCCATCGACCACGAGATCCTTGCTCGTACGTCCGATGCCTACCGTCGTTTCCGCAACACGCTGCGCTTCCTGCTCTCCGAGCTCGAGGGTCAGTTTGAGCCCGAGACCGACGGCGTCGCCTTTGCCGACCTGCTGCCGCTCGACAAGCTCATGGTTGCCCGTCTGACCCAGGTTCAGGCCGAGGTCGACGATGCCTACGCCAGCTACGAGTTCCCGCGCGCCTACCGTGCGCTCTACGACTTCGTGGTTACCGAGCTTTCCAACGTGTACCTCGACGCCCTGAAGGACCGTCTGTACTGCGAAAAGCCCGGCTCGCTCGAGCGCCGCAGCGCCCAGACCGTGCTCGCCGAGCTCTTCTCGATGCTCATGCGCGATTTGCAGCCGATCCTGTCCTACACCGTCGATGAGGCCATGGCCTATGCGCCCGCCGGCTGCGTCGACCACCAGAAGTACGCCGCGCTGCTCGATTGGTACAAGTCGCCCATCACGGTCGACGAGGCCAATGAGTTCGAGGGCGTGCTCGAGGCTTCACTCGAGCTCCGTAGCGCCGTGACCAAGGCCCTTGAGGACGCCCGCTCCGCCGGTACCTTCACCAAGAGCCAGCAGGTCCGCGTCAAGGCGGTCGTTCCCGCCGAGATGTACGCGCTGCTGACCGGCGACAAGGCCGTCGACCTGGCCGAGTTCTACATCGTCTCCGATGTTGAGTTGACCCAGGGCGAGGAGCTCTCCGTTGCCATCGAGGCTGCTGAGGGCGAGTGCTGCGACCGTTGCTGGAACTACCGCACCACCGTCGGCGAGTACAACGGCCACGCTCACATCTGCGAGAGGTGTGCGAACGCTTTGTAGTTACGCGGTTTTACCAAACCGCGTAACAGGTTGACGCTGCAAACCCGCCAGAGCGGCAATCTGCCTTTCAGCTTCGGCGGCATGACCAGAAGGTCTATGCCGCCTTGCTTCAAGGCACCTTGCTCGCTCTGGCGGGTTTTCGCTGTTGGTAACGAATCATCGGCTATTTCGTTGCTGGTCAATATAAGATATTGATTTGCGTTAAACGTAATTCGATGTTCTTGAGGGTAGGGGATTGATTTGGGTCGTACTGGGGATATGACGCCGCCTTTGCGTTGGCGGTTGGGTGTTGCTGGTGGGATGGCGCTGGTTGTGCTGCTTCTTGACCAGCTGACCAAGTTTGCGGTTCGTGCCGTGGGCGACGCTTTGCATGTGACCGTCATCCCTGGTGTCATCGACTTTATGTTTGTCCGCAATATCGGTGCCGCCTTTAGCATGGGCGAGGGGCATGGCATCGCGTTTGCCGTGCTGGCGTTGGCGGTCATTATCGCTATTTTTGTGTACCTCGTTCGTGCACCCCAGCTTGCCCATCTTGAGGTTGTGGGCATGGCGATGGTTGCGGGCGGTGCTATCGGTAACGCAATCGATCGTTTGGCCTTTGGCTTCGTGACCGATTTTATTGCCACCACCTTCATCGACTTCCCCGTCTTCAATGTGGCCGATATCGGCATTACGGTCGGTGTAGTGCTCGCCCTCTTCGGTTACATGTTCTTGAGCCCCGCGGCCCGTGAGGTCGATGCGACCGCCGAGCTTAACGCCCGTGATGAGGCCCGCGCCAAGCGCAAGGCTAAACAACGTGGGGAGCGTGCCCGCAAGATTCGTGAAAGGAATGAGCGCTAATGGCCGACATCCATATCCTTGTTGCCGACGATGCCGCTGGTCAGCGTCTTGACGCCTATCTGGGCGCCAATGACGGCTGCCCTACGCGCTCTGCCTGCGCGCATCTGATTGAGGGTGGGGCCGTAGTGGTCAATGGCGAGACCTGCCTGTCCAAAAAGTACGCCGTGCGAGCCGGTGACCGTATTTCGGTTGATTTGCCCGAGCCGCACGATCCCACCGATGTGATTCCCGAGGCCATCCCGCTCGACATTCGCTACGAGGACGACTATCTCATCGTGCTCTCCAAGCAGCGCGGCCTGGTGTGCCATCCTGCGCATGGTCATGAGAGCGGTACGCTCGCGAATGCCCTGGTCTATCACTGTGGTATCGACCATCTGGGCACCGTGCAGGGCGAGGACCGCCCCGGTATCGTGCATCGTTTGGATCGCGATACCTCAGGTCTTATGCTTGCGGCAAAGGACGACGACACCCAGCGCGCGCTCCAAAATCTTATCCGTACGCGCACGCTCGACCGCCGCTACATTACGCTCGTTCACGGGCACATCGCCATGGACGAGGGCACCATCAACACCGGTATTGCCCGATCGACGCGCGACCGCGTGAAGATGGCGGTTTCGGACGATCCCTTTGCGCGCCAAGCCATCACGACCTTCAAGGTCCTTGAGCGTTTTGATTCCACGCGCTTTGATGACGGCTACACACTCGTTGAGTGTCACCTGTTTACCGGTCGCACGCATCAGATTCGCGTGCACATGCGCCATATCAACCACGCCTGCGTGGGCGATCCGCTCTACGGCAAGTGCGATGCACGCGCCGATCAGGGTCTGACCAGGCAATTCCTCCATTCCTGGCGCGTAGCGTTCGATCATCCCGTGACGGGGGAGCGCATTGAGCGCCGCGACGAGCTGCCGTGGGATCTCGCTGCGGTTCTTGACGACCTGGCCCCGCGTTCGCTTGGTCGCACTGCTGCCGGCGACGAAATCGTACCGCAGCTCGGCCTGCTCGAAGCCTAGCCAGTATTAGGTGGTTTCTTGAACGCCCCTAGCCTGCGGTAAGATATACGGTTGTTTACGTAACGCGTTCCTGGGAGCCTGCATGCTCGCCTTTTTACAAACCAACACACCCATCGTGATCTTCAACCAGATTGTCGTCACGCTGCTCACGGTCTGCTTCTTGTACCAGGTGGTCTTCTTTGTCATCGGTGCTCTCCGCGGCGAGGTCGCGCCTCCCAAGGCCAAAAAACTCCACCGGTATGCCTTCTTTATTGCAGCACACAACGAGGAGGCCGTTATCGCCAACCTCGTTCGCTCCATCAAGGACCAGGATTATCCGTCCGAGCTCATCGAGGTCTTTGTCGTCGCCGATGCCTGCACCGATAACACCGCGCAGCTCGCGCGCGAGGCGGGCGCTGTCGTGTACGAGCGAAACGACCTGGCCCGTAAAGGCAAGAGCTGGGTCATGGACTTTGGTTTTGACCGCATTCTTAACGAGTATCCCGATACCTTTGAGGGCTACTTTATCTTCGATGCCGACAACGTTATCTCCCGCGATTACGTCTCCAAGATGAATGACGCCTTTGACCAGGGATTCCATGTGGTCACAAGCTACCGCAACTCCAAGAACTTTGGCAGCTCGTGGATCTCGGCTGCCAACGCCACTTGGTACCTGCGCGAGGCGCGTTTCCTTAACAACGCGCGTAATATCTGCAAGACGTCCTGTGCCGTCTCGGGTTCGGGCTACCTCATCTCCGCCAGTGTTATCGAGGGTATGCACGGCTGGCAGTTCCACACGCTGACCGAGGATATTCAGTTCACCACGTTCTGCGCCATTCACGGCATTCGCATTGGCTATGCGCCGGCGGAGTTTTTTGACGAGCAACCCGTGACGTTTAAAGCGTCTTGGAAGCAGCGTATGCGCTGGACCAAGGGCTTCTACCAGGTGTTCTTTACCTACGGTAAGCATCTGGTCAAATCGACGTTTTGCTATCATCGCTTTGCCGCATATGACATGTTTATGACCATCGCTCCGGGCATGCTTCTGTCCCTGATTTCCATGCTCGCCAACGCGACGTTCCTCATCGTGGGTGGACTCTCACACGGCTTCTTGGCTACCGAAGTCGAGATGCAGGCTTGTGCCGCCTCGCTCATTATGACCTTCGCGATGATGTACCAGACCTTCTTTATCCTTGCGCTGCTCACGACCATCTTTGAGTACAAGCATATTCACTGCGCGCAAAAGTGGCGTCTGGTGACCAACCTGTTTACCTTCCCGATCTTTATGTTCAGCTATATCCCCATCACGGTGGCTGCTCTGTTCCTAAAGGTCGACTGGGTGCCGACGCAGCACGCCGTAAGCGTTACCCTCGACGAGGTCATGCAAGGCGCCAAATAACCACCACCAAAACCACCACAAAGGGGACAGGCACCTTTGTGGTGGTTTTTGCGTTTGAGCTGCTGCCCAAGGAGGTGTTCGATGGTCTATATCCCGTTTTGGATTTGCATCTTTGCCGGCGCGGCGATTGATGCCCGTGAGCGGCGGTTTCCGAATGCGCTTGCCGGTGCGTGTGCGGTGGCGGCGTTTGCAGGCGTCTGGCTCGACGAGGGCGTTAACACGGCGCTTGACCATGCCGGTCTTGCTCTCATCGTCTGCCTTGCCCTTGTGCTTACCGAGTTGCTCTGGCGTCGTGTTCGCCACGCTCCCGGCATTGGCATGGGGGACGCCAAGGCGCTCTTTGCCCTTTGCACGCTCGACCCTCTGGGCGGCATCGTGGCATTTGCCGTCGCGCTCCTGGTGCTGGCCCTCTCCTGCCTCTTCGCAAAAACGCGTTCTCTGCCATTGCTCCCGTTTCTAGTGCCGATTTTTGCCATAATCGAGGTCGTGGGCTGCACATTGTAACCGATTGCGCATTCTTCTTAAGGAGCATGCCATGGCAACTAATCAAGAAACGGCCGTCATTAAGGCGCGCATGGACCGTATTCCCTCGGCGTTGTCGCCCGAACTTGTCGAGCGCATTGCCGCCGATCGTGCTTCGGGCTATGTCAACCCGTATCGTTGCAACGACGATCAGGTCATTCGTCGTATTGATCGCGCCGCCGACAAAGGCACGCTTATGCGTCCGGCGTTTATGCGCGATACCGAAAAGATACTTCATCTTCCGGCGTACACCCGTTATGCGGGCAAAACGCAAGTCTTTAGTTTCCGTAGCAATGACGATCTGTCACGCCGCGGTTTGCACGTGCAGCTTGTCTCCCGCATTGCGCGCGATATCGGTCGCGCCCTGGGGCTCAATTGCGATCTGATCGAGGCGATTGGCCTGGGTCATGACTTGGGACACACGCCTTTCGGCCATGCCGGCGAGCGCTTCCTCAACGATATCTATCATGAGCGTACGAGGCGTTATTTTTTCCATAACGTGCAGTCGGTCCGCGTGCTCGACGCGCTGTACGGCCGCAACGTGTCACTCCAGACGCTCGACGGCGTTCTATGCCATAACGGCGAGTACGAGCAGCGTGCGTTTGAGCTCTCGGACATGAGCTCCTTTGACCAGTTCGATCAGACGGTTGAGGACTGTATCGCCACAGGCTATGGCGCTATTGAGCACCTGCGTCCCATGACGCTCGAGGGCTGCGTCGTTCGCATTTCGGACATCCTCGCCTACGTCGGTCGTGACCGTCAGGATGCGATCGCGGCGGGCCTGCTTTCGCCCGACGCTTTTGATGATGACCGGGGCGGTGCCTACAACAGTTGGATCCTCACACACGCCTCCATCGATATCGTGGAACATAGTTACGGTAAACCGCGTATCGAGATGAGCGAGGACCTGTTTGAGGAAATCCGCCGGGCCAAGCGCGAGAACTACGAGAAGATCTACAGCAAGGGCGGCATCGAGGGCGATTCCGAGGCGGAGTTGCGCGAGGCATTCGAAAAACTCTACGACCGTTGCCTGCAGGATCTAAATAAAGGCGACGAGTTCTCTTACATCTTTAAGCATCATGTTTCGCGCATTGAGCAGCAGCTTTCCTACTACGATCGCACCTATGCCTGGCAGGACGACAAGGATCAGGCCGTCGTCGATTACATCGCAAGCATGACGGATGGTTATTTCTGCGAGCTGACGAGCAAATTGTTCCCAGGTCTAAAGTTTCCGCACCGCACCTATATTAACGAACGGTAGTTCGTATCCTTTCGGTATACTATTGGTCAACAACGATTTTGATTAATGCACGGGATGGCTATGGACGACCTTTTTTCTGCTTCGACGCGCGAGCGCTCCTTTAAAAATGCGCCGCTTGCGGTGCGTATGCGCCCCAATTCGCTCGACGAGTATGTGGGCCAGCAAAAGGCCGTCGGTAAGGGCTCGTGGCTGCGCGCCGCGATTGAGCATGACGTGCTGTCGAGCGTGATTCTGTACGGCCCGGCTGGCACGGGCAAGACGACGCTGGCCCACATTATCGCCAACCATACCAAGAGCGAGTTTGTCGAGGTCAGCGCCGTGACGGGCACTGTGAAGGACCTGCGCCGCGTAATCGATGAGGCTAAGACCCGTCTGAACACCTACGACCGCCGCACCATTCTGTTTATCGATGAGATCCATCGCTTTTCGAAGTCGCAGCAAGATGCCCTGCTGCATGCGGTCGAGAACCGCACCGTCATTATGATTGGCGCCACGACGGAAAACCCGTACTTTGAGGTCAACTCGGCATTGCTCTCGCGTGGGCGTGTGGTAGAGCTTGAGCACCTGAAGGACGAGGATATCGCCATGCTCATTGAGCGTGCGCTCGAGGCGCCGCAGGGTTTAAACGGTAAGTTCTCGGCCGATGAGGATACAGTCAAGACCATTTGCACGCTGGCCGCGGGTGATGCGCGCTCGGCGCTCACGACGCTCGAGCTTGCGAGTGAGATTGCCGTTACGCGTCCCGATACCGAGGGAACGCCAGCGCCGGCGGCGGGGGAACGCTATCCCATTACCGTGGATGACGTGAAGATCGCCAATCCGCGTCGTGGTTTTTCGTATGACAAAAACGGTGACATGCACTACGACATTATCAGTGCGTTTATTAAATCTATGCGCGGCAGCGACCCCGATGCCACGATCTATTGGCTCGCGCGCATGATCGATGCAGGGGAGGATCCCAAGTTTATCGCTCGCCGCATTATTATTCAGGCTTCCGAGGATGTTGGCAACGCCGACCCGCAGGCGCTTTTGGTGGCACATGCCGCATTTAAATCTGCCGAGGTCATTGGCTATCCCGAGTGTCGCATCAACCTGGCTCAGGCTGCGCTCTATGTGTGCCTGGCGCCTAAGTCCAACGCGTGCGAGGCCTCGATCGATGCGGCGCTGGCCGATATCCACAGCAGTGGTCTTCGCGAGGTGCCGAGTTACCTGCGCGATCGTCACCGTCCCGGCAGCGACGAGTATGGTGTATACAAGTACCCGCACGATTATCCCGAAGGCTGGGTCGATCAGCGCTATTTGCCCGAGGGGTTGGAGCGCGGCGCGTTCTGGCAGCCTGCCGGCCGCGGTTGGGAAGAGTGGCGTGTGGAGCAAAGCGAGCGCGACCGTAGCGGCAACGCTCCCAAGTAGGCCATTGGCGCCTCGCACATTCCCTTTGGGTATCTTTGCCCTTCTTTGGGGTACCATGAAAAACGTCTGTATTTCGATTCCTTCGGGAGGCTTGTATGAGTCCCATTCAAATCGCCCTGCTGGTGCTCGCCGTTGCCGGCGTGTGGGCTGTTGTCGAGCTCGCGCTCACGCTGCGCAAGACCCGCACCGTCGTCGACTCGCTCGACAAGACGGTGAGCGACCTCAATAATACGCTCGCCGAGGCACAGCCCGTGGTGGCAAAGCTCGATGGCGCCGTTGACGAGCTTACGCCGGCACTTGCCCAGATGGAGCCGCTCCTCAAGTCGAGCAAGACTGCCGTTGACGCCCTGACGTCTAACCTCGTTGAGGTTGAGGCGGTCGTTCGCGACATTTCCGAGGTTACGGGCAGCATGGCCGAGGCCAGTAATGCCGTATCGAGCGTGACTGATTCTGCGGCTGGTGCCGTTCAGAAGCTCTTTAATAAGGTGAAAGCCCCCGCAGCCGACGCCGAGCGCAAACTTTCCGCTGCCGCCGAAGCCGAGCAGCCGACTGAGCGCGTCCTAATTGGCGAAGCCGGGGACGAGGCCGCTGCTGACGACGATGATGTTCAGGAGCCCGCAGCCAAGCCTGCTCAGTATTACACCTATACGCCTGCCGAGACCTCCGAGGAGTCCTTCGATGAGTAGTGAAGCAACCTGCCCCATCACGCTGAGCGTTGCCGGTGATCCTCGTCTCGCGCGCTTGGTGCGCATGACGGCCGCCAACGTCGGCGCCCTGTGCTCTATGTCCGTCGATCGCATCGAGGATATCCGCATGGCTGCCGAGGAAGCCTTCATCTTTGGGTGCACCGCGGTCGACTGCGACGACATCACGATCAATTTCGATGTGGACGAATCTCACGTCGGCATGACCTTTACCTTTGGGGAACAGGCCACCGTCGACGAGGATGACCAGGCTGCTGTGTATGCCGAGCTCATTCTTGCAAGCGTGTGCGATTCCTACGAAAAGACTGCGGCGCCCCTAACGCTTTCCCTCGACCTCAAGGCGGATATCTAATATGACCGAACGTTCCCGGAGCGGCAAGACCGCTTGGGACAAGGAGAAAACCCGCGAGCTGTTTCGTCGTTATAAGGAGACCGGCGATCCGGATGCTCGCGAGCAGCTCGTCATGTCCCATATGAACCTGGTAAGGTTTCTTGCCAACAAATTTAAGAACCGCGGCGAGCCGCTCGATGACCTTTTGCAGGTCGGGTACTTGGGCTTGCTCAAGGCTATCGATCGCTTTGATCCTGAGCGCGGACTCGAGTTCACGACGTTTGCCACGCCCACCATCTTGGGCGAGATTAAGCGCCACTTCCGCGACAAGGGCTGGAGCGTGCGCGTGCCCCGTCGTTTGCAGGAGCTCTCGGCCAAGGTCAACCAGGCTACCGATAAGCTCACCAACGAGCTGCAGCGTTCGCCCAAGGTTGAGGAAATCGCCGAATACCTGGACGTGACCGTCGACGAGGTGCTCGAAGCCATGGAGTCGTCCTCGGCCTACACCTCGGTGCCCATCGAGGCCCCCGGTGCGTCCGATTCCGATGATGCGCCTTCGATTCTCGATCGCTATGCCGACGACGACAACGAGCTCGACTTTACCGATGACCGCCTGGTAATCGAGGAAGCCATCCGCGATTTCTCGCCGCGCGAGCGCGAGGTTATCGAGCTGCGCTTCGTTAAGGGCATGACCCAGATCGAGATTGCCAAGAAGCTTGGCATCTCGCAGGTGCAGGTCTCGCGCCTGCTGCGCCGCACGCTTAAGAAGATTCAGGACAAGATCGACCCCGACGGAGTGATGATTCGTTCATGAGTGAGCACCCCCAACAAATCGATCGCGTGCTGCGCGACACCCGCATTCTGACGCTTCGCATTTGGGCTGTTGTCGGCTGCATTGTCATCGCCGCTGTCATCTTTAACCTTATGGGCATCCTGGCACCGGTTATTGAGTTTCTTGCCGTCGGCTCCATCATTGCTTTTGTGATGTCCCCGATCACCAACTGGCTCGAGCACCATGGCGTGAATCGCGGCATCGGTTCGCTTATCGCGCTAATTGTTGTTGTTGCCGTGCTCGTCGGTGTCGTTTGTATCTTGTCGCCGATTCTCTTTGGTCAGATCATGGAAGTCCTGAGCCGCCTGCCTGAGCAGCTTCGTGTTGCGGGTGGCGACCTCAACGAGATGATCTCGCATGCCAAGACGCTTAACAACACGCCGCTCAAGGAGTATCTGGACGATAATCTTTCGTCGCTTGTTACCGTGGCATCGAAGTACGTGTCTCAGATCGCTGCCGAGCTTGGCCGCGGTGTGTTCCCGCTCATCACCAATACGGCCTCGCAGTTGTTCGTGCTCTTCCTTGGTCTGGTGCTTGCGTACTGGATGGCCTGCGACTACCCTCGCATGCACCACGAGATTTGCACCATCATCGGTCAGGAGAAGGAGACCTCGTACCGCTTTATGGTCGCCATCCTTTCTCGCTCTGTCGGCGGCTACATGCGCGGTATGGTCGTGACGTCCATCTGCGGTGGTTTCCTCGCTTTTATCGGTTTTATTATCATCGGCCATCCGTATGCGGCGCTCATGGCTATCTTTACCGGCATCATGCATTTGGTTCCGGTCGTCGGTCCCTGGGTGAGCGCAGCAATCGCCACGGTGCTCGGTTTCATGTTCAGCCCCATGTTGGCGTTGTGGACGCTCGTCGTGACGATGGTCGCGCAAAACGTTACCGATAACGTGATTTCGCCCAAGGTCATGCAGAGCTCGGTTCAGGTGCATCCCATCATGAGCCTCACGGCGCTCGTTATTGGCTCGGCACTTATGGGCCCCATCGGCATGATTATTGCCATCCCGCTGTGTGCGGCCCTCAAGGGTATCTTCGTGTACTACTTCGAGAATGAGACCGGCCGCCAGCTTGTGGCTTATGGCGGCGCCGTGTTTAAGGGCACGCCGTACCGCGATGCCGATGGCAACCCGGTCGCCGCCTACGATGCGCTCGGCGATGACACCTTCATTTACGAGTCCGAGCTCATCGGCAACGAGACTGCGCCCGAGGCCAAGGCCATGCCCAAGCCCGAGCTTGATAATCCCTGGATTAAGCTCTCTGGCCTGCAGCCCGATGCCACGGGCTTCTTCAAGAACCCCTTTGCCAAGGACGATGACTCCAACACGGACGACGATACCAAAACCGGCATCGACGGCTCCATGGACGACTCGGATTCTAAATAGGTCCTATTAACGTTTCTTGAAGTTGTAAATGACAAGAAACGCGAGCAGAGCGATTGATAAGGGGCCGGCAACATAGAAAAAGAGAATGTCAATTGCACGTAGAGTGTAATAAGCCTTATCGCCGGACATTACTGCATACAACACGTAGCCAAATGCTGGTTGGTTTGCGTACCAGCAGGTGAAAGCCAAAAGCGTTAAAAGTGCCGCTAACAGAAGTGCATTGAGGAAAAATCGTTTGCTTTTCATCGATCGCTCCTTCCGGGTGACTCTTATATGTAATTCTACAGCAGCCCTTTTTCAAAGGATCGCACAGTACTAAATAACGTGCACTTTCGCTGTAGGGTCGCTGTTTGGCGGCCCTCTTTTTTGCACAGGCACGGTGGGATGGTAATATCGTTACGTCTGAACTGTTTCGATGTGAAACCGAGGAGATTCCCTCTATGAGTGCTGACTACCCGTCAATGACTACGGCCGAGATCCGCTCTAAGTTCCTCAACTTCTTTGAGGAGCGCGGTCTTAAGCTCTATCCTTCTTCGTCCCTCGTCCCCGACGACCCTTCGCTGCTGCTTGCCAACGCCGGTATGAACCAGTTTAAGGAGTACTACCAGGGCAAGAAGACCATGAAGGAGATCGGCGCGATCTCCTGCCAGAAGTGCGTCCGCACCAACGACATCGATTGCATCGGCGAAGACGGCCGTCACCTGTCCTTCTTCGAGATGCTCGGCGACTTCTCCTTTGGCGGCGTCTCCAAGCAGCAGGCCTGCGCTTGGGCCTTTGAGCTCATTACCAAGGAATTCAAGCTGCCGCTCGATCGCCTGTACTTCACCGTCTTTACCGAGGACGACGAGACCCATGACGTGTGGCGCTCCCTGGGCGTTGCCGAGGATCACATCTCCCGCCTGGGCGAGGACGACAACTTCTGGGCCGCTGGCCCCACCGGCCCCTGCGGTCCGTGCTCCGAGATCTACTTTGACATGGGCGAGGAGGTCGGCTGCGGCAGCCCCGACTGCAAGCCCGGCTGCGACTGCGACCGCTTCCTGGAGTTCTGGAATCTCGTCTTTACCCAGTACGACCGCCAGGAGGATGGCTCCATGCCGGAGCTGCCGCACCGCAACCTCGATACGGGCATGGGTCTGGAGCGCATGGCCGCCATCATGCAGCACAAGACCGCTAACTACGACGGCGATCTGATGCAGCACCTCATCAAGCTGGGCGAGAAGATCAGCGGCAAGACCTATGACGCCGACGATTACTCCGGTGCTAGCCGCTCCCTGCGCATCATCGCCGACCACTCCCGTGCCGTCGACTTTATGATCTCCGACGGCATCCTGCCCGGCAACGAGGGTCGCGAGTACGTCCTTCGCCGCCTGCTCCGCCGTGCCGTGTTCCACGGTCGTCTGCTGGGCATCGAGGGCGCCTTCCTGACCAAGTTCATCGACGAGGTCAACGCTCAGATGGGCGAGGCTTATCCCGAGCTGCTCAAGAACGTCGCGCTCGTTAAGGGCATCGTCGCCTCCGAGGAGGAGCGTTTCTCAACGACGCTCGACAACGGCCGCATTTACCTTGACGAGGCCCTGGCCGCGCTCGCCGACGGCGCTGTCCTTCCGGGCGACGTTGCCTTTAAGCTGCACGACACCTTTGGTTTCCCCATCGACCTGACCGTCGAGATTGCCGGCGCTGCTGGCCACGACGTCGACATGGACGGTTTCACCGCCTGCATGGAGGACCAGAAGGCCCGCGCTCGCGCCAACGCTAAGGGCGATGCCTGGGGCAGCTTCAATGACGTGTGGGTCGAGCTTTCCGACAAGGTTGCCGCGACCGAGTTCGACGGCTATGACAACGATGTGATCGTAGGCGCCAAGGTTGTTGCCATCGTGCGCAACGGCGAGTCCGTCGAGTCCGCTGCCGCCGGCGAGGACGTCGAGGTCGTTCTCGACCGCACCCCGTTCTATGCCGAGATGGGTGGCCAGCAAGGCGATGCCGGCAAGCTTTCCGCCGAGGGCGTTGTTCTGACCGTTGCCGACACCAAGAACCACAACGGTCTGTATGCCCACGTCGCGCACGTTGTCGATGGCACGCTGACTGTCGGTGCCGCTGTGACCGCCACGCTTGACGCCGAGCGCCGTGGCTTCCTGCGCCGCAACCACACCGCCACGCACCTGCTCGACGCCGCGCTTAAGCAGGTCCTGGGCGAGCATGTCTCCCAGGCCGGCTCGCTGGTGACGCCTGAGCACCTGCGCTTTGACTTCACGCACTTCGAGGCCCTGTCCTCCGAGCAGCTCAAGGCTGTCGAGGACCTGGTCAACCAGCAGATCTTCGCCTCCAAGCCGGTCTTGACCCGCGTCATGGGCATTGACGAGGCCAAGTCCGCCGGTGCTGTCGCCCTGTTTGGTGAGAAGTATGGCGACGTCGTCCGCGTTGTCTCCGTGGGCGCCGAGGACCAGCCGTTCTCCCGCGAACTCTGCGGTGGCACGCACGCTGCCAACACCGCCGAGATCGGCCTGTTCAAGATCATTTCCGAGTCCTCTACGGGCTCCAACGTCCGCCGTATTGAGGCCGTGACCTCTAAGGGTGCTCTCGACTACATGGCCGACCGTCTGGCGCTCGTCGACGCCGCCGCTGCTGCGCTCAAGTGCCGCGTGGATGAGGTTCCCGCCCGCGTGGAGAACCTGCAGGCCGAGCTGCGCGAGACTTCCAACAAGCTCAAGAAGGCGCTGACCGGTGGCTCCTCCGACGCTATCTCCAGCGCCATCGAGGGCGCCGTTGAGCTCGATGGCTACAAGCTCGTCGTCGCTGAGCTCCAGGGCCTTGAGGCTGCCGACCTGCGCAACGTCTGGGATACCGTGCACCAGAAGGTCGCCGGTCCTGTCGCCTGCGTCGTCGCCAGCGTGACCGAGAAGGGCACCCCGGCCCTGCTCGCCGCCGGCTCCGATGACGCCGTCAAGGCCGGTTTCCACGCCGGTAACGTGATCAAGCAGATCGCGGGCCTGGTCGACGGTCGCGGTGGCGGCCGTCCCAACATGGCCCAGGCCGGTGGCAAGAATGCCGCCGGCATCGCCGATGCCCTCGCGGCCGCTAAGACCGCGCTCGGCGCCTAAGAATCTAGGTAGTCGCTGTGGTCGCGCTTGCGCTGGACATAGGGGAGACCAGGATCGGCATCGCCGTCTCGAGCCGTGATGGCAAGATGGCGATGCCTGTCAAGGTGCTCCCGGCTGCAGAGGTCACCGGTATGGCCAAGACGTTCCGCTATCTGGTCGAGGACTATGAGCCCGATATCCTGGTAAGTGGGCGTCCCCTGACCATGGCCGGTGAGCCCGGTCCCCAGGCCGAGCGTGTTGCCGCTGTTGCGCAAAAGATTGCCGACGAGCTCGATCTTCCGTTGGAGTTTGAGGACGAGCGCCTGTCCTCGCAAGAGGCCAAGCGTATCCTGCGCGAGCAGGGCCTCAACGAAAAGCAGATGAGGGGCAAGATTGACATGATTGCCGCCAGCCTGTTTTTGCAGACGTGGCTTGATCGTAAAAACGAGGAGGTCTCGCATGCCTAGCGCTTCCGATCCGCGCCAGCCGATTCGTACACGTCAGCCTGTGCCGCGCCCTGCCCAGCCTGGCCAGCGTCCGGCACAGCCGACGCAGCGCGCAGCTCAGCCTGCCGCGCGCCCGGTGCAGTCCTCCTCTCGTTTGGCTCAACCTGCTCAGCGGACGGTTCGACAGCCCACTGCTCGTACGGCCCAGCCTGCAGGCGGTACCCGCTTTAAGCAGCAGGCACCTACCCAGCGAGCACAGGCCCCCCAATCGCATTCGCATCACGCTCGCGGTTCGCACGGCGTTGCTCCGGCCACGCGATCGAGCTACAACACGCATGCTCGTCGCGGTGCCCAAAAGAAAAGCTCCCCGGTGCCTATGATTATCGGCGTCGTCGTCGCCGTGCTAGCGCTTGTCGCGATCGTTTTCTTTGTCGTGCCGGCCGTCAAGGGCTTCTTTGTCGGTGAGGATTCGAATGTCACGGCTGGTCAGCAGGCTAAGGTGACCATTCCTGACGGTGCTTCGGGCGATACGATCGCCTCGATTCTCTCTGAGAACCATATCGTCGAAAATCCCAAGGATTACTATGCGGCGGTGAAAAAGCTCAACGCCGATATGTCGCTCAAGCCTGGTACTTATTCGTTCACCACGCTCATGGACGCGACTAAGGTGGTTCAGCAACTCATGGAAGGCCCCAACGCTGGCTCCAATGCGCTGACGATTCCCGAGGGCTTGACGGTCGATCAAGTCGCCGACCGTGTGGCCCAGGCCTACAATAGCATCTCTAAGGAAGACTTCCTCAACCAGGCCAAGGCCTCCAACTACGTGGACGACTATAGCTTCCTTAGGGGCGCGGCCAATGATTCGCTCGAGGGCTTCTTGTTCCCCAAGACCTATTCGCTGGGCGATTCGCCGACGGCCGATGATGTGATTCGCGCCATGCTCGATCAGTTTAAGACCGAGTACAAGTCGCTTGACTTTGCCAGCTGCGAGGCGAAGATCATGGAACGCTACGGTGTGGAGATGTCCGACTACGACATCGTCAACTTGGCCTCTATTGTTGAGCGCGAGGGCCTCAACGCCGATCAACGTGCGCACGTGGCCTCGGTTTTTTACAACCGCCTTGCCGGCAAGCTCGACGGTCTGCGTTATCTCAACAGCGATGCGACCATGATGTATGTCACCGGCGGCGAGGTTACCGCCGACGACCTGCAGAGCGATAGCCCGTATAACACCTATAAGCACGAGGGCCTGCCGCCCACGCCCATCTGCTCTCCGTCGCTCGAGGCGCTCAAGGCCACCCTTGAGCCGACCGACTCCGATGACCTGTATTTCTACATTACACAGGACGAGGAGTACTTCTCGCAAACCTACGAAGAGCATCAACAGTCTTGGAATTAGCATGAGGATTTTTAGCCCCAAACGATACGTTGCCTCGGTCGATCGCATCGACCTTGATACCCTGTGGGCCGACGGCAAACGCGCCATTCTGCTCGATCGCGATAACACCCTGGTGCCGCGCGACACCGAGCAGGTTCCCGCCGCGGTTTCCGCTTGGCTTGACGCCGCCCGCGCCAAAGGCTTTAAGCTGTGCATGGTGTCCAACAACTGGCATCGCGACCAGGTCATGAGCTCTGCGCGCGAGCTGGGACTCGAGGCCATTAGCCACGCCATGAAGCCGGCGCCGTTTGCCCTCAAGGCGGGTCTTAAGCGCCTCGGCGCCACGGCCGACGAGGCGGTACTGATCGGTGATCAGCTCTACACTGACGTGTGGAGTGGCAATTTAGCCGGCGTCGATACCATCCTGGTAAAGCCGCAGGCGACGCAGGACCTGTGGTATACGCAGATCTTCCGTATTTTTGAGCGCCGGGCCCTGCGCGACCTTCCCTGCGAGGAATAGGTTTCACCATGTCTCAGCACATCAAACACGGCTGCGACCATATCTTCTTTATCGGCTTTTTGGGCGCGGGCAAGTCGACGCTCGCGCGCAACGTCGGCACCATGTTCAATCGGCGTTTTATCGATACCGACCGCCTGGTCGTGCGCCGTTGCGGCAAGTCGGTAACCGAGATTTTTGAGACCGAGGGCGAGGATCGTTTTCGCGAGCTCGAGACCTCGGCGCTCCGTTCGCTCCAAAGCGAGCGCAGCCTGTTGGTTTCGTGCGGTGGCGGTATCGTCGAGACACCGGTGAATATTGAGCTGATGCACGATATGGGTACGTGCGTGTACCTCGAGGGCGACTTCGAGGATTCGATTCGCCAGATTCGTCGGTCCGACACGCGCCCCGATTTCCGCTCGCCCGAGCATGCCGCGCGCCTGTTTGAGCATCGCCGTCCGCTGTATCGCCAGGCCGCAGATATTACCCTTGATATTCGCAACAAGTCCTTCGAGGACGTTTCCTACCTTTGTGCCGAGATGCTTTTGGAGCGTGGACTGCTATGATTCGCCGTCAACTGATCAATTTCCAAAATCGCAGTGTCGATGTTCGCGTCGGCTTTAACGCTTTTAGTGAGCTGTCGCGTATGTTTGCCTCGGCCGTGGGCAAGCCCAAGCGTGCGATGGTTGTCTGGAACAGCGCTGTTTCCGACCGCTTTTGCGAGATCGTTGAGCACGCTCTGGTCGATGCCGGCTTTGCCGTGTCGCCGCTCGTCCTCGAGGTTTCGCCTGCCGGTGCTACGCTGGCCGATGCCGATGCTATCTTTGGCGCCCTGTCTGCCAACGGCGTTACCTGCGACGATCTGGTTGTCGCCGTTGGCGATGCCGCAACCTGCTCGGTTGTTAGCTGGTGCGCCAACCAGTGGTGCGGCCGAACTGAGTGCGCGCTGTTGCCGACGACCTTCGACGCCATGCTCACGGTCGCGACGACCATGAAGCCGCTCGTCGCCTCGTCGGCCAATGCGCTTCCCGCTATCGCGTTCCGTCCCGAACCGGGCTTGGTCGTGTGTGACCTCGACCTTGTTCGCGAAGCGGACCCCGAGGACCTCAAGCTCGGCTATGCGGTACTTGTTGGCACCATGCTTTCGAGCAGCAAGTCGCGCTGGAATCAGTTTATTGAGACTGTTCCCGAGATTCTTGCTGGTGAGGAGGTCGCGCTCGTCAATGCCGTCCAATGGTCTCAGACTGCCCGCAAGGACGTGCTGACGGCCACGAACCCGAGCGCTCGCCATGCGCTCGATTTTGGCAAGATGGGGGAACGCACCCTGCGCGCCTGCTTGGGCGATGCCGCTTCGCAGGTCCCTGCCTACCAGCTGTTGTCCGAGGGCATGCGCTTTGAGGCGCGCCTTGCACATGATGCCTGCGACTTCGATATCGATTACGTCTTTGAGGTCGATGACTGCCTGGAGGACTTTGGTATCGAGGAGCTTGCCTTCGATCTGGAGCCCGCCGCATATATCGAGGAGTTCCGCAGGCAGCAGTTTGTCCGCTCGAACCGCAGTATGTTGCCGCTGCCCGCGTCACTCGGCGCCATTCGTCTCACGAGCGTTGAGGACGAGGTTCTTGAGCGCCATGCTCACGCCTACTTGGCTTCTCGCAAAGAACTGCTCTAAGATTTATTGACATCCATCGTCTTTCGTATCATGTTGAGGGGCGGGTTTCAATCGGTCGTGGATCACATGCTATTCCGTCGTTCGGTTGAGACCCGTCCCGCACTTTTTGAGACAACAAGAAAGGAATCTGCATGTCTGAGTTTGCTGCCGGTCCTGCCGGTCGTATCGAGCGTGTCCGTGCCCTGATGGTTGAGCGCGGCTACGACGCTATCGTGGTGCGCGACGAGGCCAACCTTCGTTGGCTTACGGGCGTCAAGGGCGTCTTCGATTACACCTTCGAGTTCCCGCACGCTGCGTTTATTACGGCTGACCAGTGCCTGTTCCATACCGACTCGCGCTATCTCAACAGCTTTGAGGAGAACACGCCCGCCGGCAGCCCCTGGGTCTACGACATGGACGAGGGCACCATCCCCGGCTGGGTCGCCGGCAAGATCGCGGCCAACAAGTGCCGCGTCTGCGCTGTCGAGGACGACATGCAGATCAATTTCTACCAGGGTATTCAGCGTGGCCTGGAGGACCGCTCCGTTGCCTGCATGCTGCCGCTGATGCATGACGACATCCGTAAGATGCGCGCCATCAAGGACGCCGAGGAGATCGAGCTCATGCGCCACGCGCAGTCGATCACCGACGCCGCCTTCCAGCACATGCTCGGCTATATTAAGCCCGGTATGACTGAGAAACAGGTCCGCAACGAGCTCGAGAACTTTATGTTCGCCAACGGCGCCGACAGCCTGGCCTTCGGCTCCATCGTGGCAAGCGGCCCCAACACCGCCAACCCGCATGCCGTCCCGAGTGATCGCGTGATCGAGAAGGGCGACTTCGTCCTCATGGATTACGGCGCGGGCTACTGCGACTACCGCTCCGACATGACGCGCACCGTCGTGATGGGCGAGCCCACCCAGGAGCAGCTCGACTTGTACGCGCTCGTACGCCGCACCCACGAGGAGTGCGTCGCCGCTATCCATCCGGGCGTCGAGGGCAACGACATTTTCAAGCTTTCCAAGAAGATCATCGGCGATGCCGGCTATGGCGATTACTACAACCATGGTCTGGGCCACGGCGTCGGTATCGACATCCACGAGCTGCCCAACTTCAACCGCAGCAAGAATATCATCGAGGTTGGCTCGGTTATCACCATGGAGCCCGGCGTCTACCTGCCCGGCGTGGGCGGCGTGCGCCTGGAGGACTACGGCGTGGTCACCGAGAACGGCTACGAGCCCTTCACCAAGACGCCGCATGACCTCCACGTCATCGATTGCTAGCTCATTTCGATAGATTTTGGGGCGGGGCGTCCGGATCGATTCGGACGCCCCGCATTCTCTTTTTATGCGCTCGCTGCAGGCGCCGTCTGCAAGTGTATAATTTTGGTCGTATGTAATTTGGACGCTTGTGCGTTCTGCCCATAACAAGAAAGGTCGATATGCCTACCATTTCTACCGCCGACTTCAAGAACGGCCTCGGTCTTCGCATTAAGGACAAGGTCTACACCATCGTCGAGTTCCAGCATGTCAAGCCGGGCAAGGGCGGCGCATTTGTGCGCTACAAGACCCGCGACATCAAGAGCGGCCGCGTCGTCGAGAACACCTGCAACGCCGGCACCAAGTTCGAGAGCGTCATGCTCACCACCCGTGAGTTCCAGTACCTCTACAACGATGGCACCGACTACATCTTCATGGACAATGAGACCTATGAGCAGGTTCCTGTTCCCGAGGACATGGTGGGCGAGAACTCCAAGTGGCTGCGCGAGAACGACATCTGCCAGCTGCTCTTCGCCGACGATGAGCTCATGGGCGTGACCCCGCCGATGTTCATCGAGACCACCATCGTCCAGACCGACCCGGGCTTTAAGGGCGACACCGTTCAGGGTTCCACCAAGCCGGCCACGATCGACACCGGCGCTGTCATCCAGGTCCCCATGTACCTCAACGAGGGCGAGGTCATCAAGGTTGACACCCGCGACGGCAAGTTCGTCTCCCGCGTCTAGCAACCAACTCTTCTAGGAGGACTCATGCCCCAGGAAATCAAGATTGACGGCATCGGCATTTCGCCCGATGTTCTGACCGCCATCGTCTCGCGCGCCGTGTCGGATGTCGAGGGCATCGCCTCCGTTGGCGTCAAGGACCTTGCCACCAACCTTGTCTCCATGATGCTCTCGTCCAAGGCCCCGGCTTCCGAGCCGGCGGTCGAGGCCGAGGTCGTCGGCGACAAGCTCGCACTCACCGTGCGTGTCGTGGTGTTCTTTGGCTATCCGTTCAAGAAACTCGCCGAGGCCGTTCGCACAGCCGTGGTCGCCGCCATCGATGCCCAGGTGGGCGTCGAGGTCGAGCGCGTTGACGTTTGCATCGACGGCCTCGTTTTCCCCAAGGAGTAACCTTTGAGCCTTAAGGTTTATCGCGGGCGCACGCTTGCCCGCAGTCAGGCGCTGCAGCTGCTGTTCCAGGCCGAGGCCACGGACAGTCCGCTCGAGCGCGTCCTCGAGGGCGATTTCCTGATCTCGAAGGGTCCCCTCGACCCCTATGCGCTGGAGCTTTGTCGCGGTGCCTACGAGCATATCGATCGCATCGACTGTGCCCTGCGCGCCGTCGCCAAGAACTGGGATCTTATGCGCATGCCCGGCGCCGACCGCAACCTGCTGCGTATCGCCGTCTACGAGATGCGCTTCCTCACCGACGAGGAGGTCTCGGACGCTATTGTTATCAACGAGGCCGTCGAACTTGCCAAGGCCTATGGCACCGACCAGTCCGCATCGTTTGTCAACGGCGTGCTGGGCAAGATCGCTCGCAGCGAGGAGCTGCCGGGTGAGGATTTGTACCAAGAGCTGCTGGCCGAGGATCGCGCTCGCGAGGAGGCGCAGGCTGCCGAGGCGGCCGCCAAGGTCGCTGCCGCTCAGGCTGCCGCCGGTGTACTTGCCGAGGATCCGGACGCTGCTGAGGCCGTCGAGGCCGACTCCGTCGAGGAGTAGCCATGCCAGAGGGTTCCGTCCGCAACTTCGATGAGATCTCGGATCGCCTGGACCAGATCATCGCCACCGTTCGCTCCAAGGATACGTCCCTGGAGCGTTCGCTCGATTTGTTTGACGAGGCGATTGAGCTTGGTTCCCGTGCGGTCGATATGGTCGACAAGTTTGAGCTTACGCCGCGAGAAGCCGACAAGCTCGAGCAGGAATACGATGAGGATGCGGCAAACGAATCCCAGGATAGCTAGGCCGCATCTCCGGATACGAATGGTTGATGGCATTCATGAAACGTGTGCGTCTTGATGACGAACTGATTTCACAGGGCATCTGCGCCGATCGCGCGGATGCCCTTCGCACTCTTATGGCCGGCTTGGTCTCGAGTGGCGGCGAGCGCTTGACTTCGCCGGGCCTTAAGGTGATCCCGGGGCTGCCGCTGCACGTGAAGGGGCGCATTCCCTATGTTGGCCGCGGCGGTCTTAAGCTCGAAGGCGCGCTTGATGCGTTTGGCATCAATCCGACGGGCCTTGCCTGTTTGGATGTGGGCTGCTCTACCGGCGGCTTTACCGATTGCCTGCTCAAGCGCGGAGCTGCGACCGTTGTCTCGGTCGACGTGGGCCGTGCCCAGTTCGACTGGTCGCTGCGCCAGGACGATCGCGTGACGCTGCATGAGCGCACAAACGTGACGCAGCTGCCTGAGCTTGGCTATGTCGGCGCCATCGACCTGGCTGTGTGTGATGTCTCGTTTACCAGCATCGCGAATATTATCGATGCGGTACTGGCGTGCCTGGCGCCTACGGGTGCATTCTGCACGCTCGTAAAGCCGCAGTTTGAGGCTCCGGCGGCGCTGGTGGGCGAGGGCGGCATTGTGACCGATCCCGCCGTGCGCCACGATACACTCGTGGCGGCGGTTGAACTCTTTGCTGCCAAGGGCCTGTTCCCGGTCGATGTCTGCGTGTCGCCCATTCATGGTGCCAAGGGAAACGTTGAGTTTTTCCTGTACGGCACGAGGTTTGCCCCCGGCGAGCGCGCCGACGATGAGCTGCAATCCCAGGTATCGGTTTTGAGCGAGAAAGCTGCAACGCTATGAAGGTCTTTCTGGTTCCCAATTACTACAAGCAAGAGGCGGTCGAGAGCGGCCTGATGCTCGAGCTTTGGCTGACGCGTCAGGGCTATGAGGTCGCATGGGCTGCCGACCAGCGATCGAAGATTCAAAGCACGCCTGATATTGACGGCTCCGATCTGGTCATTACGCTCGGCGGCGACGGCACGTTGCTGCGCGCTGCCCGCATCCTCAACCATCGTGAGATTCCTATCCTCGGTCTTTCCTATGGTCACCTGGGCTTTCTAACTGCTGCGAGCCCCGAGGAGCGCGACATCCTGCAGGTCGTGAGCGACGCCCTGTCCGGTGAGCTGCACGTGAGCCGTCGCGCCACCATCGCCGCGGATATCGTGTCCGTGCGCGAAGACGGTACGAAGGATGTCGTTCGCACCTTCGCCCTCAACGACATGGCGCTTACCCGCGGTCCGCTGTCCGATATGGTCGAGTTCGACATCACGGTGTCCGGCCATCATATCGACCGTCTGCGTGGCGACGGCGTGGTCGTGTCCACGGCGACTGGTTCTACGGGTTACGCACTCAGTGCCGGTGGCCCCATCGTGAGCCCCGACTATACGGGCATGGTCTGCGTACCCATTGCGCCGCACACCATTCAGGCCCGTGCCTTCTTGACTTCGCCGAGTGATGTCGTCGAGATCTTTATGTCTGATGACCGTCCGAGTGTTCCGGCGATCGCTATCGATGGACAGTTTATTACCTGCGATGGTACCGTTGAGAGCGTGGCCGTGCGCCGCGGGCCCGGAGATGTGCTGCTCCTCGATTACGGCCCCGAGAGCTTCTATAACTCGGTGAGTCGCGTTTTCTACGGAGTCCGTCATGATCGATGAGCTGCAGGTTTCTAACATTGCACTCATTCGCGAGGCGACGCTAGTGCCGAGTGCCGGCCTGACTGTCCTGACCGGCGAGACCGGCGCTGGCAAGACCGCGCTGCTCTCGGCCCTCAAGCTTATTTTGGGCGAGCGCGCGGATTCGTCGACGGTGCGCGAGGGCGAGGCGCTCGCGAGCGTCGAGGCACGACTCTTCGACGGGCCGCACGACACGGAAGGGTTCACCGTACAGCGCAGCCTTTCCGCCGAGGGCCGCAGCCGTGTGAAGATTGACGGGCGCATCGCCAGTGTGCGCGAGCTTTCGGAGCGCGTTGGTGTGATGATGGATCTGTGCGGCCAACACGAGCACCAGCGCTTGCTCGATTCGGCACATCACGTTGCGATGGTCGATGCGTGGGCGGGACGCTCTGCGCTCGAGGCGCTGGATGCGTACCGCGCCTGCTTTAAGGCATCGCGTGCTGCCGCCAAGGAGGTTCGACGTGTTGAAGAGGCCTCGCGTGCGCAGGGGAGCCGCGTCGAGGAGGCGCGCTTTGCGCTCGAGCGCATCGGCGAGGTCGACCCTAAACCGGGCGAGTATGAGGAACTCGAGGAACTGCTGCCGCGCTCCGAACATGCCGAGGTGCTGGTTGCCACAGCTAGCGATGCCCATGCATCGCTTGCCGCCGAAGGGGGAGCGCTCGATGCCGTGAATGGCGCCGTGGCCGAGCTTTCACGCATGGCGACCGTCGATCGCAAGCTGGGTGACATCGCCGATGCACTTTCGGATGCCTGTATCTCCCTTGAGGATTGCGCGAACGAGCTTCGTGCCTATCGCGATGGCATCGCCTTCGACCCGCGCGAGCTCGCTCGCATGCGTGAGCGGTATTCCGACCTCAAGGGTCTGTTGCGTCAGTGGGGTCCCACTATGGACGATGTTTTTGCCATGCGCGATCGCTCGCAAGAGCTGCTGTCCCTGGTTGATGATGGCGATGAACAGATCAAAAAGGCGCGTGAAGCGCTTGGCGCGGCGGAGCGCGAACTGTTTGCTGCCGCCAAGGCGCTTAAGCGCGCTCGCAATACGGCGGCCCCGCGCTTCTGTCACGAGGTGGGCCGCCAGATGGCTCGCCTGGAGATGGGTAGTGCCGAGCTCGTCTGGGAGTCGCGTGATCTTCCCCGTGCTGAGTGGACTCCCGTTGGTCCTTCGAGCTACGAGCTGCTATACCGCAGCGGTGCCGGTTTGACGCCGCGCCCCTTGCGTCGAATTGCGTCGGGCGGTGAGCTCAGCCGCGTCATGCTGGCGAGCAAGGTTGTCCTCGGTAACGCGGACGGTGTCGATACACTGGTGTTTGACGAGGTCGATGCTGGTGTCGGTGGCTCCACGGCGCGTGCACTTGCGGGCGTGCTGGCAGATCTCGCCGCTACGCATCAGGTGATTGTCGTAACCCATTTGGCGCAGGTCGCCGTCATTGCTGACAAGCATTATGTCGTCAGCAAGGAACCGGGCGATGTTCCCCAAACGCATTTGGACGAGGTAACCGGCGAAGCGCGTATCGCCGAGATCGCCCGCATGCTGAGCGGCGATCAGTCCGAGGCAAGCTTGGCCCACGCAAAGCAGATGCTCGAAGAAGCTCGAGGTTAGGTCGTATCAGCGGTGTTGGTGGGACAAAATCGACTGAAATTTTTGTCCCACTACGCGTTTTACTCAACGACTTTATCCGGCTGGATGAGCTCTTCGTAGTAGCTGATGTGCTCGCGGGCGTCTTCGATTTCGGGCAGCAGGAAGTTGTAGATGACCTCGATGATCATCGTGGCGCTCATCTTGGAGAACGCGAAGTCGCCCGTTGTCAGTAGTGCTTCGTGGTTGACGGTATTAAAAGTGTAGTCTGCCAGGCGCGCGAGTGGAGACTTGCTGTCGCTGCTGATGACGACCACGGTTGCGCCGCAGTCGCGAGCCGCTTTTGCCATGCGATTCAGTCGGCGCGATTTGCCGGAGTTTGATATGAGCACGATGACGTCGCCGGGGCGTAGCGTGAGCGCAAACCCGATCGAGGTCTCGCTGATGGTGCTCGCCATGCAGCGAAGGCCCAGCTGCGAAAACTTAAATGTCGCATCGAGCGCGACCGCGTTCGTATTGCCCACAGCCGCAAACTCAATAACCCCTGCATGCTTAAGGGCATGCACAACAGCCGCCAACGTATCGTGGTCGATCCCGTCGATGGTCGCATTAAGCTCGCTCACCTTGGCAGCCAGGATGTTCTTAAGGCTCTGCTCCATATTGTCGAGCGAGACTTCGTCAGTCAGGCCCTCGTTGCGCTGGCTTTCCAAATCCCTCGCCAACGAAAACTGAAAGCTGCGGAAGCTGCCAAAGCCAAGCTTGCGGCAGAAGCGCGAAACGGTCGCCTCGGACGTGGCGGCGGCGCGCGAGAGCTGAGCCGCCGTGAGGCGTGGCGCCTCGGACTGGTACTCCAATATATAGTCGACAATGCGCTGCTCGGACTCGCTGTATCCCTGATGGGTACTAATGAGGGAAAGTGCGCTCTTGCTACTATCGGTCATGGATGGCTCCTGGTTGGCATGAAAATCGGAATCGTTTTGTAATGTCATAGTATAGGGGGATTTTCAATAACAAGATACACCTTGCCGTTTCAAGTGTTGATGGTTAACTTTCACCTACCGTTTACGGTTATGAAAGAACCTTTCACCGGAGAATTGCGCCTTGTCTCTTCTCACGCGGACGGTAGGTTGGTATCTTTCAGTTGTGGAAAAGCGCGCAAGGACGCGCGTGTAGGGGAGCGCCTGCGGGCGCAAAACTTAAAAAGGAGGGACACATGGCTAAGTTTGACATCATCGCCGCCACCGGTTGCCCGACCGGCATTGCGCACACCTTCATGGCGAAGGAGGCGCTGGAGAAGGCAGCTGCCGAGCGTGGTCTGACCATTAAGGTCGAGACACATGGCCAGGTCGGTGTCGAGAACGAGCTCACCAAGAGTGAGATCGCTGGTGCCAAGGCCGTCGTCGTCGCAGCCGATAAGGATGTCCAGGCTGAGCGTTTCGCCGGCAAGCCCATGGTTTCCGTCGGTGTTTCCAAGGCCCTGTCCGTCGAGGCCGCCGGAAAGCTGATCGACCGCGCGCTCGCCGCCAAGGGCGACGACACGGTTGCCGCTGCCGCCGATGTCGAGGACGAGGTCGAGGAGAAGGAGTCCATCGGTCACGTCATCTACAAGCACCTCATGAACGGCGTCAGCCACATGCTGGTCTTCGTCGTTGCCGGTGGTGTTCTGACCGCCATTTCGTTCCTGTGGGGCATCACGTCCTTTGATTCGACGGCTGCCGACTACAACAGCTTTGCCGCGATGCTCAAGATTATCGGCGGTATCGCCATGAATCTCATGGTTCCGGTGCTCTCCGCCTACATCGCCGAGTCTATCGGCAAGCGCCCGGCGCTCGTCCCCGGCTTTGTTGCCGGTATGATTGCCATCCAGGGTCTTCCCATCAACGCCGATACCGGCATGATCGACGCTGGAGGCTCGGGTGTGGGCTTCGGCTTCCTGGGCGGCATCGTCGGCGGCTTCCTCGCTGGCTATGTCATCCTGCTGCTCGAGAAGGTTTTCTCTAAAATTCCCGCGAGCCTTAATGGCCTGAAGGCAATCTTCCTGTATCCGCTTTGCTCTACCGCCATCGTCGGCCTGGTCATGCTCGGTATTTCCGGCCCCATGGCTGCCATTAACCAGGGCATGATGGATTTCCTGCAGAGCCTCGGTAACTCCGGTCCGGTGATCCTTGGCCTGGCCATCGGCTGCATGTGCGCCTTTGATATGGGCGGCCCGGTCAACAAGGCTGCTTACGCTACTGGCACCTTCCTGCTCGGTACCGCTCTCGAAGCTGGCGTCGGCACCGAGACCTACAACTTCGGCACCAACTTCATGGCTGCCGTCTCCGCCGCTTGCATCGTTCCGCCGCTGATCACCACCTTCGCCGTCGTTGTCGGCAAGAAGTACTTCAGCCAGGAGGATCATGACGCCGGTATCGTCAACCTCATCCTTGGTTGCACCCACATCACCGAGGGCGCCATTCCGTTCATGACCAAGAACATCTGGCCCGTCATGCCCATCATGATGCTCGGTTCTTCCATCGCTTCCATCTTGACCATCTTCTTCAACGTTCACGATCCGGCGCCTCACGGCGGCTTCCTGGTCCTGCCCGTTGTCGAGAACGGCCCGCAGTGGGTCCTCGCGATCCTCATCGGCGCTGTGGTCGGTGGCATCCTGTTCGTGGCCTTTAAGAAGTACGACTTTGAGAAGAACCAGAAGGCCGCTCCTGCAACCAAGCCGGTTGAGGCCCCCAAGGCCGCTGCCGTCGAGGCCCCCAAGGCCGAGGCTGCTGACTTCGTGAAGGTCGAGAACGTCTTTGTCGCCGAGGACTTCGCTTCTCGTGACGAGGCTCTGAGCTTTGTCTCCAACCAGGCCGTTAAGGCCGGTATCGCCGGCGATGCCGACGCCGTGATGAACGCCTTCCTGGCCCGCGAGGCCGAGGGCACCACGGGCATGATGGAGGGCTTCGCCATTCCGCATGCCAAGTCCGACGCCATCACCGAGGCCGCTGTCATCGTCGTCAAGGACGACTCTGGCGTGACCGGTTGGGACACCATGGACGGCGCTCCCGTCAACGTGGCCATCGCTCTGCTCATCCCGGGTGCCCAGGCCGGCACTACGCACCTCAAGATCCTGTCCAAGGTCGCCGAGGCGCTCATGGACGAGGACTTCCGTGCCACCGTCAAGGGTTCCACCGACGCCGCCGAGATCGCCAAGACGATCAACGCCCGCCTGATCTAATCCCACAGTTCGCGAATTACATCGCCCCCTGTAACAAAGGCGAGGACTCCACCAGGAGCCCCCGCCTTTTTCATACAGCCCGGCACTTAGGGACGTTCCATTCCTGCCGGCACCCCGGGACACTCCTCAGTCCTCAAGTTGGGCATACAAAGCCCCATCAACCGGATCTCACACACGAACAGTAATTCAGCCAGAATTCCTTTCGCACGATATTTCTTGGACCGACTCAGTTATCGCAGCTCGCCTGCCGGGCGGGGCAGTTAAGTTTTTCGCGAGTTCCGCACGCAAAGGAAAGCACTTAATGTGCTTTCCGTCTTGCGCAGGACTGTAGAGCAGCAAACTTAACCGCCCCGCCCGGCAGGCGAGCGGACGACAACGACATCTGTCCAACAATTCGTGTGAAACACAATGAAAAACCGTTTGATGTGAGTTAATATAAACAACGTCGTGAATCTGACTCCTGCCACATGCATGACAGGGGTTAAACACAAAAAGGAGTCAATTATGGTTTCTGAGAAGGCTACCCTCGTTAATCCTCAGGGTCTGCACATGCGTCCGGCTGGTCTGTTCGCCTCCACTATGGGCAAGTACGCCTGTGACGTGACGGTCGTCACCCCCGAGAAGGAGGTCAACGGCAAGTCCCCGATGGCCCTCATGGCTGCTGGTATCCCCTGCGGTACTGAGGTCGAGGTCAAGTGCGACGGCGCCGACGAGGCCGAGGCTCTGGCTGCTGCCATCGAGCTCATCAAGAGCGGTCTTGGCGAGTAGAACTCAAACGGGTCGCATGTTGAACAACTAAGTTCATATTTGGGGGCGCAGTGACCTGTTGTAAGGTAGCTGCGCTCTTTTGTCATGGATATGGCAAAACGCTTTATCACATGACACGGAGAGAGGAATGGGAATGTATCAGGGAGTCAACGCTTCCGAGGGCATCGGTATCGGCACCGTCATGGTTGCCGTCGATCCCGACTTGACGTTTGAGCCGCACGAGGTTGCTGATTCGGCAGCAGAGAAGGAGCGCTATCAGTCCGCTCTTTCGGTCTTCTGCGAGAAGACCCAGGCTCAGGCCGACCACATGAAGGAGACGGTGGGCGAGGCCGAGGCCGAGATCATGAGCGGACACATTGTCCTGGCTCAGGATCCGGGTATGACCGACGCCATCAACGCCGCCATTGACGGCGGTACCTGCGCCGAGCAGGCGCTCATGGACACCTCGACCATGTTCGAGAACATGTTCCTGTCCATGGACGACGAGATGTTCCGTCTGCGCGCGGCCGACATCGCCGACATCCGCACCGGTATTCTGGCCGAGCTGCTGGGCAAGGAGGTCGTCGACCTCTCCGTCCTGCCCGAGAACACCGTCGTTGTCGTGCATGACCTCACGCCGTCCATGACCGCCACGATCGATAAGGCCCACGTTGCCGGTATCGTCACCGAGACCGGTGGCCGCACGTCGCACTCCGCGATCATCGCGCGTGCCCTCGAGATCCCGGCTGTCCTTTCGGTTTCCAACAGCTGCACCGCGCTGCGCAACGGTATGACCGTTGTCGTCGACGGTGGCAAGGGTATCGTCGAGGCCGATCCCGACGAGGAGACGCTCGCTGCCTACACCGCCAAGGCCGAGGCCTTCGCTGCCGAGAAGGCAGCCCTCGAGGCCTTCCGTGGCAAGCCGTCCGTGACTGCCGATGGCATCAAGAAGATCATCGCCTGCAACATCGGTAACCCTGATGACGTGCCCAACGCGCTCGATCACGATGCCGAGGCCATCGGTCTGTTCCGCTCCGAGTTCCTGTTCATGGACTCTGCTGAGCTTCCTTCCGAGGAGGAGCAGTTCAACGCCTACCGTAAGGTCGCCAGCGCGCTCAAGGGTGCTCCGGTCATCATCCGCACGCTCGATGTGGGTGGCGACAAGGAGATTCCGTATCTGCATATGGTCAAGGAAGACAACCCCTTCATGGGCTTCCGCGCCGTGCGTTACTGCCTGGCCAATCCCGACCAGTACAAGGTCCAGCTCCGCGCTCTGCTGCGCGCTAGCGCCTTCGGTGACGTCAAGATCATGATCCCGCTCGTCACCTGCGTCGAGGAGGTCTTGGCTGTCAAGGAGCTCGTCGAGCAGTGCAAGGCCGAGCTTACCGAAGAGGGTCGCAAGTTCAACGAGAACATCGAGGTCGGCATCATGGTCGAGACGCCCGCCGCTTCGCTGCTCGCAGACCGTCTTGCCGAGGTTGCCGACTTCTTCTCCATCGGCACCAACGACCTGATCGGCTACACCATGTGCGCCGACCGTGGTAACGACACCATCTCCAACCTGTACCAGGTTTACTATCCCGCCGTGCTCCGCTCGCTCAAGAACATCATCGAGAGCGGCGTGAAGGCCGGCATCATGGTCGGTATGTGCGGCGAGGCCGCTGCCGATCCGCTGCTCGAGCCGCTGCTGATCAGCTGGGGCCTGGAGGAGTTCTCGATGAGCGCTCCGTCGATCCTGCGCGCCCGCAAGACCATCAGCCAGTGGACCAAGGCCGAGTGCGACGAGCTCGCCGAGAAGGCACTCGCCTGCAACACCGCCGCCGAGGTCAAGGCACTGCTCGAGTCCGCAGCTCGCTAATTTGGTATCAGAGGTAACCGCGTGGTTGGAATGGGCCGGCCACGCGGCCCTCACATATACAGGGGGTACTGTAAATGTTCTACACGCTAACCGCTAACCCGGCTGTCGACATGACGGTTTCGAGCTCTCCGCTCGAGCCCGACGAGAACGTCCGCACCGGCTCGGCCAGCTACACGGCTAACGGCAAGGGCCTCGACGTGTCCTTCGCCTTTAAGAAGATGGGCGTCGACACCGTCGCGCTCGGCTTCTTCGCCGGCTTCACGGGCAAGTTTATCGTCGAGGAGGTCATGAACCTGGGTTGCCTGTGCCGCCCGGTCTGGACCGACGGTATCACGCGCATTAACACCTACGTCAACGATGGCCAGCACGAGTACGGCATCCTGAACCCGGGTGCTCCGATCACGCCGCAGCACCAGGAGGAGCTCTACAACATCCTGGACACCGCGGGCGATCTCGAGTGCCTGATCGTTTCCGGCTCCGTGCCTCCCAAAGCTACGCCTGACTTCCTGGCTAAGGTCATGGAGCACGCTCAGGCTCGTGGCGCCGATGTCGTCTTGGACCTGTCCTCCGACAAGCTCAAGGAGCTCGCTCACAAGAAGCCGCTGCTCATCAAGCCGAACCATCACGAGATGAAGGCCATCTTCGGCGTGCCGGTCGACACCGACGACGAGGTTCGCGTTGCCATGAAGATGGCTCACGACGCTGGCGTTCAGAACGTGCTGCTCACCCGTGGTAGCCGCGGCGACGCTTACTTCTCCAACGGCGAGGACATCTGGTACGCCAAGCGTGAGTTCAACATCAAGCTGGTTTCTTCCGTCTGCGCCGGCGACTGCACCCTCGCTGCGTTCCTGCACAAGTGGTACAGGGATCGCGACAACGTCGAGGAGGCCATGAAGCTTGCTATGGCCACCGGCGCCAACGTTGCCGAGTCTGTCGGTATTGGCGACTTCGGTCACGTCGATGAGTACAGCAAGCGCGTTGCTGTCCGCAAGCTCGATCGTCAGTAATCGAAACGCGACATATTCGTGCGCATGCGGCGCCCCGGTTTCGGCCGGGGCGCCTTTTTTGTTCCGCCATGGGGGAGAGGTGTCCTGCCGTGCTTCATCGCTTCCACACCGTTCACCGAGTTGTTGTAGCCTTTTGTCGTTGCGTGGAATATACTTTCATTAACACGTTGCTTCGTGAAAGGAACATTCATGATTTACACGCTCACTGCAAATCCCGCCATTGACTACAACATTGCCTGCGACGGTCTTTCCGCCAACACAGTCACGCGTACCCGCAACGCGGTCTATACGCCCAACGGCAAGGGCCTCAACGTCTCGTTTACGCTTGACCACTATGGTGTCGACACCACGATCCTGGGTTTCTTCGCCGGCTTCTCGGGTGAGTTTATCGTTAAGGGCGCCGAGGCCCTGGGCGTGCCCGTCAAGCCCGTGTGGACCGACGGTATTACGCGCGTCAACGTGTTCCTCAATGCCGGCCCCGACACCGAGTACAACATGGTCAACGCCGGTGCCGCCATTAACGAGGCCAACGAGCAGGAGATGTTTGAGCTCATCGATTCGCTCGATGACATGACCTGCTTGGTCATCAGCGGCTCGCTGCCTCCCAACACTTCCGAGGGCTTCCTGGCCGAGGTCCTGCGCCGCGTCAAGGCCAAGGGCGCCGAGTTCGTTCTCGACATCTCGAGCCATCAGCTGGCAGACCTCATTGCCATGGAGCCGTTGCTGATCAAGCCCAATGATGACGAGCTGCTCGACATCTTTGGCATCAAGGTGAGCGGTGGCGACGACGAGTCCGTTAAGGGCGCTATGGCCGAGCTGCATGCCAAGGGCGCCAAGAACGTGCTGCTGACCCTCGGTGGCGCCGGTGCGTACTTCTCCAACGGCGAGCACATCTGGTTTGCCAACCGCACCTTTGAGGTCAAGCTGCTGTCGACGGTGTGCGCCGGCGATTCCTCGCTCGCTGCCTTCCTGTCCGTGTGGCACGACGCCCCCGAGCGCGTCGAGGACGCCCTGCGCCTTTCGATGGCCACTGGCGCCAACGTGGTCGAGTGCCCGGGCCTGGGCGACTTTGCCAAGGTGGACGAATATAAGAAGCACATCGAGGTTCGCCAGGTCTGCTAGTTCCGGCACCTTGTCTGAATAGTTTGATTATTTCGCATCCGTCTTAGACTAGGACGGATGCGTTTTTGTTTATCTGACTTGCGTGTGCAGTGGAGGCTGTTTCTTGCTAGACTTCTTGCAGACGCAATCGATAGCCAATTTGATAGTCTCAGGAGGCCACAGGTATGTGCAATGTTTCGCTCAACGGTACGCAACCGTCCGATGCCTCCATCCGTGTCCTGCGCGCGCTCGAGGCAGCCGGTCTTGAGGCTTGGTACGTTGGCGGTTGGGTGCGCGACGCCCTGATGGGATGCCCCAGCCACGATGTTGATATGTGCTGTAGCGGCCTGTGGCAGGAGTCCAAAGCGGCGCTCGAGGCCGCCGGCATCGCGGTTGTGGAGTCGGGCATTAAATTTGGCGGAATCACGGCTATTTCCGATGGCGAGCGTATCGAGGTCACCACGTACCGTCTGGATGGCTTTTACACCGATGGTCGTCATCCCCAGAGTGTGGAGCGTGCCGCCTCGCTCGAGGACGATCTGGCGCGCCGCGACTTTACCGTCAATGCCATGGCCTGGCATCCCGAGCGCGGGCTTGTCGACCGCTACGACGGCCAGGGTGACTTGGAGCGCAAGCTGATTCGCGCTGTCGGCGATCCCAAGCGTCGCTTTAACGAGGACGCCCTGCGCATGTTGCGTGCGGTGCGCTTTGCCTGCCGTCTGGACTTTATGATTGAGTCCGAGACCAAGCGTGCGCTTGCCGAGTGCGCGCCGCTGCTCGATGCCGTGGCGCGTGAGCGTGTGGGTATTGAGCTCGAGGGCATTCTTTCGACCGGTCATGGGGGAGACGCGATGCTGCGCTATCCCGAGCTCATCTGCGCCGCCGTGCCCGAGTTGGCTGCGGGTCGCGGGTTTGATCAGCGCAGTGTCTATCATGCGTTTAACGTCTACGTGCATATCGCCCGTGTGCTGACGGTGGCGGGGGAGCTCGCGCTGTGTGACGGCGTCGCGCCCTCGTCGAGCCTTATGTGGGCGGCGTTTTTGCACGATGTGTCCAAGCCCGAGTGCTTCACGGTCGACCATGCCGGTAGCGGACACTTCTACGGTCATCCCGAGCTCGGCGCCAAGAAGGCGCGCGTCATTATGGATCGCCTGGCGCTCTCGCACGACTTGGTGCGCGACGTGTGCCTGCTCATCAAATACCATGACAAGCCGCTGCGCCCCGAGCGCTCCTGCCTGCTCAATATGATGCGCGCGCTTTCGGGCGAGGGCGTCGACACGCCGCGTTTGATGGACGAGCTCATGGATCTTAAGCGTGCCGACACGCTCGGCAAGGCCCCGTCGTGCTTCTATTACGTTGAGACGATTGAGGAGATGCGCGCGATGGCGCACGAGCTGCTGAAGGCGGGGGAGCCCTATACGCTCAAGATGCTCGCCATCAACGGCGGCGACCTGATCCGTGCCGGTGTGAAGCCGGGGCCTGAGCTAGGCCAACTACTCAACGCTGCCCTCGATGCCGTTATCGAGGACAACATCCCCAACGAGCGCGAAGCTCTTTTGGTTCATCTCAACTTGAATTAGCTACCCATTTTACCTGCGTGTTCCATAACCTGCCGACAATTTTTCGGCAATTTGGAATTTCTTCTTGCGCTGACGTTTTTTGTCCCGTAATATATTTCCTCGCAGCACGGCAGTGCAGATGTCATGTGGCCCGTTCGTCTAGCGGTTTAGGACGCCGCCCTCTCAAGGCGGAGATCACCAGTTCGAATCTGGTACGGGCTACCACTTTTTTTCTGCTGAGGCTTATGGCCCGTTCGTCTAGCGGTTTAGGACGCCGCCCTCTCAAGGCGGAGATCACCAGTTCGAATCTGGTACGGGCTACCACGCATCTGATACCCGGACTTCCCATGGAAGGCCGGGTTTTTTATTTTCAAACAACCGTCTGCAATTCCCGTTTGAACCAGAGCTTTGCGTTCTGCCTATGGTCCTTGCGGGTACAATATCCAAGATATTTTGACTGTTAGAAGGAGTCTCATGACGGAGTCCTCTCAGCATACGTCTAAGCCCCAGGTCGAGGTTGAGGCCTCGGGCGGAGATGACAATAAGAGCGCACGCCGCGGCGCCATCTTTATCGGCGTCGTGCTGGTGGGTTATATCGTCTATCTGGTGGTAACCGGACAGATGGGGCAGTTCTGGGCCGCTATGTCGAGCGTCCGGGCGCCATGGCTCGTTGTCGCGTGCCTCTGCATGTTCATGTATCTGTTCTTTGGCATTGTGGCCTATGCGATCGCCGTCTGGCTCGACCCATATTCGCCCGTCGGCATTCGCGACCTGATCTCGGTCGAGGCGAGTGGCATCTTCTTTGGCAACCTGACGCCCATGATGATGGGCTCGACTCCTGCCCAGATCTACCGCCTGACCAAAGCGGGCCAAAATGTCGGCGAAGCCGGAGCCACGCAATTCACGCGCTTTATCGTGTATCAGTTTGGCCTCGTTGCCTGGGGCGCTATCCTACTGCTTGCTCGCATGCCGTTTTTTGCCGAGCGCTATGGCGACATGACGCTGTTGTGCGTCTTTAGCTTTGGTGGGCACTGCTGCATCTTGCTGGGCATCTTCGCCGTCGCACTCATGCCTAAGACCGTCACGCGCGTCGCCCACTGCATCATCAATTGGCTCGAGCGCATAGGCGTCTCGGCCACTAAGATCGAGGGATGGCGCACGTTTGTCGACGGCGAGATCTACTCCTTCTCCGAGAAGTTCAAGCTTTCGGCCGGACATTTTTCTTCCATGCTGCTCACCGTGTTTATCACCATGCTGCAGCTCGCGTTTTTCTATCTGGTTCCGTATTTCCTGATGCTTGCTTTTGGCCACCACGAGGTCGACTTTTTTTCGGTCATGGCCGCGAGCGCCTTTGTCCAGCTGCTGAGCTCTGCGGTTCCCTTGCCCGGTGGAACTGGTGGCGCTGAGGGCGGCTTTGCATTGTTCTTGGGTCATTTCTTTGGGTCGGCTTCGACCGCCGGCTATCTGCTGTGGCGCCTCATTACGTTCATTGCGCCGACCATTTTGGCTGCGCCCCTGCTGGGACTTAAGAGCGCCCACAACGAGAGCATCCATGCGCGCTGGGATCGCGTGATGCGCAAGCTCGGCCGCACGCCTCAGACGCCCTCTGTGGCCGCGAAGCCCCATCCCGTGAGTCAGGTTACCGTAGACCCTAACCAGCACGTTCAGAAAGCTTCTGGGGCTGTCAAACCCGTGTGCAAGGCCTATGTGCGTCAGACGGGCGACGGTATTCGCGTTTCCCCGGCTGCTTTAAACAAGAAGAATCGCCCCAAAGCGCAGTAGGGCAGTCGTGCGTTCTTCATGACGCGGGGCATATTTGTGCCGTATGGGGGATAATCCTCTTACGTAGATTATCTCTCATCTGTTGATGAATGCTCGCATATCGAAGGGACACGCCCATGGCAACCAGCAAACCGCGTCTTGACCGCCGCATCGTTCGCAGCCGGAATGCCATCCTTTCGGCTTTCGAGCGCCTGCTCATGGAAAAGCCGCTGGCAGACATTACGGTGAGTGCCATCGCGCGCGAGGCCAATGTTGACCGCAAGACCTTTTACGTTCACTTTGGTACGGTTGACGGCCTGCTCGATGCCATTGCCGTCGATGTAGTGGAGATGATTGTCGACTCGGTCGAGAAAACGCTTGCCTCCATGGACGGTGACACCAACGAGCGCGCTCTTGGCGCGGCGGCGACCTTCTTTAAAACCGTTAACGAGGCACTGTGCAACAACTTGGTGCTCAATCGTCAGCTGATCGAGAATATTCCGCTCGATGATTTCATGGCTCGTCTTCGTGCGCCGCTCGAACACGAGATTGCCGAGCGCGATCTGCTGCCCCAAGGTCTCAAGGACGAGATGTTCGACTACTATCTGGCGTTTTTGCTGTCGGGCATTATCGGTATCTATCGCACGTGGGCACTGTCTGACGGCTCGGTTCCTATCGAGCGCGTCTCGGAGGTTGCTAATAATCTGACGTTGAGCGGCCTTTCGAGTTTGGAATCTCGTTTCGAATAGCACATGCCCTTACCTCCCCTGAGTTGCGGTGAAATAGGGACTGAATAGGTCTTTTAAAAACCTAAAGGGTGTGCGGACGATTTCTTGGACCGCGCCTAGGCGTATCCAATTGGGAATCCTCCGATGCGCCTTCGCACGCTTGCATGACCTCGATACCATGCGAGCGTGCGAACTCGACGAGCTCTGCGTTGCGGGCGTTTATGGTGCCGAAGGCGGCGGGGCACACGATAAGGCGCGCGCAGTGGGCGAGGAGCTCTTTGGCGCGGGTTATAGTTTTATCCCCGATCGGCTCGAAGGCGCGCTCGGCCACGCATTCCGTCGCCAGGTCGCGCGCGAGCTCGCAGTCGATGTCCCCTTCGTGCAGAACGCCCGCGTAGAACGCCTTGCCCCGCCTGATGAGCTGGCGAAACACAGCCGACCCCGTACCTGCGCCGGCGATGACGAACGTGTGCGCATCGCCGTGCGGGCGCCCAATTTCCACGCTGCCGAAGCGCTCGTTGAAGGTGCCATATTGAAGACCGTAGAGCTCGCCAATCGTCTCGCGCGTGAATATGTCCTCGGGTGCGCCGGCGCGGAAGACCTGGCCGTCCTTCACGCAAATCACCTTGTCGGCGCTTTTCTGCGCGAGCTCGAGTTCGTGGATGGACATGATGACAGCCACATTCCGCGATTTCGCAAGGTGGCGAAGTATTCGCAGTAGGTCGATCTGGTAGCGGATATCGAGATATGACGTGGGCTCGTCGAGCACGAGCACACGCGGATCCTGCGCGATGGCGCGTGCGAGCATGACGCGCTGGCGTTGCCCGTCGCTTATCTGCATGAAGTCGCGCTCGGCGAGCTCTTCCACATGTGCGGTTTTCATGGCCTCGTCGACCCGACTATGGTCGTTAGGCGAGAGTGTGCCCATTCGCCCGGTGTAGGGATGTCTTCCCGCCTCTACGATATCGCGGCAGGTGAGGAGCTCGGTCCGGGGGCGATCTGTCAGCATAACGGCAAGGTTCCTTGCGAACTCCGCCGTCTTCCATCGGGAAATCTCCCGCCCGTCGAGCTCGACCGCGCCGGCAAGCGGTGCAAGATGGCGTGTGATGGTTTTCAAGATGGTCGACTTGCCCGAGCCGTTCGGCCCGATGAGCGCCACGACGTCGCCCGCGCGAACCTCCAGATCGACGCCTTCGACTACGACCTTCTTGTCGTAGCCCGCCGACAGGTCGCTTATGCGGAAAAGCGGCGCTCCGTCAGCCTGCGTTTCGACCGGGGTTTCGAGGTTCGACTCCGCTCGGAGGAGGCGTTCCGCGCGCAGTTCCGCACGAGCCGAAAGTGCCTTCTGGCGCTTTCGTGCGAGCTCAGGACTGTCTAAGCATGGAATGTCCCCTCCGGGCGTTTTGGGCCGCGACACGAGTTTCCCCATCTACCTCACCCGCTTCTTCAACATGAGCGCGATAACCACTGGCGCGCCGAAGATGGCGGTGACGGCGCTGATGGAAAGCTCGACGGGAGAGAACAGCGTGCGCGCGATCAAATCGCAGCCCGCGCAGAAGATAGCGCCTCCCAAGAAGCACGCAGGAATCACGCGGATGGGCTTCGACGACTTCAGCGCCGACTTCACGAGATGTGGAACCGCGATGCCTACGAACGACACCGGACCAGCGAACGCGGTCACGCAGGCGGAGAGCATGCTCGCTAGAAGGACGAGCACCACGCGGAAGCGTGCGACGTTCACGCCGACGCTTTTCGCGTAGGCTTCTCCCAGCTGGAAGGCGGAAAGGGGCTTCGATATCGCGAATACGCATGCGCTCACGGTGATCACCACGAGCGACATGACCGCGACGTCGTTCCAGCTCGAACCCGAGAAGCTACCCAAAGACCAGTTGTGCAGGTTCACGATGGACTGGTCGTCGGCGAAGGCGATGAGGAAGTTCGTCGCCGCCGAGCAGATGTATCCCACCATGACGCCCGCCACGATGAGCAGGGCCATGGAACTTATGCGCCGTGCGATGAGGAGCACGAAGCCGATGGTGATAAGCGAGCCCAGAAACGCTGCGGCCACCATGGCCGGCGAGGACATGGCCTGGTTCGCGCCCAGAAGTACGATCATCGTAAGCGCGACGACGAACTTTGCGCCCGAGGAGACGCCCAAGATGAACGGGTCGGCGATGGGATTGTTGAAAAACGTCTGCAGCAGGAACCCGGAGAGCGAAAGTGCCCCGCCAAGAAGCACGGCTGAAAGCACGCGCGGCAGGCGAATCTCCCAGATGACTTGGCTTTCCATGGAATTGGCCGCGCCGCCCGAAAGTATGCCGGGGATGTGGTCTGCGGGCACGAGCACGCTCCCGATGCACAGGTTGGCCCCGACGAGCACGATGAGGGCAACAGCGAGCAGCGCCGTCACGACGCGACACCGCGCGGCGCGCCCCGATTCGTCGTATGCCATGGAAAGTCGGCTTCTCATGGTGCTAGCCGAGCTTCCTCAGATAATGGAAGTCGCTCGCGTCATCGCCGGTGAACGCCCCGTGCAGCTCGTCGATAATGTCGGCGGTAGAAGTCATCTGCTGGTACATGTCGGCGCTTGTGACCCAGACGTTGCCGTTCTTCACGGCTTTGAACTGCGACAATAGCGCGTTTTTGCCTACGAAGTCGTTCAAGGTGGCAACCGATTCGTCGATGGTGCCGTTGTAGACGATGATGTCGGCATCCTTCGCCGTCGCGTAGAAGCGCTCCATTTCGAGCGTTACTGACGAACCTGACGTCGACGCCGTCTGCGCGTCATCGAGTGCGTAGCTGCCGCCTGCAAGCTCGATCATCTGCGCCACGTAGTCGCCCGCCCGCCGCGTGACGGCGGCCCCGTTCGAGTTAATGTAGAAATACGCCACGGTTTTACCTGACGACGCGAGCCCCGACGTTTGCTCGACGCGGGCCTTCTGCTCGTTGAACAGGTGCGCGGCCTCGTCTTCCTTGTCGAACAGGACGCCGAAAAGCTTAATCCACTCGACGCGCCCGAGTGCTTCGGGCTCGCTCGACGACTGTTCGGTGAGCACGACGAGCCCGAGCTTCTGCAGCTTTTCCTTCACATCGGGCGTGTGGTTGATCATGGTGTTCTCGATGGCGAGCGTGCAGCCCGTGGCCGATATTCGCTCGTAGTCGGGCGCGCTGTACTTGCCGCCGTAGGCGATCGCCCCACTTTCGAGCGCGCTTTTGAAGCCCGCGACCGAGCAATCGTCGGCCTTCGTGCCCGACATGATGATATTGTCGTTTGCATCGAGCGCGTCGACCAGGCACATCGTCGCCGACGATACGAGGTACACCTTGTTGGCGGGGCGCCTTATGACCGCGATGTCGGAGCTCAGCCCATCAGGCACCTTCGCATCTTGCGGCACCACGAGGAAGCGCTCCCCGTTCGAAACGCAGATAAGCCGCAGGCCGCCTTCGAACTCGTCGACAGTGAAGTGCTCGGCGTATTCAAGCTGAAGCGTCCCCGTCGGCTCCCAGCCGCAGCCCAAATCGGCGTTGTGGAAGTCGGCCGCGGCGCTTGAAGCCGTTCCCGCAGAGGAGCCGCCGCTTGCATCGTCGCCCGATTTCTCCTTCATGGTGGATGAGTCGAAGTAGAGCGTGTAGTCGATGGTGTGCGGCGTCGACATGGCGACGGTCTCGGCCGACACGGCGATGTCCTCGTCGAGCGTGACGGGTATCTCGAACGTGGAGTTGCCGCCGTCGTTTACGGGCGCGTAGTCCACGCCGTCGACGGTCATCTTGTCGTAGTTCGAACTCGACCAGGTGATGGTCGCGGTGTAGGTGTCGCCATCCTTCATAATTGTGGTTGGTGAGGAGATGCTTGCGCGCCCTGACCCGCCGGAAAGCGAGACGCTCACAGTGTATTCCTGAGAGCCCGTCGTGGCACCGGTCGCGTTCGGGCTCGCACTGCACCCCGCGAAGGGAAGCGCGAGCAGGGCGACGAGAACGCAGGCGATCGCGCGCGCCGCGATGCTGCGGCGCTTCCTGTTTTCCCCCTTGGGAAGAATCGACCGCATGGCGTTACTTCAGTGCGTCGGCGCGCAGATCGACGCCGGCGGATTCGAATACGAGCGTGCGGTCGTACCACCGCTCCCTTCTGATGCTCCACGCGGCGCAGGCGGTGTCCTCGTCGAGCGCATCAACGGGCACGTCGTAGGTGTACTTGCCTTCTGCGTTTTCCACATAGGGGATGAAGTCGGCCTCGCTCGCGGCGGCAGCCTCGTCGCCCGTGCCCATGAAGAGCTTGCCGTAGCCCGTGCCGGAAAGTGTCATCACGCAGTGCATGGAGCCGTTTTCCACGATGAGCTGGGCGTCCACAATCCTGAACATGTTCGAGCTGGAATCTACGGTGATCGGATAGGTGCCGTCGGCCACCTTGTCGGCGGTGATGGGGGCAGCGCTTGCGCCCTCGGGCGCATCGGCCGCCTGTTCGGTCTTTTCCTGGGTATCGGCATCGCTTGCCTTTGCGCTGTCGATTGAATTTCCGCCGCAGCCGGCGAGCGAGAACGCGAAAAGCGCCGCCGACAGGGCGAAGGCGAGGGTTTTCTTCAACATGGAGGGGTTCCTTTCAATCGCTTCGACCGCCCGCGCCGTGCGGTGGGCGGGCGGGATGCGAATGCAACGGGCATGCGCCGTCGGTCGGGGAAGGCACATGCCCGTTGCACGGGGACGCGACCGGCGCCCCCGTGCGCGGCGAGTTTACAGCTTGGCGATGGCGTCGTCCACGTGCGAGACGTAGATGTCGTCGACCGCGACGTTCTGTCCCAGACCCTGGAGCAGGCACGTCACTTCGAAGCCGGCGGCCACGAACTTCGCAGCCCAGCTGTCGGGGTCGGTCTCGTCTGCCATGTCGTTGTTCGCGTGGTCGCCCGCGACCACCATGAACGGCGCGAGCACGGCCTTCTTGTACCCTGCGGCGCTCGCGGCGGCGATAACATCCTCGCAGGTCGGTTCAGCCTCGACGGTGCCGACGAAGAACTGCGTCAAGCCCTCGTTCTTGAACACTTCCTGCATCTTGGCATAGTCGGCGTTGGAATCGGCTTCGGTGCCGTGGCCCATGAGGCACAGCGCCGTCTTGCCGTCGTCGAAGGACGCCATGTTCTCCTTAATGGCTGCGGCCACCTTCTTGTAGTCGTCGTCGGAGGTGAGCAGCGGGTCGCCGAGCGAGATTTTGTCGAACTTGTCGGCGTACTTGTCGAGCTCGTCTTTCACGTCGGTATATTCCAGGCCACCCATGAGATGCGTCGGCTGCACGACGATTTCCTTCACGCCGTCTTCCACGCAGCGGTCGAGCGCCTCGGTCATGTTGTCGATCGTGATGCCGTCGCGCTTCTTCAGCTTGTCGATGATGATCTGCGCGGTGAAGGCGCGGCGGATGTCGTAGTCCTGCCAGTACTTCTCGCGGATAGCGTCTTCGATGGCGCCGATGGTGATGTGGCGCGAGTCGTTGTAGCTCGTGCCGAAGCTCGTGACGAGGATGACCGGCTTCACGGCCTTCTCCTTTTCACTCGATTTCTCGGAACTCGCGGAGGTGTTGGAGCAGCCCGCGAGCGCGACTCCGGCGAGCGCGACGGCTCCGGTTGCTGCGGCGCCCATGAAGCCGCGGCGTGACATCTGGTCGGACATGGTTTTTCCTTTCCTCGGTTTGCCGGTCCCCCGGCGACAGTTGCTTGTCGGCACAAGCGAAAGAAAAGCGCACCCCTCGGGGTTCACAAGGAGCTAACGCCACGGCGATGCCGTGAGGAAAAGGCGAAGCAGTCTGGCTTGGGGTGCGAGGCGGTTCGCCCGCGCGTCCTATACAGTAATGTCCCTTGCCCAGGATTCCCACCTGGTTCCCTCCGCAAGCCAGCGCGGGCTGTGCGGGCGCCGCGCCGGTCATTTCCTTTTATCCGATTGTCATATGCTCGTTGCCGAAACTTTTACTATGATAGTGGGCACTTGTGAACGTGTCAAAGCCAGGGCGGGCGGCATTGCGCCTCCTGCCTGCGTATTTGCGCCGATTGCCGCCGCAGGCGCCGTGTTTTGCCCGCTGCGCGAATGGCGGCGTAAACGGTTGCGATGAGAAACGGGAAGGGAAGGCTCGGATGATTCATATCGTTGGTGCAGGCTCGGGCGCCGCCGACCTTATCACGCTGCGCGGGGCGCGCCTTCTGCGTGCGGCCGACGTGGTCGTTTGGGCGGGAAGCCTTGTGAACCCCGAGCTGCTCGCCGAGTGCAAGGAATCCTGCATCGTCTACGACAGCGCGCACATGACCTTGGAGGAAGTGGTCGACGTGATGTGCGCGGCAGATGCGCGGGGCGAGGAAGTGGTGCGCCTGCACACGGGCGACCCGTGCCTGTACGGCGCCATCCAGGAGCAGATGGACGCGCTCGACGCGCGCGGCGTGGACTACGAGGTGGTGCCCGGTGTGTCGAGCTTTTGCGGTGCCGCGGCGGCGCTTCGCCAGGAATACACGCTGCCGGGAATCAGCCAGTCGGTCGTGATCACGCGGCTTTCCGGGCGCACCCCCATGCCCGCGGGCGAGGGCATGCACACCATGGCGGAAAGCGGCTCGACTATGGTCATCTTCCTGAGCTCGGGTATGCTCGTCGAGCTTTCCGCCGAGCTTTTGGCCGCGGGCCGCAGCTCCGACGAGCCGGCGGCGCTTGTGTACAAGGCGACCTGGCCTGAGGAGCGCGTGGTGCGATGCACAGTGGGCACGCTCGCCGATGCGGGCGCACGAGAGGGCATCGACCGCACGGCGCTCGTGGTGGTGGGCCGCGTGCTCGGAGCTCGCGGCGGGCTTGCGCACAACGGCGCGCAAGCGGAGTCGTACGAGCGCAGCAAGCTTTACGACCCTTCGTTTGCCACGGGGTATCGGAAGGCGAGTAGCTAGCGTGGCCTTCGAGCACTACATATATACCGGGACGACCCGCCTGCGCTGCGGCTACACCACGGGGAGCTGCGCCGCGCTCGCGGCGAAGGCGGCCTGCGAGATGCTCTTGTCACGAAAGCCCGTCGGCCGCGTGTCGATCGTCACCCCCGGCGGGCTGCCCGTCGAGGCGAACGTGGTCGACGCATGCATCGGCGAGGGGTGCGCCCAGTGCGCCGTGCGAAAGGACGCAGGCGACGATGCCGATGTGACCGACGGCGTGCTCGTGTACGCGCGCGTGGAACATGCGGGGCCGGGCACGGGCACTGCGGGCAGCAAGGGCGTGTCCGCGCGCGAATCGGAAGTTTCCGTCGATGGCGGCGTGGGCGTGGGGCGCGTGACGTTGCCCGGGCTCGAGCAGCCGGTGGGGGCGGCCGCCATCAACGCGACGCCGCGCGCGATGATCACTTCGGCGGTGCGCGAGGTGTGTGCCGCGCACGGCTTTTCTGGAAATATTGCTGTGACGATTTCGGTACCCGAGGGTGTTGCCCTTGCCGAAAAGACCTTTAACCCGCACCTGGGGATAGAGGACGGCATCTCTATCCTGGGCACGACGGGCATCGTCGAGCCGCGCAGCCTCGCTGCCTTGCGCGACAGCATCGAGCTCGAGATCCGGCAGCATGCGGCTATGGGGCGGCGCGGAGTCGTGCTCACGCCCGGCAACTACGGCGGGCAGTTCATCTCGGGGCATTTCCACCTAAACGGTGCGCCGGTGGTCTTCATCTCCAACTTTGTGGGCGATGCGATTGATTGCTGCGTTCGCGAGGGATTCACCAATGTCCTTCTTGTGGGACACATCGGCAAGCTGGTGAAGGTCGCTGGCGGCATCATGGACACCCATTCGCGTACCGCCGACTGCCGCGCGGAGATTCTGGCCGCCCACGCGGCCTTGGCCGGCGCGGGTGCGAAGACCGTGCGCGAGATCATGTCGTCGGTCACGACCACGGCGGCGCTCGAGGTAATCGAGGCCGCCGGCGTGGGGGACGCTGCGCGCGCCTCGCTCGCTGCGGCAATCGAGGACAGGTTGCGCCGCCGCGCGGCGGGCGCATGCGACATCGCCGCGGTCGTGTTCGACGCCGAGCGCCGCGAGCTTTTCCGCACGTCGGGCGCCGATGCAGTTATCGGGGAATTGGGGGCGACGTATGAGTAAAGGCGTGCTGTACGGGGTGGGCCGTGCAATCGGCTGGCCGGGGACGAAGGTGGTCATGAAGGCGCGCCGCTCGCTTGCGGACACGAAGCGCATCCTTCGCGAGGAGGGCGCCTTCGACGGTGCCGAGCTCGTAGAGGACTGTGGGCTTCCGGGCGAGCGCGTGTACCGCTCGCTCGACGATGTGCCCGATCGGGGCAGCTACTTCTCGACGATGGTGGTGCGCTAGATGAGGGTTTCCTGCATAGCGTTCACTGAGAGGGGGTATGCGTTGGCGGAGTGCACCGCACGCGCGCTTTCCGATTGCGCGCAGACAGGTGAAGATGACCCTGGCTGGGACGTTTCCGTTTCGCGCGGGTTCGGCGAGGGGAAGGTCGACCTGCGCGCATGGACGGCGCTCGCGTGGGAAGCGTCGGACGCGCTTCTGTTCGTGGGCGCGGCGGGCATCGCCGTGCGGGCTATCGCGCCGCATGTCGCCTCGAAGGCAAGCGATTCCGCGGTTGTGGCGATCGACGAGGCGGGGCGCTTTGCCGTCCCGCTTTTGTCGGGGCATTTGGGTGGTGCGAACGAGCTGGCGCAAACTGTGGCACGCGTGGCAGGGGCCATCCCCGTCATCACCACGGCGACCGACGTCCGCGGCGTGTGGGCGGTGGATACGTGGGCGCGCCGTGCGGGGCTCGCCGTTTCGAATCCCGAGGCTATCAAGCGAGTGTCGGCGCGGCTGCTTTCGGGCGGGCGCGTGGCGCTCTATTCCGACATGCCGATTTTGGGACAGCCGCCTGAGGGGGTTGACATTGCGTCCGACCGCGCTCGGGCCGATATCGTCGTGTCGCCGTTCGCTGGCGCGAATGCAGGTGCGTCCGTTTGCGCGGCGGACACAACGGGCGTGGTCGTGCCCGCCGGTGAGACGGGGAAGCCGGCGGGCGTACGGGCGCAGGCGCCTGCGCCCGAGCCGCTTCGCCTTGTCGTGCCCTGCATCGTTGCGGGCATAGGGTGCCGTCGCGGTGCGTGCGCCGAAGCGATCGGGGAGGCGTTTCTTCTCGCGTGCGGGCAGGCGGGCATCTCGCCTTCGGCCGTCCTCGAGGCGGCAACGATCGACGTGAAGGCGCACGAGGAGGGTCTGCTCGCCTTCTGCCGCGCGCGCAATATCCCGCTTGCGACGTATTCCGCAAAGGAGTTGTCGCAGGTCGAAGGCAGCGTTTCGCCATCTGATTTCGTGCGCGCGACGGTGGGGGTCGACAACGTGTGCGAGCGCGCGGCGCTCGTGGGCGGGGGCAAACTTATCTTCCCGAAGCTCGCTCACGGCGGCGTGACCGTCGCGTTTTCCAAGGCAACTATCGAACTTTCGTTTAAGGAGCGGTGATGGGAAAGCTCTTCGTGGTGGGGATTGGCCCGGGCGGCCCCGACGGCATGACGATTGCGGCTCGGCGCGCGCTCGAGGCGGCCGACATCGTTGTGGGGTACACGAAATACGTGGAGCTCGCGCTCGCCGCCGTGCCCGACGCGGCGCATCTCGCGACGCCGATGATGCACGAGGTCGAACGGTGCCGCCTGGCGCTTTCGCGCGCGCAGAGCGGAGAAGCCGTGGCGCTCGTGTGCAGCGGTGACGCGGGCGTGTACGGCATGGCGAGCCCCGTGCTGGAGCTTGCGGAGGACTACCCCGATGTAGACGTGGAAGTTATCGCCGGGGCCACCGCGGCTCAGAGCGGGTCGGCGGTGCTCGGCGCCCCGCTTGCCCACGACTTCGCGGTCGTGTCGCTCTCCGACCTGCTCACGCCGTGGGAGGTCATCGAGCGCAGGCTCGCCGCCGTGGCGAGCGCCGACTTCTGCATCTGTTTGTACAACCCGCGCAGCAGAAAGCGCGCCGACAGGCTCTCGCGCGCGGCGAAGATTATGCTCGAATGGAAGGCCCCCGACACGCTCTGCGGCTGGGTACGCAACATCGGGCGCGAGGGGCAGCAGTCGGGCATGTGCAGGCTCTCCGAGCTGGGGGAGTTCGACGCCGACATGTTCACCACCGTGTTCGTCGGCAACGCGGACACGAAGCGCGTAGGCGGCCGTATGGTCACGCCGCGCGGGTATCGGGAGATTCCATGCGAAAGGTAACGATCATCGGGGCGGGGCCCGGAAACCCCGACTTGCTCTCGCGCGCGGCGCTCGACGCGATCGACATCGCCGACGTGGTCATCGGCGCTCATCGCGCGCTTGTCAGCATCGACGTGCCGCCCGACGTGGTGAGATGCGAGCTCGTGAAGACGGCGGACATCGTCGCCGCGCTCACCGATGCGGCGTCGTGGCAGCGCGCCGTGGTCGTGATGACAGGCGATGTGGGGCTGTTCAGCGGCGCGCGCCGCCTGGTGGAGGCGCTCTCCGGCGACGCGCAGGTGGACGTGCGCGTCATTCCCGGCATAAGCTCAGCGTCGTATCTCGCCGCGCGCCTCGCGCGTCCATGGCAGGATTGGCGCTTCGCGAGCGCTCACGGCGTGGCGTGCGACATCGTGGCCGAGGCCGAGCGCGCAGGTGAGCTCTTCCTCGCCACGTCGGGCGGGGAAGACCCCTCGCGGCTTTCGGGCGAGCTTGTGCAGGCGGGCTTCGGGGACGCGCGCGTGACGGTGGCCGAGCGCCTGTCGTACCCCGACGAGCGCATCACCTGCGCGACCGCAAGTGAAATCGCAGGTCAGACGTTCGACGACTTGAACGTGATGCTTATCGAGTTCGCAGGCTGCGCCGGTTCGCCTGCGGGCTCTAGCGCAGCCTCCGAGGCGCCGGCCGGCGCGTCTGCGCCCGCGGCGGCTTCTTTCGCGGCGGACTCTGCGGGCGCATCCCGCGCCGCGAGCTCCCGCTGGCCGTACGCTTCCTCGGGCATTCCCGACGAGCTCTTCATCCGCGGCGACGTTCCCATGACCAAGCAGGAGGTGCGCGCCGTCGCGCTCGCGAAGCTGCGCCTTACCGCGACCGACACCGTGTGGGATGTCGGCGCCGGCACGGGGAGCGTTTCGATCGAGGCGGCGCTCGTCGCGCGAGCGGGGTCGGTATGGGCGGTCGAGCGCAACGCGGCCGGCGTGCGGCTCATCCGAGAGAACGCGGATGCATTCGGGTGCGGCAACGTGCATGTGGTCCCCGGTGTCGCCCCCGAAGCGCTCGCGAAACTGCCCGTCCCCGACGCCGTGTTCGTCGGCGGGAGCGCGGGCGAGCTTCCCTCCATCGTGGAGGCGGCGCTCGAGAAGAACTCGCAGGTTCGCCTGTGCGTGCCATGCGTCACCGTTGAGACGCTCACCGAGGCGTTCGCGCTCCTCTCGGGTTCGCGCTTTAAGGGGTTCGAGGCGTGCCAGGTGTCGGCCGCCCGTGCCGAGGCTGTAGGCTCGCACCATCTTATGAAGGCGCAAAACCCCGTGTTCCTCGTCAGCGCGCGTGGTGCGGGCGCGGATGCCGAGGAGCTTGCCGAAGTCGGCGCGCTTGCTGAGTCGCCTGTCGGGGAGGACCTCTCTGTCGAGGGGAACCCATCCGTTGAGGTGGTCTCGCTTGCTTACTGCAGCGCCGCAGGTGGGGAAGGCGGCGCCCGGTGAGCACGTCCATCCCGCGCTTCATGGTCGCTGCGCCCTCGAGCGGGAGCGGCAAGACGGTCGTAACGTGCGCGCTCCTGCGCGCGCTCGCGCGCCGCGGCCTTGCATGCGCGGCCTTCAAATGCGGCCCCGACTACATTGACCCGCTCTTTCATCGCCGCGTCGTGGGTGCGCGCTCGGGCAATTTAGACGGCTTCTTCACCGACGCCCCGACGCTGCGCGCCCTGCTCGCACGCGGCGTCGCGGGCGCGGATGTCGCGGTGCTCGAGGGGGTTATGGGCTTCTACGACGGCATGGCGCCCGGCGTGGCCGACGCGAGCAGCTACCAGGTTGCGCGCGACACGGAAACGCCGGTCGTTTTAGTGGTGAACGGGCGCGGGGCGTCTTTATCGCTCGCCGCTGTAATCCGCGGCATCGCCGAGTTCCTGCCTTGTGCGAACGTGCGCGGCGTCGTGCTGAACAAGACGAGCGCCGCTGCCTGCGCCTATGCGGCGCCTGCGATCGAGAAGCACACGGGCGTCGCGGTTTTGGGGAATATCCCCGCCGACGAGGCGTTCTCGCTCGAAAGCCGGCATCTGGGGCTTGTGACCGCCGACGAGGTCGAGCAGCTCTCCGCGCGCATCGACAAGATGGCCGAGCTGGTGGAAAAGAGCATCGACGTCGACCGCTTGCTCGAAATAGCGGCGACGGCACCCGATATCCGCGAGGAACCTTACCGGTTGGAGCCGATCGCGGGAGCGCGGCCCATCGTCGCCGTCGCGCGTGACGAGGCGTTCTCGTTCTATTACGAGGAGAATCTGCGCGCGCTCGAGGACCTGGGTTGCGAGCTGGCCTTTTTCAGCCCCCTGTGTGATAGCGAGTTGCCCCGGGGGACAAGCGCCCTCTATCTGGGGGGCGGCTACCCGGAGCTCCATGCGCGGCAGCTCTCCGAGAACGTGTCGATGCGCGAGGCGGTGCGGCGCGCGGTGGAATCCGGCATGCCGACGGTCGCCGAATGCGGTGGGTTTCTGTACCTGCAGCGCGAAATCGCCGATAGCGAGGGGTGGCGCTGGCCTGTTGCGGGCGCCCTTGAGGGCGCAAGCGAGAACGGGGGAAGGCTGTCCCATTTCGGGTACGTGGAGCTCACTTCCCAACGCGACGGGCTCTACGGGCCGCGTGGCACACGCATCCGCGCGCACGAGTTCCACTACTGGCAGTCCACCTGCCCGGGCGGCGACTTTTGGGCGCAGAAGCCCCGGCGCGACAAGGGCTGGCCGTGCATGACGACCACCCCGTCCCTGGTGGCGGGCTTCCCGCATGTGTACTATCCTGCGAACCCCGACGTTGCGCGCGCGTTCGCGTCTGCCGCAGCGTCGTTCGCAGAGAGGAGGCGGCATGGCTGAAGCAACCGAAACCGCGCTTGCCTGCATCCGCGAGGAAGTCGAGCGCGCATTCTCGTCGGCGCCGGGCGCCGTGCTCGAAGCCGCGCTTTCCCGGATCGCGCCCGCTGACGAGTGCGCCCGTGCCGCCGCGTACGCCGCGTGGGACTCCATCGCGCACCCCTTGGGGGGATTGGGCGACTTTGAAGACGCCGTCGCGTGTATTGCCGCAGCTCAGGGGAGCGCCGAGGTGGCCGAGTTTCCCCGTGCGCTCGCGGTATTCTTCTCCGACAACGGGGTCGTTGCCGAAGGCGTGTCGCAAAGCGGGCAAGATGTGACGCGAGCCGTCGCGCGCAACATGTGCGAGGGGGCCGCGAGCGCCTGCCGCATGGCGGCGTTCGCGGGTGCCGAGGTCGTGCCCATCGACGTGGGTATGGCCCGGGGCATAGAAGACGCGCGCATGGTGCGCGCGAACGTGCGGCGGGGGAGCGGCAACATCGCGCATGGCCCCGCTATGTCTCGTGATGGGGCCGTGCGCGCGATCGAGGTCGGAATCGCCGTCGCGTACGGGCTTGCCCGCGCCGGCGTGCCCCTTCTCGCCGCGGGCGAGATGGGCATCGGCAATACGACCACCTCGGCGGCGGTGGCCGCAGTGCTCATCCGGGCGGACGCGCGGAGCCTCGTCGGGCGCGGCGCGGGGCTCTCGGACGCCTCGCTCGCGCGCAAGCGCGACGTGGTCGAACGTGCTATCGACACGAACTCGCCCGATCCCGCCGACCCGATCGACGTGCTCTCGAAGGTGGGCGGCTTCGACATCGCGGCGATGTGCGGCTTCTACCTGGGGGCCGCCGCCTCGAAGGCGCCGGCGCTCCTCGACGGGGTCATATCCTGCACGGCGGCCCTGTGCGCGGCGCGCCTGTGCCCCAACGCCTTGGGCTACCTCGTGGGCACTCACGCATCAAGCGAACCCGCAAGCCAGGAGCTCCTTCGCGAGCTCGGCATAAAGGCACCCCTCGACGCAGGCATGCACTTGGGCGAGGGCGCGGGCGCCATGGCGTATCTGCCCCTTCTGGATTCGGCGCTGCGCGTGTACCGGGATGGGAAGACGTTCACGGCGACTGGCATGGCTGCTTACGAGCATTTCGAGGCCGGGAAATGACGGTGACGCTCGTCATCGGCGCCGCCGCGAGCGGCAAGAGCGCCTACGCCGAGTCCCTGTGCCTTGGGCACGACGGCCCCCGCGTGTACCTGGCAACGATGGAGCCCTTTGGGGAAGAGGGCGCCCGCCGCATCGCGCGCCATCGGGCGCTGCGCGAGGGCAAGGGGTTTTCCACCCTCGAGCGCACGCGTGACGTGGGCGCCGCAGTGCCCGGGCTTCCGCGCGGCTGCACGCTTCTTTTGGAGGACGTGGGCAACCTGGTTGCGAACGAGCTCTTCGCGGAAGGCGGCTTGTCCCCACTTGACCCCGACGCTGCGGCGCGCGAGGTGCTCGGAGGCATCGAACGGCTCGCTCAGGCCGCTGAGTATACGGTGGTGGTCACCGTCGACGTGTTCGCCGATGGGATGCGCTACGATGAGGGGACCGAGGCATGGAGGCGCGCGCTCGCGCGCGTGAACGCGGGCGTGGCGGCGCTGGCCGACCGCGCAGTCGAAGTGGTATGCGGGATTCCCGTGTGGATGAAAGGTGAAGGACCTACAAGGTGAAGATAGCAGAGGCAATCGGCGCGGCGTTCGGAACGTTCTCGCGCATCCCCGTCCCGAAATCGGCCTGGACCGATTTCGGGTCAACCCATGCGCTTGCCGCTTTTCCCCTGGTGGGCCTTGCGGAAGGGTTCCTCATGACGGCGTGGGGACACGTTGCGAACCTGCTCGGCGTGCCCGCGACCATCGTCGCGGCCGTGCTCGTGGCGCTGCCTGTGGCGGTGACGGGAGGCATCCACCTAGACGGGCTCTGCGACACCTCCGATGCGCTTGCAAGTTGGGCCCCGCGCGAGCGAAAGCTCGAGATCATGCACGATCCGCGGGCGGGCGCTTTCGGGGTTATCGGTGTTGTTGTGTACCTTATTCTGCAGTTTTCCCTGTTCACCGCGCTGCCGCTTACGGCGGGGGCGTTCCTCGCGCTTCTGTGCTCGCTCGTGTTCTCCCGCGCGCTTTCGGGACTCGCCGTTGAATGCTGGCCTGCCGCGCGGGCGGACGGCATGGCCGCGGGGCTCTCGCCTGCGAAGAAGCGCGCGGCGATCGTCGTGCCGCTTTGCGCTTTCGCTGCGGCTTCGGCTGCAGGGATGGTCGCGTGCGCTCAGGCAGTCGGCGCCTTTATGGCGGTGGCGGGGCTTTTGGTGCTCGCGTGGTACCGCCATGTTGCCCTGTCCCGCTTCGGCGGGGTGACGGGGGATTTGGCCGGATGGTTTCTGCAATGGGCCGAGCTCGCGATGCTTGCCATGCTGGTGGTGGGGGGCATGCTCCTATGATGCTCGTGGTAGGTGGCTCGCATTCGGGGAAGAGGACCTTCGTGCGCGAAAAGCTCGGGTTTGCGGCGGACGATTTCGTCGACGCGGCGCAGCTTGCGGAGGGCGGCGTGCCCGCGGCTTTTGCCGGCCGCGTCGCATACCGTGCTGAGGAACTCGTACGCGCGCTCGACGCTGACCGGGCGCTCGAGCGGCTGATCGGCTTCGACGCAGTGATTCTGCCCTTGGTCGGCTCGGGAGTCGTCCCCTTGCGTGCGGAAGACGCCCAATGGCGCGAGCGCGCGGGGCGCCTGGGATGCGCGCTCGCTGCGCGCGCCGACGTCGTCGTGCGCATGACGTGCGGGATTCCCCAGGTCATCAAAGGAAACCTTGCCGATGCGCCTCGAGGGACGCAGGGCGCGGGTGCGCCTTTGGAAGTCGTCTTCGTGCGCCATGGTGCCACGGAGGGCACGGAAGACCATCGCTACAGCGGGGCGGGCACCGACGAGCCCCTGTCGAGCGCGGGCGAGCGCGCTTTGCGCGACCTCGCGTGCTATCGTGACGTGTTCTGTGTTATCACGAGCGGCATGGCCCGCACCGACCAGACGGCGCGCATCCTCTTCCCGAACGCGGAGCTTATGGCGTGCCCCGGTCTGCGCGAGATGGATTTCGGCGACTTCGAGGGGCGAAGCGCCGCCGAGCTTAAAGAGGATGCGCGCTACCGCGCCTGGGTAGACTCCTGGTGCGAGACGCGCTGCCCGCATGGCGAGGGCAAGAGCGATTTCACCCGCCGCGTCGTCGCGGCGTTTCGGGAGGCATGCAAATCGGAGCGCGCCCAGGGGAGTGGGCGCGCCGTCTTCGTCGTTCACGCGGGTACCGTGAAAGCGCTGCTCTCCGAGCTAGCTGTCCCGAAAATGGGATACTTCGACGTGCATACCGAGCCGGGCGGCGCATGGGCCGCCACCTGGGATGGGCGCTGCCTTCGCGACGTTCGCCCCGCTTCGGGGGGCGATGCCCGGTGATGACGATTCTTGCCGTCGCCGCCGGGTTCGCGGCCGACCTTGCCTTCGGCGACCCGCGTTGGCTTCCCCATCCCGTCGTCGCCATGGGGCGCGCGATCACGTGGGCCGAAGGCCGCCTGCGGGGCGCATTCCCGCAAACGTCCGCGGGCACGCGCGCCGCAGGGCTTGTGCTCGCCGTGGCGCTTCCGCTTACGTGTGGGCTTTTGACCTGGGGAATCCTGCATGTTTGCGGCATGGTTCACTTCGGCTTGCGCTTCGTGGCCGAGGCATGGGCGAGCTATCAGATTCTCGCGGCATGCGAGCTGCGCCGCCAGAGCCTGGCCGTGGCCCGCGCGTTCTCGAAGGGCGGCCTTGTCGCGGCGCGCGAAGCCGTCGGGCTCATCGTGGGACGTGACACGTCTGTTCTTGACGAGCAGGGCGTCGCGCGCGCCGCCGTGGAAACGGTGGCGGAGAACGCGAGCGACGGTGTCATCGCGCCGCTTTTCTACCTTATGATCGGGGGTGCGCCCTTGGGCATGGCGTACAAGGCGGTGAACACGCTCGACAGCATGGTGGGCTACAAAAACGAGCGCTACATCGACTTCGGCTGCGCCTCGGCGCGCCTCGACGATGCGGTGAATTGGATCCCCTCGCGCTTATCGGCCCTGCTCATGATCGCCGTGTGCCCGATCGTCGGGCTCGACGCGCGCGGGGCGGCGCGCATCTGGCGCCGCGACAGGCGTCGCCATGCGAGCCCGAACGCGGCGCAGACCGAGTCAGCGTGCGCGGGCGCGCTCGGGCTGCGCCTGGCAGGACCCGCGGTGTATTTCGGCAAGCTTGTTGAGAAACCGACGATAGGCGACGCGTCCCGCGAAATCGAGTGGGGCGACATCGCCCGGGCGACAAGGCTCATGCTCGCCGCGTCCGTATGCGCGCTCGTCGTCTTCGGCGCCGCGCGCGCGGCGGTCGTGCTCGCCGTGGGGGCGATGGCATGAGGAAAGACCACGCCGCGCCCCGGGCTGCCGGGGGAATCCTGCGCGCCCGCACGCATGGGGGCAGCGCGCAATCGCTCGGCATCGCTTGCGAAGGGGGTGCCTCCGACCTCATTGACTTCTCGGTGAACGTGAATCCGGCAGGCCCCTCGCCGCGCGCCGTCGCCGCAGCTTGCAAGGCGCTTTCTCGAATCGACGCCTACCCCGATAGGGAAAGCCTCGCCCTCGTTCGCGCCCTAGCGCGCGACCAGGGCATTCCCGAAGATACTATCGTCTGCGGCGCGGGCGCGTCCGACATCATCTGGCGGCTCGCCGCGGCGGTGCGCCCGAAACGCATCGTCGTGTGCGCGCCGACGTTCTCTGAATATTCGGAGGCGGCATCGTACTACGGCGCATGCGTGCAGGAGTTCCCGCTCTCTGAAGCGGACGACTTCGACGTGCCCGCCTCCTTCGCCCGCGCGATCGAGGGGCCGGGAGACGTGGCGTATCTCTGCAATCCGAACAACCCGACGGGGCGCCTCGTCGACCCCAGCGTGATCGAGGCCGCGGCTTGCCGCTGCGAGCAGGTGGGTGCGCTACTCGTCGTGGACGAGTGCTTCCTCGGATTTGCGCCCGACGCCCGCGAAAGGAGCGTGGCCGCACGCGCCGCGTGTTCGCGCCATGTGGCCGTGCTCTCCGCGTTCACCAAGCTCTACGGAATGGCGGGGTTGCGGTTGGGATATCTGATCAGCGGAAACACCCAACTCATCGAGGGGATTCTCCGGGCGGGGCAGGCGTGGCCCGTCTCCTCGGTCGCCGAGGCCGCGGGCATCGCCGCCCTGGAAGACGTCGAATACGTCTCGCGCACGCGCGATGTATTGGCGGGCGAGCGAGCGTGGCTTTCCCACGAGCTCTCCTCGCTCGGGCTTTCCGTCGTGCCGTCGGATGCGAACTTCCTTTTAGTCCGCACGCCGGCGAAAGACATCCCCGAGCGCCTGTATAAACAGGGGGTTTTGGTCCGCACGTGCGACTCGTTTTCGGTACTGTCCCGTTTCTGGTGCCGCGTCGCGGTGCGCACGCGCAAGGAGAATGCCCGGCTTGCGATGGCGTTCAGCCGCGCGCTTCGGGCGGAAGGCGCATCGGGCGAAGGCGAACCCGTCGAACGGGGCGGCGCTTCTTGCAGCGGCGCTATGGCGGGCGCGGATGGCCGAGGCTCGGCGAAGGAGGTCGATACCCGTGGGTAGGGCGAAGCCCGTCATGATCCAGGGCACCATGTCGAACGCGGGGAAGAGCCTGCTTGCGGCGGGGCTGTGCCGCGTGCTTTCGCAGGACGGCCTGCGCGTGGCTCCCTTCAAGAGCCAGAACATGGCGCTCAACAGCGGTGTCACGGCCGACGGGCTCGAGATGGGGCGCGCCCAGATCATGCAGGCCGAGGCGTGCGGCATCGCGCCCGACGTGCGCATGAACCCCATCCTGCTCAAGCCCGAAAGCGACCACCGAAGCCAGCTCATCGTGGCCGGCAAGGCGCAGGGAGCCTTCGCTGCGAGGGACTACTTCGCGCGAAAGAAGGCGCTCATGCCGCAGATTTTGGAAGCGTTCGATTCGCTCGCGGAGGAAAACGACGTCATCGTCATCGAGGGCGCCGGCAGCCCCGTCGAAATCAACCTTGCCGAAAACGACATCGTCAACATGGGGCTTGCGCGCGCCGTGTCCTCCCCCGTGCTGCTCGCGGGCGACATCGACCCAGGCGGGGTGTTTGCCCAGCTCTACGGCACGGTCGCGCTCTTTGCACCCGAGGACCGCGCGCTTTTGCGGGGGCTTGTGGTGAACAAGTTCCGCGGCGATGTGGAAATCCTGCGCCCGGGTTTGGCCCCGCTCGAGAAGATGTGCGGGGTTCCCGTCGTGGGGGTCGTGCCGTATCTTACGCTCGACCTGGACGACGAGGACTCGCTTGCGCCGCGCCTATCTGCCCGCGAGGCGCGCGGCGTCATCGACGTCGCCGTCGTGCGCCTTCCGCATCTGTCGAACTTCACCGACTTCGACCCGCTTTCGCGCGTGCCCGGCGTGGGCGTGCGCTATGTTTCCTCGACGACCGATCTGGGCCGACCCGACCTGGTGGTGCTTCCAGGCTCGAAGACCACGCTCGACGACGCGCGCTGGCTTGCGGCTAGCGGCATCGGAGCCTGTGTACGCGTGCTTTCGGGCGCGGGCACGCCGGTGCTCGGCATATGCGGAGGCTACCAGCTTTTGGGAGACGAGCTTTCCGACCCGCACGGCAGGGAAGGCGCTGGCACCGCGCGCGGGCTCGGGCTCATCCCTGCAAGTACTGTGTTCAAGGAGGAAAAGCGCCTTGCCCAGTCGGAGCTTCGAATCACGGGCGCCCAAGGCGCGTTCTCGGTGTGGAACGGCATGACGGCTCGCGGGTACGAGATTCACGACGGCGAAACGATCGTCTCCTGCGCCCCTGCGGGCACGATTGGCGGCAAACCAGAAGGCGCGGCCTGCGGAAACGTGTTCGGAACCTATCTCCACGGCCTGTTCGACGAACCGGGGGTGGCACTCGCCCTCGCGCGCTCGCTCGCGCGCATGCGCGGCCTGCCCGAGAGCGTCGTGGGTGCTGAGGGCGCGGTGTCCGCGGCCGATCACCGTGCGCGCGAGTTCGACCGCCTGGCCGACTCCGTGCGCGGGGCGCTCGACATGGAGTATGTCTACCGCATTATCGAGGAGGGCGTATGATCCACGTGTATCATGGCGACGGCAAAGGCAAGACCACGGCGGCGATGGGCCTCGCCCTTCGCATGCTCGCCGCAGGCCGCCGCGTCGTCGTCGTGCAGTTCCTGAAAGACGGCGAAAGCGGGGAGGCGCGCCTGCTCGCCGAGCATTTCGGCGTGCCCGTGTTCGCGGGGAAGGTGTCGGACAAGTTTACCTGGTCGATGACGTCGAAAGAACTTGCCGCGACGTGCGAGCTGCACGATGGGAACCTCGCTTCCGCGCTCGCCGAGCTCGAGGGGGCTCAGGAGGGGCTGCTCGTGCTCGATGAGGCGCTCGACGCGCTTTCGAAGGGGCTTGTCGACGAGGCACTCGTGGACCGCGCGCTCGATATGTCCGCGCGCGGCGTCGAAGTAGCGCTCACCGGGCGCGCGCCTTCCCGCAAGATCGTGGAGAAGGCTGACTACATAACCGAGATGCGGTGCGAGAAACACCCCTACTCTCAGGGGATATGTGCAAGGGAAGGAGTGGAGTACTAGATGGATTCCAAGGAGATGGCGCCCGGCGACATCGAGCGGCGCAGCTTCGAGATCATCACCGAAGAGCTTGGCGGCCGCACGTTCCCGCCGCTCGAAGAGCCCGTCGTGAAGCGCGTCATCCACACCACTGCCGACTTCTCGTACGCCGATTCCCTCGTGTTCACCCATGATGCCGCGCACTGTGCGCTCGACGCACTGCGCGCAGGGGCCACGGTGCTCACCGACACGAACATGGCGCTCGCAGGCATAAGCAAGCCCGCGCTCGCGAAGCTCGGCTGCAAGGCCGTGTGCTACATGGCCGACCCTGATGTCGCCGCAACGGCGCGCGCCGCGGGCACGACTCGCGCCGTTGCGAGCATGGACAAAGCTTGCCGCATCGAGGGTCCGCTTATCGTGGCCGTCGGCAACGCTCCCACAGCACTTCTGCGCCTCGCCGAGCTCATGGACGCGGGGAAGATCGCGCCCGCGCTCGTCGTTGGGGTGCCGGTCGGGTTTGTGAACGTGGTCGAGGCGAAAGAGGAGCTACTCGCGCGACGCGTGCCGGCCATCGTCGCGAGGGGTCGCAAGGGCGGCTCGACCGTGGCGGCCGCCATTATGAACGCGCTGCTCTACCAGATCACGCGCACGGGTGGCGCGAAGTGACGGCCCCCGCATCCGTGCCGGCGCTGCGCATCTTCGCCGGCACCACCGAGGGCCGCCTTCTGTGCGAATGGGCGAGCGGGGCGGGCATCCCCGCCCGTGCCTACGCGGCAACCGAGTACGGAGGCGAGCTTTTGGGCGAGCTTCCGGGCATCGAGGTGCATGCGGGCAGGCTCGACGATGCCGACATGGAGCGCGAGCTTTCCGGCGCGCGCGTCGTCGTCGACGCCACGCACCCCTTCGCTACGCTCGCAAGCGGCAACATCCGGGCCGCTTCGCTCGCCGTGGGTGCACGATGTCTGCGCCTTGCGCGCCCGGTCGAAGCGCTGCCCAAAGGCGTCGTGCCGGTCGCGTCGATCGCCTGCGCGGCGCGCTTTCTCTCCGAGAACCCGGGTCGCGCGCTTCTCACGACGGGGAGCAAGGAGCTTGCTCCCTACACGCGCGTCGCCGATTTCGCGGAGCGCTTCTTCGTGCGTGTGCTCCCGCTGCCCGGTGCTATAACGAAGTGCATCGACGCGGGGTTTTCGCCGTCGCACGTCATCGGCATGCAGGGGCCCTTCACCCGCGAGCTCAACGAGGCGATGCTTCGGCAGGTGGGCGCCCAGTGGCTTGTGGCCAAGGACTCGGGAACCGTAGGCGGCACGGCCGAGAAGCTTGTCGCCGCGCGCGACGTGGGAGCGCGCTGCATCGTGATCACCCGTCCCGCCGAGGGAGGCGGGGCCCTTTCGCTTCGGGAAGTGGAAGACGCGCTCTTACGGGAGTTCGCGCCCTAGGCGCTCGCCGCGCCTGCGCGCCCACCCGACCGCGAGGAGGAGCGCCCCGGGCAAGCTCGAACCGTACAAGACCGTCATCCGCCAATAGCTCGAGGACGACGCCCGGAACTGGCGTAAGCAGCCCTTCAATAAGTTGCGGTAAATAGTGTCTGTTTTTGCTGCTAGATAGCATATTCAGTCCCTAATTCACCGCAACTTGTTGGTGGTGGCTTACTGGTAGCGTAGGCACTCCACTGGGTCGAGCTTTGCTGCGCGGCGAGCGGGATAGAAGCCAAAGATTACGCCGATGCCGACGGAGACGGCGAAGGCCAGCAGTACCGTGGCGATTGAAAAACTCGGTGTGATTTGCCCGCTGGCACCGAGCTCGCCAAGAATCCCGGATTCGGAGGCAAACATCGCGAGGCCCCAGGCCAGCAGATAGCCAATCAGGACACCCAGCAGACCGCCGGTGATGCACAATGCCGAAGACTCGGCCAAAAACTGGGCGGTGATATCGCGACGACTGGCGCCCAGGGCGCGGCGGATGCCGATCTCGCGGATGCGCTCAGTCACGTTGGTGAGCATCATGTTCATAATACCGATACCGCCGACAAGCAGCGAGATACTGGCGACAGCACCCATGATGAGCGAGAAGGCGCCCATAAAGGAATTGAGGGAGTCGATAGCGCTTTTCATGGAGGTCGCCGATACACTGTCGTACTCATCATCCTCCGCGATGCCCTTCATCGCGCGCACCTTGGACTCGATGGTCTTGCAGAGCTCATCCATGTCCGTGCCCTCGGTGGCAAGTGCCGTCACGCTGGGGAATGAAGGATTCTCGTCGCCAAATAGGCCGGAGATGGTTTCGCGTGGCATATACAAAGTGAGCGAGCCCATTGAGTCGCTGCCGCCATCAATCACGCCTACAATCTGCACCTCGCCGTTGGACACTTTGATGGTTTTTCCCAGCGCATCCTGTTCGTTGCCGTAAAGCTGATCGGCGCCGCCGCGGCTGATGAGCGCCACGCGCGAGCCTGCCTTTGACTCGACATCGGTGTAGGTGCGCCCCGCAACGAGCTTACTGGCACCCACGGCGTCGAGCATGTCGCTATCGACACCCTGTGCCATGACGGTATAGCTTTTATCGCCGGTCTTGTACTCGGTATACGCGCTGTTGACAATGCCGATCTGTTCTATCTGCGGTACCAGTTTTTGAAGCTTCTGGACGTCAGAATCAGAGAGTTCTTGGGACGAATAGATCTGAACCATGCGAGCTGCGTTGAGGCCCAGGCTGTTGACTAAGCTGTTTTGGATGCCGCCGATGAGCGAAGTCATGGCAATGACCGAGGCGATGCCGATGACAATGCCCAGGATGGTGAGCAGGCTGCGCCCCTTGTTGGCCTCGAGCGAGTGAAGGGCTTCCTGGATAAGATCGCGGGCGCTCATGCCATCACTCCTTTCGGCGGGTTGGCGGCGGAAATCATGGGCAGGCTATCTACGGCGCTGCGTAGGGTCCGCGGTGTATGCGGAATATACGCGCCGTCGTGAATGCGACCGTCGCGGATGGTCACGGCACGGTCGGCCTCGGCGGCGATGCCGGGGTCGTGTGTGATAAGCACGATGGTTTTGCCGCGCTCCTGGAGCTTGTGGAAGGTTTCCATGACGAGCGCTCCCGTGGCGGAGTCCAGGTTTCCCGTTGGCTCGTCGGCCAAAATGATGGGTGGATCGTTGACAAGAGCGCGCGCGATGGCGACACGCTGCATCTGGCCGCCCGAGAGCTCGGATATGCGGTGGTCCCAGTGGTCGACGGGCAGCGTGACGGCCTGCAGCGCGTGCACGGCGCGCATCTCGCGCTGGCTGCGCGGCACATTGGTGTAGGACAGCGGCAGCATGACGTTTTCGATCACCGTCAGGCGCGGCAGCAGATTAAAGCTCTGAAAGACAAAGCCGATGCTCAGCGTTCGCACCTCGGTGAGCTCGTCATCGTCGAGCTCGGCGACGTTGAGCCCTTGCAGGAAGTAATCGCCCGCCGTCGGTTTGTCCAGGCAGCCCAGGATGTTCATGAGCGTCGACTTGCCCGAGCCCGAGGGGCCGGTGATGGCAACGAACTCACCGGGATCTACTGCCAGGCTCACGTTATGCAGGATGTGGGCACAACCGGCCTCGCTCTCAAAGATGCGGTGCACGTTGCGGATGTCGATGACGGGACGCATTACTTGCCCTCGTCGGCAGACATATTGTCGCCGCCGTCTGCCGTCATGCCTGCGCCGGTATCCGTCACGATGGTGTCGCCGTCGCGCAACTTGGTAACCGGGACGTCTGGGTTGATCTCGTTGCCCTGGTCGTCGCGCTTGACCTGCGTCTTACCGACTACAGCCTCGTTGTCGTTTTGCGTCACGACGGTCACCTTCACGCGGCGCGTCTTCTTGCCTTCCGAATCGGTGGCCAGATTGACGTAATAGTGCTCGCCATCTTCGGTCATCAGCGCCATGGTCGGCACCATAACCACGTCGTCGAGCTTCTCGGTCACTACCGAGACCTCGGCAGTCATACCCGGCTTAAGGCGACTGTCGGGTGCTTCGATGAGGATGTCGACGTTAAAGGTCACGCTGCCGCCGCTACCGGAGCCGGAGTCAGAGTTTGCCACCGAGGCGATAGCCGTGACGGTGCCCTGGCTCACGATATCGGGAAACGCGGGATAGGTCACGTTGGCGCTTTGGCCCACGGCAATTTTGGCGATATCCTTTTCGCCCACCTGAACCGTCACCTTCATCTTGGACAGGTCGGCGATTTGCATGCACTGCTTGCCGCCGCTCGTGTCGCCTTCGCCCATGATCGTGCCTCCGGTCACCGTGGCACCGACTTTGGCGTTGAGCTCGACGATGTTGCCCGAACTGGGGGCCTTTACGGTGCGCTCGGCCGCCTTTGCAGTTGCCTGCTCCAGCGTTGCCTGGGCCGAGGCGAGGTTGCGCTGGGCGGTCGAGACGGCATTTGCGTTGGCGTTTGCGTCCGATGGGCCGGTCGATCCGTCACTGTCCGTTGTCGGTGCGGCCTGTGCGGCCGCGAGTGCCACCTTTGCATTGTTCAGGTCTTCCTGGGCGGCCGCGACCGCGCGCTGCGCCTCGGAAACAGCGCTATCGAGCGCGTCGTTCTTAATGGTCATGAGCACGTCGCCCTCGTTGACGCTCTGTCCGGCCTGCACGTTGATCTTTTCAACCGTACCGTCGACAGAAGGGGAGACGACCGATGCCGAGATGGGCTTAAGCTGCCCCTTGGCTTCGACTGTGGTGGTAAACGTGCCTTCGGTGACCATGTCGGTCACCGGTCCGTTGGTGCCTGCGGGTTGCGCGTTGATGACCAGCGTTGCGATGATGACAATGAGCGCGATGGCAACAACGACGCCGGCGGCAATACCGCGTCGAATCAGCTTTTTGCGTCGACGTTCGGCACGTTTTGCCTTGAGCTTGGCATATGCCTCTTCATCGGAAATCTCGGCCGTATCGTTCGTGCGTCCGTTCTGCTTGTCGGCATGTACGTTTGTAATCAGAGGAAGCGTTTCGGCGGCATCTTCGGGCGTGTGCTCGGTATCATTCGGGCCCGGGGTGATCGTGGGGACATTCGGCATAGCGTCTCCTTTATAGAAAGTTCCTCAATAAGTATATGCGCCCGTCGCGTAAGGCGGGCGCATATGGCGGATTCTTTCGGAACTGTTAGATTGGTCGCAGCGGCTCCACGTTGTGGGAATGCGCGCGTTGCACTACGAGTGGACAACCACGCACAGGCCGACTTTGATGCAGTCGTGAAGTGCCTTTGCATCGGCCAGGCGCAGGTTGATGCAACCGTGGCTGCCGCACCACTTGTAGGAGTTGGGGTCGTCGAAACTCTTGTCGTTTTGCCACGTTGCATCGTGGAAGCCGACCATGTTTCCCTCAAACGGCATCCAATAGCTTACCGGGCTCTCGTATTTGGGCTTACCGGTCTCGGGGTCCTTGGTACCGATAAGCTTGCTGGCGCCATCGTTGCTGTTGATCTGCCATACTCCCTCGGGGGTGGCGTCCTCGCCCGGCTTTCCAGAGATAAAGTTGGCCTCCCACACGATATTGCCGCTCTCGTCGTAGTAGCGCGCGTGCTGCTCGGACAGATCGACGTCGATATACGCCTTCCAGTCGGGCTCTCCCTTTGCGGTAAAGGTGTCGGCCTTCTGGGAGTACTTGATCTCGATTTCGCCGGTCTGCTTGTTGTTAATGGCGTCCTCGACCTGCTTGGCGAGCGAGCTGCTGTCGATGGACCAACCAAAGTCGCCGCCTTCGACGGCGTACTGCTTGCCATCGGCGCGCGTCCACCAGCGAGTGGAGCCCACGGTGTTAAAGCCGTTGGCGAGCTCGGCTGCCCAGCTGCTGATCTGCGACGTATCGAGCGTAGGTTTGGCCGGATCGGCAAAGCTGATCCACTGCAACACGGAGCTGCCATCAACTTTGCCGGCATCCTCGCCGTTGAGCTTGAGGGTCACGTTGACGCCCAGGAAGTTGTTGGCGGCATCGCATGCGGCCTGAATCTGATCATCGGTCAGCGTTCCGTTGAGCGGCTCATAGGCATCGTTGCCGAGCTTGGAAAGATCTACGGTCTCGGCCAGCGAGGCAAGCTCGAGCTCGGCATACTTAATGACATGCTCGCGGTTGAGTTTTTCGTTGGAGCGCGCCTTCTCGACGGTAAACTTGCCGGCCTGCTCGTCATAGGAGCTATTGGCCTCGAACGCGCCCGAACGCCTCTCGTTAAACTCATCGATGGCGGTGCCCAGATCCTTCTCAAACTGCTTTTGGTCAAAGGTATCGGAGAGCATGGACAGGTCGACGTCTTGATCAAGATCTACTTCGTTGGAGGTAGCGGTTGTTTTGGTCTTGCCGCTTAAGGATTCTACAAGGCGGACCGGCCATACAAAGGCTTCGTTGTGGTTGATGATCTCTTTTGCGGCAGCTTCGCCGTCGACGATGGGCTCATCGGACTCGGGCTGATAGGTCCAGCTAAAGTCATCGCCCGCCACGGTGAGCTTATAGTGCTTCCACGCCGAGTTGACCTTGGTGGCGGCAGACGAAGCGTTGGAGAACGAGACGTCGACGCCGGCGATGGTGGTGTTGGGGTAGGCTACCTGCGAAAACGCTACGACGCCTACGATATAGACAATGACGATAAGACCCAGGAGGACAAAGAGCGTCGTCTTTTTGCCCGACTTATTGTTCCCGGTGGGTTTGCGCGCGGGGCCGCGATCGCCTCGACCGTGCGTGGGGGGCTGCTTGGGCGTATTGCCGTTTGCCTGGCGCTGCTGGTTCGGGCGTTGCGAAGCGTTTGCCGCACCACGCTGCTGACCGTGGCTCGGCGCGATAGGACGCGGCGACTGAACGCCGCCGGTGTGCCTGCTCGGCTGCTGCGGATCGGGAATCAGTTGAGTTCGATCGTTTTGCGACATCGTGTGCATATCCTTCGAATTTCGCCTTGCGGCTCATCGTGTTTTTACTGGGCTTGCATTATAGCGATTACCTAGTTGATTGTGGTATGGAAACGGTGGCATTCAAAAGAGGTGGGACATTTGTCCCACCTTCGAGTCGTTCTTTGTCGCTATCCGCACACACCGCATTTTGCACAGGCCGAAAGTGCGGCCGGAGCCTGCGCGATGCCGCCCTTTGCCGTCTCGCGCAGCGTGGCCGGCAACGCGTGGCCCACCGAGAGCATGACGTGTGCCATCTGGTCAAACGGCACCAGGCTCTTAATGCCGGCGAGGGCGAGTTGTGCGGAGCTAAAGGCGGCTGCCACGCCGATGGCGTTGCGGTTTTGGCAGGGCACCTCCACGAGGCCACCGACGGGGTCACAAACGAGGCCCAGCAGATTACTCAGCGCGATGGAACTGGCGTCGAGCGCCTGCTCGGGTGTGCCGCCGAGCATCTGCACTAGCGCGGCGGCGGCCATGGCGGCCGCACTTCCGACCTCGGCCTGACAGCCGCCCTCGGCGCCGGCGACGCAGGCGCTCGTGGTGAGGTTGAGGCCGATGGCGGCTGCGCAGTAGAGCGCGTCCATGACCTGCTCGTCGTCGAGCTGAAGGTGATCGGCGAGCGCCAGCACGCAGCCGGGCACGACACCCGCGGAGCCTGCCGTGGGAGCGGCGACGATCACTCCCATCGTGGCGGAGCGTTCGAGCACGGCCATCGCGCGGGCCACGGCGTCGGTTTGAACGGTGCCCATCAGGCTCGTGCTCAAATCGTTGCGGCCGGTGGCATCGACGAGTTTAGCCTCGCCGCCGATAAGCCCGCCGAGCGATTGCTGCGGATTGACGATGGGGGTCGTGGTCTCCTCGCGCATGACGTCGAGCACGCGGCGCATGGCGGCGACGGCGTGGGCCTCGCCGGTCAGACGTGCCTCGCGCACGGCCATGACGGCGCCGATGTTGAGCCCCAGTTCCTCGCACGCATCGAGCAGCTGCTCGCCGTCGTCGAAGATTTCCTTTGCCGAGACGCCGGGGGAGAGCGACGAGGCAGAACCGGGGAGTTCGATAAAGGTCGCGTAATCGACATTGTCGAGCTTGCGGAGCATGGGGACGACGGTGTCGTCGGGGGCGCCGTCGGTCTCAAAGACGGAGTAGGCCTGGCCGCCCACTTCGGTGCGGTAGGTGCGGCAGAAGGCGATGTTCACATGGGCGTAGGCGAGCAGGTTGGTGAGCGCTGCGAGCACGCCGGGGACGTCCTGGTGCGCCACGAAGAGCGTGGAATACATGCCCGAGATGTCGACGCCGACGCCGTTAATGCGGCTGATGCGCATCTTGCCGCCGCCTAAGCTCTCGCCGCGGACCTGCGCCGTGGCGCCCGTGGCGTCGACCATATCGATGTCGACGGTGTTGGGGTGGATGGAGGCGTCGTCGCCCTTGATGTCAAAGTGATATTCGAGGCCCTGCCCACGTGCGAGGTCAAAGGCCTGCTTGATGTTCTCGTCATCGGTGTCGAGGCCCAGAATGCCCGCGACGAGAGCGCGGTCGGTGCCGTGGCCGCGGTAGGTGTGGGCGAAGGAATTCCACAGGCCAAAGGTGACTTTGGTGATGCGGCCTTCCAGCAGGCTGGCGGCAACTTGGGCGCACCGCAGGGCGCCGGCGGTGTGCGATGAGCTGGGGCCGACCATGACGGGGCCCAAGATCTCGAATGCCGAGGTCGTAGCTAGTGTTTGCGGCTTGCCTGCCATATGCGCTCCTGTTCTATCCCGTCGTTCCGAGGGCTTTGGTATTTGGTCGCCTGCTCTACAGTCCTGGCTCGCACGGAGGCCACATTAAGTGGCCTCCGGCTCGTGCGGAACTCGCGATCGACCAAATACCAAAGCCCTCGGAACTTAGGATACATGGTTGGAGTGGCTGGATGTCAAAATTCATCAGCTGGGGACGTGCTGTTCATTGCGCATCGAAATATTCACACCACCGTGTAAATAAAAAGAAGTACCGGTTGGGGCCGGTACTTCTTTTGGTTCTAATGCTTTGCTGTCTGGGCTCTGCGAACCTATTTACAGGCCGCAGGCTGCTTTGAGTTCGTTGACTCGGTCGGTCTTTTCCCAGGTGAAGTCGGCGTCTTCGCGGCCGAAGTGACCGTAGGCTGCCGTCTTTTCGTAGATGGGGCGACGCAGGTCTAGGTCGCGGATGATTGCGCCCGGGCGCAGGTCGAAGGTTTTCTCAACGGCCTCAACGATCTTGTCCTCGGCAACATGCGCGGTACCGAAGGTGTCGACCATGATTGAGAGGGGCTTGGAAACGCCGATGGCATAGGCAAGCTCGACTTCGCAGCGGTCGGCCAGACCGGCGGCGACCACGTTCTTGGCGACCCAGCGCGCGGCATACGCGGCGGAGCGGTCAACCTTGGTGCAGTCCTTGCCGCTAAAGGCGCCGCCGCCGTGACGGCCGTAGCCGCCGTAGGTGTCGACGATGATCTTGCGGCCGGTGAGGCCCGTGTCGCCCATGGGGCCGCCCACGACAAAGCGACCGGTGGGGTTCACGTAGATGTCCGCGTTGTCCCACGGCATGTTCTCGGCGGCCATGACCGGGGTGATGACGTGTTCGATGAGGTCGTTCTTGATCTTGCCCATGTCCTCGATCTCGGCGGCGTGCTGCGTGGAGATGACGATGGTCGTGACCTCGACGGGCTTACCGTCCTCGTAGCGCACCGTGACCTGGGTCTTGCCGTCGGGGCGCAGGTAGGGCAGGGTGCCGTCGTGGCGCACGGCGGCCAGGCGCTCGGCCAGGCGGCTCGCCAGGTAGTGCGGCATGGGCATGAGGGTCTTGGTCTCGTTAGAGGCATAGCCAAACATCATGCCCTGGTCGCCGGCGCCGATCAGGTCGATCGGGTCGGTGGTGGCGCCGGTCTGGGTCTCGAAGGACTCGTCGACGCCCTGGGCGATATCGGGCGACTGCTCGTGGATGAGGCTCATAACGCCGCAGGTATCGCAGTCAAAACCGAACTTTGCGCGGTTGTAGCCAATGCGGCGGATAACGCCACGGGCAATCTCCTGCACGTCGACGTAGGCCTGGGTGCGGATCTCGCCGGCAACGATGACCGTGCCGGTGGTCACGAGGGTCTCGCAGGCGCAGCGGACGTTCTCAACGTTGGCGGGCACGCCGTTGGGCGCAATGTAGCCCTGCTCCTGCAGCTCTATTTCTTTAGCGAGGATTGCGTCGAGGACGGCGTCGCTGATTTGGTCAGCAATCTTATCGGGATGACCTTCGGTCACCGACTCCGACGTAAATACAAAGGACCCGTGTTGGGGTGGGATGGAACGAAGTTCTTCCGACATGATTGTCCTTTCAAAAACGTGTCCCGGCGACCGTTACCATTCCGCCGAGCTCTATATACAAGGGCACATCATATCGCGTAAATCAAACATTCACACCCTTTCCGCACCTACTCATTGGGGACAGACTTAATTACTCATTGGGGACAGACTTAAATGACCAGCCAATAGGAAAACTCTTACGGCACCTGGGGACGTTCCTTATGTGCCGGCAGTTTGGGACACTCCTCCATTTGCCCGCTGTAAGTCTGCCCCAACGAATGGTCATTTAAGTCTGTCCCCAATGAGTGGGTCGGTGCCCTTTGTGCGGAGGTTGCTTTGATGCTTTATAATGGTGCGGTTAGACATCCATCCTGCAATCGAGGAGATTTCCATGGCATCAGACGTTCGCGTCCGCTTTGCACCCTCACCGACGGGCAAGCTGCACATCGGCGGCGCCCGCACCGCTATCTATAACTGGGCTTTCGCCCGTGCAAACGGCGGCACGTTCATCCTGCGCATTGACGACACCGACCCCACCCGCTCTACCGACGAGAACACGCAGATTATCCTGCGCGCCATGCGTTGGCTGGGCCTGGACTGGGACGAGGGTCCCGAGGTGGGCGGCGATTTTGGCCCCTACGCCCAGACCGAGCGCCTGGACCTGTACAAGCAGGCCGCCCAGAAGCTTTGGGACGAGGGCAAGGCCTATCCCTGCTTCTGCACCAAGGAGCAGCTCGACGCCGATCGCAAGGCCGCGCAGGAGCGCAAGGACCCCTTCCAGGGCTATCAGCGCCGTTGCCGCGACCTTGATCCCGAGGAGGCCCGCCGTCGCATCGAGGCCGGCGAGTCCTACGTCCTGCGCATCAAGGTGCCCGAGGACCGCGGCGACGTCGTCATCCACGACGCCGTTCACGGCGAGGTGACCTTCGACGCCAAGGAGCTCGACGACTTTGTCATCTTCCGCTCCGATGGCACGCCCACGTACAACTTTGCGACCGTCGTCGACGACGCCATGATGAAGATCACCCATGTCATCCGCGGCGACGACCACCTCTCCAACACCCCGCGTCAGGTCATGGTCTACGAGGCCCTCGGCGCGCCCGTGCCCACGTTCGCCCACATCTCCATGATTCTGGGCGCCGACGGCAAGAAGCTCTCCAAGCGCCACGGCGCCACCTCAGTGGAGGAGTACCGCGACGCCGGCTACCTGTCCGACGCTTTCGTCAACTATCTGGCGCTGCTCGGCTGGTCGCTTGACGGCGAGACCACGATCATTCCGCGCGATGTCCTGGCCAGCAAGTTCTCACTCGACCGCATCTCCAAGAACCCGGCGACCTTCGACCCCAAGAAGCTCGACTGGGTCAATGCCGAATACATCAACGGCATGTCCGATGCCCAGTTTGCCGACGAGATCATGGTCCCCGAGCTGCACGAGGCGGGTCTCATCGAGGGCAACGTCGAGTACGGCGAGGACTGGATTGACGCACTCGCTGCCATCGTCAAGCCGCGCACCAAGATGCCGGCCGACGCCGTGACCGTCGCCGCTCCCATCTTTGCTACGGCCGAGACGCTCGAGTATGACGAGAAATCCGTTAACAAGGGCCTGGCCAAGGAGGGTATGGGTTCAATTCTGGACGCCGCCAAGGCCGCGCTCGAGGGCGTGGACGAGTGGACAGCCGCGAACATCGACGCCGCGCTTGAGCCGCTTCCCGAGCAGATGGACCTCAAGAAGCGCGTGGTGTTCCAGGCCGTGCGCGTCGCCGTTTGTGGCAACATGGTGAGCCCTCCGCTGGGCGAGACCATGGCGCTCGTCGGCCGTGACGACTGTCTGGCGCGTATCGACCGCGCCCGCACGATGGCGCTGTAGTCGCTGCACAAACGTTTGTATCCGAGCCCCGTTCACCCCGAGCGGGGCTCTTGTTTCTGTACCGATGAGTGGGTTGCTGGGACATAATAATCAGTAGTGTTTGTCCCATGTTCGATCGACGCAACAAGCTCGACACTCGTATCGGCCATAGGACAAACACTACTGATTATTTCGTCCCAGCCCTTTCAAGTCCGTTCGTTAGAGGTGGTGTATGGCTCAACAACTGTCGCTGTTTGGTTCGCCGGAACCGGAGGAGGTTCCAGCGGCGCCCGTGCCCGCCGCTGCACCGGCCAAGCCCGAGCCTGCACCTGAGCCCATCTCTGCCTACGCGAGCGTGGTTCTCGACATTCCCACCCGTGCGCTGTCCGAACCGTTTGCCTACGGCATTCCCGAGTCCCTTGCCAACGAGGCCCAGGTCGGGTCGACGGTCCTGGTCCACTTTGGCAACCGTGCTGCCGCAGGCTACATCGTCGACATTGCGCCCGAGCTTGACGACCTGCAGGGCAACAACGCCCTCGACCCCGCGCGCATTAAAGCCATCGAGGCCATCCTCAGCAAACCACTCTTTACCGCCGAGGCTGCCCGCATCGCTCGCTGGATGAGCCGCGAGTATGTCGCGACGCTTTCCGAGTGCCTGCGCCTGTTTTTGCCCCCGGGCGGCAGCCCGCGTGTGGTCAAGGGCGATGACGGCACATGGTCGGTTGAGCGCCCCGCCGTCAAGCCTATCCAAAACCGCTGGGTCATGCTTACGCCCGAGGGCTTTGACTACACGCCGCCCAAGACCGCGGTCCGCCAGCGTCAGCTCATCGAGGCGCTCCAGTGCGGCCCGGTCACGACGCGCGACCTCAACCTGCTCTACAACAGCATGTCGGCGACCATCAAAGCGCTCGAAAAACGCGGCGTCGTGGTGGTGGAGGAGCGCCGTGCCTGGCGCGGTTGCAGCGAGCAGACCACGCTGTCCTCCGCGAGCGGCAAGGCGCCGTTCGCGCTTACGAACGGCCAGCAGCAGGCGCTCGCGCAGATTGAGCGCGCCCGCCTGGATGCGCACGGCGACGTGGTACTCGTGGACGGTGTTACCGGTTCTGGCAAAACCGAGGTTTACCTCTCGGCGATTGAGCGCGTGCTGACAGCCGGCCGTTCAGCCTGCGTGCTCGTGCCCGAGATATCGCTGACGGCCCAGACCGTCGGCCGTTTCCGCTCGCGTTTTGGCGAGACGGTCGCCGTGTTCCATTCGCGCCTTTCGGCCGGCGAGCGCCTTGACCAATGGGATATGGTTGCTAGCGGTGCCGCGCGTGTGGTTGTGGGCGCCCGCTCGGCACTCTTCTGCCCGCTCAGCGACTTGGGCCTCATCATTATCGACGAGGAGCACGAGACCAGCTACAAGCAGGGCTCCAGCCCGCGCTACCATGCACGCGAGGTGGCGGCCGAGATGGCGCGCCGCTATCGCTGCCCGCTCGTGTTGGGCTCGGCCACGCCTTCTGCCGAGGCCCTCGACCGCTGCCGTCGCGGCACGTACGGCGGTACCACGTGGACGCGCGTCGAGATGCCCGAGCGCCCGGGACACGCGGTCCTGCCTACGGTACGTATTGCCGACCTGCGTCGTGAGTTCTCGCACGGCAGCCGCTCCATGTTCTCAAAACCCCTGATGGAGGGCTTGGAGCGCGTGGTCGAGCGCCGCGAGAAGGCCATGCTGCTGCACAACCGCCGCGGCTTTGCCCCGTTCCTGATGTGCCGCGAGTGCGGTTGCGTTCCCACCTGTAACCACTGCTCCACGGCGCTTACGTACCATGAGCGCACCCATACGCTGCAGTGCCACACCTGTGGTTCGTCATGGCGCGTGCAGCCGTATCCCGCGCCCACGAGTCGCTGCCCCAAGTGCGGCAGCCGCTACCTGGCAAAAATGGGCCTGGGTACGCAACAGATCGAGGACGCGCTGCACCAGATGCTGCCCGAGGACGTTGCCATCATACGCATGGACGCCGATTCCACGCGCGGCAAGGACGCGCACAAAAAGCTGCTCGAGCAGTTCGATGCGGCGGATTGCGCGGTGCTGCTGGGTACCCAGATGATCGCAAAGGGCCTCGACTTTCCCGATGTCACGCTCGTGGGCGTGGTCAATGCCGACTTTGCCCTCAAGCTGCCCGATTTTAGAGCGGGGGAGCGCGCTTACGATCTGCTCGAGCAGGTGGCGGGCCGCGCCGGCCGCGGCGATCGTCCTGGCGAGGTGATCATCCAGACCTATCTGCCCGAGGACCCGGTCATCCGCGCCGTCGCCGAGCACGATCGCTCGATCTTTACCGACTACGACCTGGACCAGCGTCGCGACGCACTGTATCCGCCGTTCGTTCGCCTGGTCAACATTTTGGTGTGGTCGGCAAGCCGCGACGATGCGCAGGATTATATCGGGCGCATCGCAAAGCTGCTCAAGCGCCGCTGGCACGCCGCCGCGCCCGACTTTTTGCGGGCGGGGAGCGCCGTACCGCAGGTACTGGGCCCGGCTTCGTGTGTAATCGAGAGAGCCAAGGACCGTTACCGCTTCCATCTGCTTGTGAAGTCGCCGGTAGGGTACCATGTCTCTGATGATATCGATGCCTGCCTCAAAGAGGTGGGCTCCGTGCGCGGCGTGAACGTGAGTGTTGACGTCGATGCCTATGATTTGATGTAACAAACCGAAAGGATGGCCATGGAAGCCAACGGAATCGTACTGTCGCCCGACCCTCGTCTGCGCCAGGAGTGCGCCGTCATCGAGGAGATCACCCCGGCAATTGAGGCGCTTGCCGAGAAGATGAAGAAGATGATGTTCGATAACGCCGGCTGCGGCCTGGCTGCCCCGCAGATCGGTGAGCTCATTCAGCTCGTCACCATCGACTGCGAGTACAGCGACAAGAACGACTACGATCCGTACGTGCTCATCAATCCCGTGATTGTGGAGCAGAGCGATCATCTGGTGCCGTTTAGCGAGGGCTGCCTTTCCATCCCTGGCATTAGCTGCGAGATCGAGCGTCCCGATCACGTTGTCGTGGAGGCGTATGACTTGGATGCCAACCTGATTCGCTATGAGGCCACGGGCGACCTGTTCTGCGTGTGCCTGCAGCACGAAATCGATCACCTGCATGGCAACACCATGTTCGAGCGACTGAAGCCGATGCAGAGGATCAAGGCAGTCAAGGAGTACCAGGACGCCCTGGCCCGCGGCGCTCGACCGGGCGAGACGGAGTAGGTCCCACCGTCCCCGGTGCTGAGCGCCCACATATCATCCCGTGCTCAAACATTCTCGCTTCGCTGCGAAACTGCGCGCGGGACGATATGTGGGCGCTCAGCACCGGGGACTGCGTTGTTCTGGCTCGGTTCGCCCGGGTGCCGTTGGGCCAGGGATGGGCGTCTTTGCTGATAGGACTTTGTTGAGAGGGAGCTGCTTTCATGCGGCTCTTTCTTTGTTTTTGGGTATATTTGTTCTTGTTGAATTGTTCTTGCGGCTGGGCGCGCATGCGGCCTGGAACGCTTCTTTTGTAGCCGTCTCGGCTCGTTATTGAGAGGAGACTAACTTTTATGCGTATTGTGTTTATGGGTACGCCTGATTTTGCTGTGCCTTCGTTGACTTCGCTTGTTGAGGCTGGGAACGAGATTGCGCTTGTTGTTACTCGTCCTGATGCTGTTCGTGGGCGTGGTAAGAAGCTTGAGCCTTCTCCTGTTAAGGCCAAGGCGCTTGAGCTGGGGTTGCCGGTTGTTGAGGCTAATCGTATGACGCCTGAGGTTGTTGAGGTGCTCCAGGCTGCCCAGGCTGATATTTTCTGTGTGGCTGCCTATGGTTGCATTTTGCCCGATGAGGTGCTGCATATGGCGCCGCTTGGTATTGTGAATGTTCATGCTTCGCTGCTGCCTCGTTGGCGTGGGGCTGCTCCTATTCAGCGTGCGATTCTCGCTGGTGATGAGGTTGCTGGCGTTTCTATCATGCGCATTGGGCATGGCGTGGATACGGGCGCTTATTGTGCCCAGGCCTCTACGTCGGTTGCCGGCAAGCATGCTGAGACACTCACGATGGAGCTTGCTGAGCTTGGTGGTAAGTTGCTTGCCGATACGCTGCCCTCGCTTGCCGATGACACGGCGGTGTGGACTGAGCAGGATGAGTCGCTCGTCACTCATGCCGCCAAGATTTCTAAGCAGGAGATGCGTTTGGATCCGCAGATGGCGGCGCTCGATTGCGTGCGTCACGTGCTCGCTTCGTCCGATACCGCGCCTGCCCGTTGTGTGATTGCCGGCAAGACGGTTCGCGTGCTCGATGCTGCGCCGGCTGATGTGTCGCTTGGCGAGGGCGCTGTTGTCGTTAAGAGCAAGCGTGTTTACCTGGGACTTTCCGATGGCGCGGTTGAACTGCTTAAGGTTAAGCCCGACGGCAAGCGTGCCATGGCTGCTTCTGCCTGGGCTGCCGGCCTGCAGGGTGCCGACCATACGTGGGGTGTTTTGTCATGAGCAAGCTGTCTCCCGCGCGCAAGCTCGCGCTCGATGTGCTGATGGAGGCTGACCGTCGCGGCATGTATGCGCGCGATGTGCTCTCTGCCCGCGCTACGGCTAAGGCCATTGACCAGCGTGATTCTGCTTTTGCCGCTCGTTTGGCACTTGGAGTTGCAGCCACCCAGGGCATTTCGGATGAGCTGCTCGACCAGTTTCTTGATAAGCCCAAAAAGGTAGCACCGCGCGTGCGCATGGCGCTTCGCATCTCGGCCTTCGAGATGCTCTATCTGCATACGCCGGGTCGCGTTGCCGTGAGCCAGGGTGTTGAACTCGTACGCAGCGGTGCTAAGTCTGCCGCGGGCCTGGCTAACGCGGTGCTGCACAAGGTCGCGGACAACGTTGAGGACTTTGCCACGGCATCCGACGTGGATGAGTCCGAGCGCCGCTTGGTTCGTCTGTCGCGCCTGATGGGTCTGCCGCGCTGGCTATGCGCTCGTATTATGGCTTCGTTCGATACGCCCGAGGGCGCGCTTAACTTTGCCGGCAATCTGGCGCCCGCGCCGCTTGCCCTGCACGAGAATGCGTTTGCAACGAAGACCGATCCGTATATCTCGCAGCTCGTTGCGCCTGTCTTCCCGGGCTGCCATGCTCCGGTCGATGCGCAGGTCACGGTTGCATCGGGCGTGTTTGAGCGCGCCGCTGCCGTTGCCTCGGACCTTAACGCCCAGCTCATCGCCACTGCGGCGACGCATCCCGGGCGTTGCCTGGAGATCGGCGCCGGTCGTGGCACCAAGACCTATGTGATGATGTGCCAGGCCAAGCGTGCCGGGTACGAGCGTCAGCATACCGCGCTCGATCTGCACGATCGCAAGTGCGATCAGAATCTCGCGCGCCTGCATAAGGCGGGTATCTCGGGCGTCCGTACGGTGTCGGGCGATGCCTGCGAGCTCAATGAGGTGCTTACGTCCTTTGACGCGATGCTTGGCGAGCCCGCCCTGTTCGACACGGTGTTTATCGATGCGCCGTGCTCTGGCACCGGCACCATGCGCCGTCACCCCGAGATTCCGTGGCGCCTGACCGAGAACGACGTTACGACTGAGCTGCCCCGCCTGCAGCTGACGATGCTCAAGGAAGCAGCCGCGCGCGTGGCTGCCGGCGGTGAGCTTATCTATGCGACGTGCTCGGTGTTTGATGAAGAGAACACGCAGGTCGTGGATGCCTTCCTGGCTTCTCCCGAGGGTGCCGGCTTTAGCGTGGCGCCGCTCTCCGAAGCCCAGATTCTGCAGCTGCCCGAGTACGATCATGCCAAGAGCCTCGTCACCCTGCGCCAAAACGCTCGAGGCCTCTTCCAAAGCGTGCCCGTTAACGCCGACTCCTACGACGGCCACTTCTGCGCAAGGCTGGTCCGCAAGTAACGACTAAGTTGCGGTGAAATAGGGATTGAATAGCGGTTTCAACCCGCCAAACAGTCCCTATTTCACCGCAACTCATAAGGAAACCTGGGTAGATAATTAGCCACCTATAGCGCAAAGAAATAGCCCCGCGATCGGCGTTGATCGCGGGGCCGCGTTGTTTCTAGCGGCTATGCGGGCAGTTGGCGCAGCAGCCGCTGGTGGCGCTGGTGCTGGAGCCGCCGCTTCGCTGGTCGGTGTTGTAGAAACCGCTGCCTTCGAACTTAATACCACTGGCCGAGAACGTCTTGGATGCCGGGGCACCACAGCTGGGGCATACGACCTCGGGCGTCTCGGACATGGGATGCTCAACCTCAAACACGTTGCCGCAGCTCGAGCACTTGTAATCGTAGCGCGCCATAATACTTCCTTTTCAGCACAAAGCGGGCAGATCGCTCTGCCCGCAAAAATTCAAACGTCTGTAACTGTACCCTATATCGGGCGTTTTATCACGCCTCGCCCCAGAATCTATGGGTGTTGCGCAGGAGCTGCGCAGTTTTGCCCTCGGCGGCCGCAACGTCGGCCTCATCGGCCTGCCAGGTCCAGTTGCCCGTGGCGACACCCGGCATGTTCATGCGCGCATCGTCGCCAAGCCCCAGGACATCCTGCAGCGGCATCATCACCAGGGGAGCGTCGCTTGCCAGCGCGTCGCCCATCAGCTTGGCCGCCACCTCGACACCGCTCGGTTCATCGCCGCCTGCAAAGGAACGCGTGCACCAACCGGCCAATGTCGACGTATCGTGCGTCGAGGTGTACAGGATCTTGCCAGGCGTGGGATGCACGCCGCAACGAACGTCGTAGTCGCTAAACTCCAGCACGTCCATGCCGGGGAAGCCGCAGGTCGAAGCCATAGCGCGAACACCGGGCGTCAGATAGCCCAGATCCTCCGCGATAAAATTGAGCGGTCCCAGCTCGTCGTAGGCGGTCTGGAACAGGTCCTTGCCCGGGCCCGCCAGCCAGCGACCGTCGGCGCAAGCCTTGCCCGCGGGAATACTAAAGTAGCTGTGGAAGCCCAGGAAGTGGTCCAGGCGCACGCGGTCGTAAAGCGAGAACGCACGACGCAGGCGGTCCATCCACCAGCTATAGCCGTTCTGCTTCATGTGGTCCCAGCGGAACGTCGGGTTGCCCCACACCTGGCCTTCGGGCGCAAAGTTGTCGGGCGGCGCACCGGAGATCTCGATCGCCTTACCAGTATCGGACAGCCAGAAGTTCTCGGGTTCGCTCCACGCATCGGCCGAATCGTCTGAGACATACATCGGGATATCGCCGATGACCTCGATGCCCTTCTTGTGCGCATAGTTCATGAGCTCGCACCAGGCCAGATCAAAGCGGTACTGCATGTACGCCTGCAGCTCGGCCTCGTCGTGGAAGCGCTTGTCGTCAATCAGATGCTCGTTGTAGCGCGCGACATCCGCCGGCCAATCGTGGCGCGACTCACTCTCAAAGTACTTCTTAACGGCCATGTAGACACAGTACTTCTCGAGCCAATCGGCATTGCGATGTTTAAACGCGGTGTACAGCGGATCGGCATCCTCGCCGCCGTTGGTCTTCCAGACAGCAAAGTCGGCGGCCAGCTCCTCGTGACTCTCGGGCAGTAGGTCGATATTGCCCGCAAAAGCCGAGGGCCCGGCATAGGGGGAGCGGAAGAAATCCGTCGGGTTGACGGGCAGGACCTGCCAGTAGCGCATGCCCATGGCGGCCAGATGGTCGATAAAGCGACGCGTGGGTGCGCCGATCGTACCTGGCTTGCCGTCGTCGGTCGGTACCGAGGTGATGTGGCACACGACGCCCGCGCCGTGATCGAGCGGCTCTTGCAGACGCTGCTCAGCGTGGTGATAGATGATCGACGACCCCAGCGGATACAGATCGAGTGTGACGGTACCGTTGTGGATTTCGCACTCGTGGCCGCTGATCACGTCGCTCGCACATTCGCCGAGCGCCGGGATCGTCACGCAGTGCGAATTGCGCAGGCTGCGGTTGATGATAACCGTCGCGGCCTCACCGTCTTTACCGGTGCGCGTGTAGGCGAGTACCTCGTCGTTGAGCGCGAAGGCCTTGATCTCGCCGTCAACCATAAACGGCAGGGCGCGGCGCACGGCCGAGGCGTTTTTAAAGATAGCGAGTGTATCGAAGTCGTGCAGGTCTTCCTTCATGGGAAGCGTGCGGCGATTGCCCGGATCGGTCAGGCCCTCAAGGCCGTACTCGTCACCATAGTAAATCGAAGGCACGCCGGGGAACGTCATCTGCATGAGCGTTGCAAGCCAAAAACGGCTCTTGGCCAGGCCCATCGAGTTCTCGTCCAGGCGCCACTTGCTGCGCTCGCACTCGGGTAGCTGCGACTCGTCGGGTCCGCCGCCGAGGACCGAGATGATGCGTGGGCGGTCGTGGCTCGATAGCAGGTTGAGCGCGCAGGACAGGGCCTCGCGCGGATAATTCTCGCGCAGGGTTTCGATATCCTCGGCTGCCTGGTAGGCGTTCTTGTAGCCCATCAAAAAGCCGATGACCATGTCGCGGAAGGGATAATCCATAGCCGAGTCAAGCTCGGATCCCTGCAGGTAACGACGCAGGTGGCCATAGCTGATCTTGTTGGAGGCGTCTTCCCAGACCTCGCCGAGCAGCAGCGCGTCGGGTTTCTCGGCGAGCACGGCCTTTTTGATCTCGGCCAGGAAGTCATCGGATAGCTCGTCGGCCACATCGAGGCGCCAGCCATGGGCGCCGGCGCGCAGCCATTTGCGTATGATACCTTCCTTGCCCAGGAGCCGCTCGCGCACCAGCTCGGAGCTCTCATTGATTGCGGGCATGTTGCCCACACCCCACCAGCAGTCGTACGAGCCGTCCTCGTGGAAATAGAACGCATCGCGCCACGGCGAATCTTCGCTTTGCCATGCGCCCACGCCGGGGTAGTTGCCATAGCGGTTGAAGTAGATTGAATCGTCGCCCGTGTGGTTGAACACGCCGTCCAGAATGATGGAAATGCCGAGCTTTTCGGCCGCCTGACACAGCTCGGTAAAGTCCTGCTCGGTGCCCAGGATCGGGTCGATCTTGCTGTAATCGGCCGTGTCGTAGCGGTGGTTGCTCGCGGCTTCAAAGATGGGGTTGAGGTAGATGGCCGTAAAGCCCAGCTCGGCGATGCGGGGCAGGTCTTCTTGGATGCCCTTGAGCGATCCGCCGTAGAAGTCCCAGGTCTTGATGGAACCGTCCTCGGCGCGCTCGTATACGGGCGGCTCGTTCCAGTCCTCGACCATCCGGCGCTGAATGCCCTTGCGCGGTTTTTCGAGTTCGGCCATTGTGCGCTCGCGCCAATGCTCGTCACGGGCGTAGCGATCGGGGAAGATCTGGTAGACCATGCCGCGCTCGTACCACTCGGGTCGAACTTCGCGGTGCTTGTAGACGGTGACCTGGAACGACGGCACCTCGGCGTAGTCGTAGGTTACGCCCTCGCCGCCGGTGCGGCCTTGCGGCGCGCCCAGGCGGACTTCGGGCTGGCCCTCGATATTGCAGATAAAGCTGTACCAGATAAGACAGGGCTCGGTGCACTCAAGCTCTACGGTAAATATGCCGTCGCCCTCGTGCGTCATGGGATACCGAGACTCACCGACTTCATCGACCCAGGTGCGCAGCGTAAGCGTTGCCTGGTTGGGATCGGCATCCTCCAAAATCACCGAGAGTGCAACGGAAGTTCCAGTGGTCACAGCGCCAAACGGAGTGCGAAACTGCGGCAGGCGGCTGTTGTGAATCAATCTCATAGTACGGTCCAGTTCTATACAGTCATGGCCAACGGGCCATGGGCTTAACGCACAGGACTTAAGTATATCGTTGCACTTTAGTTGTATAAACTACAGCCGCTCGTTATCGGCGAACGGTTGTCCTAGAAAATCGTTTTACCATCCAAATTATCGCGGCATTCGAAAACGTACATACCGATACTATTTGTAGACAACCAGAAGTACCCCGGTTTACTACGATAAATTGAATAATCTCAACCATAGTCATTTTGGTGATATTAAAACCGCAGGTAGAAGCGTTGCCATTTTTGTAGATTGCTCGTTGTGGTCGGCCGGAGCCATTTTGTCGTAGTAAACCGGCCCTCTTTTTAATGCGAAGTTCAACCAAGAAGAGGGCGCCTGCTTGGGGCGCCCTCTTTTGCGTTGAGGATTAAGTTTTAATCGTCAGGATTAGCGGCGCTTGCGGGCGGCCGTTGCCTGGCGGACGGAGGTCTTCTTGGTGGGAGCCTTTTCCTCGGCCGGAGCGGCGGGGGAGACCGAGGCCTCCTTGGCGGGCTCGGTCTTTGCCGTAGCCTTCGGAGCGGTCTTGACCTCAGCGGCCTTCGGAGTCGGCTCGGCCTTTACTGCGGGCTTGTCCTCGGCCTTAGCCTCTGCCTTGGGAGCAGCGGCCTTGGTCGTGGCCTTTTTGGCCGTCGTCGTAGTGCGCTTGCGCGTGGTGGTCTTGGCGGCCGGCTTAGCCTCGACAGCTTCCTCAGCCTTAGACTCAGCGGGCGCCTCCTCGACTTTGGCGGCCGGCTTTGCGGCTGCCTTCGGGGTCGTCTTCGCGGCGGCCTTCGTCGTAGCGGCCTTCGTAGTCGTCGACTTCGTTGCCGTGGTCTCCTTGGCTGCTGTTGCTTTCTTGGCGGTCGCGGTCGTCTTCTTCGCAGCGGTCTTGGCCGGTGCCTTTGCCGCAGGCTTAGCCTCAGCGGCGGCCTCAGCTTTTACCTCGGGAGCAGTCTCGGTTTCGGCGGCCTTCTTGGCTGCTGCGGTGGTGCGCTTGCGCGTGGTCGTCTTCTTCGCAGCGGTGGTCTTGCTCGCAGCGGCCTTCGTGGTCGCAGTGGCCTTCTTAGCCGTCGTCTTACGAGCCGTGGTCTTCTTTGCCGCAGGCTTCGCAGCGGGCTTCACCTCAGACTCTGCCTCAGGAGCAACCTCGACCTTTACCTCAGGCTCGGCCTTTGCTGGCTCAGCCTCAACCGGCTTCTCTTCGACCTTGGGCTCCTCAGCGGCCACCGGCTCAGCAACAGCCTCAGGCTCGTCAACATCAGCCGCCGGCCTCTCAATCTCCGGATGCATAAAGAAGTACAGGTCCAGATACTTGTCGGCCGAGCGCGTCCAGCTAAAGTCCTGGCTCATGGCCTGCGTTACCAGCTGGTTCCAGGCATCGCGGTTGTCCCAGAACAGGCGTGCCGCGCGGAACACGGCGTCGCCCATCTCGTCGCCGTTAAAGTTACTAAACGAGAAGCCCGTGCCCTCGCCGGTAAACTCGTTATACGGAATCACCGTGTCCTTCAGACCACCGGTCTCGCGTACGATAGGCAGGGTGCCGTAGCGCATGGCAATGATCTGCGACAAGCCGCAGGGCTCAAACTTCGAAGGCATCAGGAACATGTCGGCGGCAGCATACATGCGCTGCGACAGCGCCGGATCAAACTCGATGCGCGCGGCCATGGTGCCGGGGTACTTGTCCTGGAAGTAGCGCAGGCCGTCCTCGTAGTCGCGGTCGCCGGTGCCCAGCACCGCCACCTGCACGCCGCCGGCCAGAATGCGGTCGAGCGCGTACATGACCAGGTCCATGCCCTTTTGGCGCGTCAGGCGCGTGACCATCACCATGAGCGGGCGGTCGTCGCGAACCTCGAGCCCCAGCTCTTCCTGCAGCTTGGCCTTGCACACGGCCTTGCCGGAACGGTCCTCGACGGTGTAGTTGGCAGCAATGCGCTTGTCGGTCGCCGGGTCAAAGCCTGCCACGTCGATGCCATTCAAAATGCCCTGCAGCGCATAGGAGCGCTCGCGCAGCACACCGTCCAGGCCCTCGCCAAATTCGGGCGTCTGGATCTCGTTGGCATAGGTGGGGCTCACCGTGGTGATGGCATCGGCATAGCGCAGCGCGCCCAGCATGTAGTTGATGCTGCAGGCGTCGCAACGCAGCTGCGAGGCGGCCGCCGGAATATGCGCCACGCCCAGGATGTCCTCCATCACGGTGTCGCTAAACTGGCCCTGGAACGCCACGTTGTGGATCGAGAACACGGTCTTGACGCGGTCGTACAGCGGCAGGCCCTGGTAGAACTCGCGCAAGAACACGGGCGCCAGTGCCGTCTGCCAGTCGTTGCAGTGCAGGATGTCGCACTCAAAACCGGCCGGCAGGTGCTGCAGACTCTCGGTGATGGCCTTGGAGAAGAACGCAAAGCGCTCGCCGTCATCAAAGAAGCCGTACGGATAGTCGCGCGCAAAGTAGCGCTCGTTGTCGATGAACATATAGGTGACGCCGTCGTGCTCGAGCTTCTCGAGACCGCAGTACTCGTTGCGCCAGCCCAGGCTCACGTAAAAGTCGGAGAAGTGCTCCATCTGCGCCTTGTACTCGTCCTTGATGGTGGCGTACTTGGGCACCATCACGATGACTTCGGCGCCGGCGCGCACAAGCGCCGCGGGCAGCGAGCCCGCCACGTCGCCCAGGCCACCGGTCTTTACAAACGGTGCGCACTCGGCCGAGGCAAACACGATCTGCATCTTTTTGCTGGAATCTGCCATATTGTCTCCCATGTTGCAATTCGAGAATAGCCGCCTGGCGCTAACCGGGCGGCTATTCTACATGTTACGAGCGATGTTGCGGTGCCAACGTTAACGTACGATGGTGGTGTCGGAAGTTAACGGAGCCTTGCCCAGCACCAGGATGTTCTCGGGCGTGCCGCGAAGCTCGGTGTTGGTGGGGACCACGTTGTTCTTGTCCAGAATGGCGTTCTCGACGCGTGCGCCGCTCTTGATGATGCAGCTCTGGTTGATGATCGAGTTGGTCACCGATGCGCCTTCCTCGACCACGACGCCGCGCGACAGGATCGAATTGCGCACGGTGCCCTTGATGATGCAGCCGGCCGAGATGATCGAGTTGCACGCGTGGCTGCCGGTCGCATAGCGCGAAGGCGGCACGTCGTGAGCCTTGGTCAGGATCGGGCGCTCGGGATCGAAGAGCTGGTCGGCCACGGTCTGGTCGAGCAGGTCCATGCTGCGGCGATACAGCGACTTCTCGCTAAACACGCCCACGACCTCGCCCTTGTACTCGTAGCTGCACACGTCGATGTTGCCAAAGTCGCCCTGGAGTGCCTCGAGCAGGTCCAGATAGTCGGCGGCCTGGTAGTGGTCGATAATCTCGAGCAGCGTCTCGCGGTTGACGATGCAGCAGTCCATAGAGGCGTTATCGCCGTACACGACGCCGGCGCTCACGCCCGTCAGGCGGCCGTTCTCGTTGATCTGCAGCTTGGTCTCGTCATCGACGTTGCGCGTTGCCTTGCAGTACACCACGGTCATCTGGGCACCGGAGTTCTCGTGCGCGTCGATGATGGTGTTGAGGTCCATGTTAAAGATGATGTTGGTGCCCATCATCACGACATAGGGCTTATCCGAGCGCTGGAACAGCGTCTTGTTGGAGATGATGTCGCGCAGCAGGAAGCGCATACCGCCCTTGGTGGTGCCATACGCGTTGCCGGGCACCATGAACAGGCCGCCCTTCTTGCGGTCCAGACCCCAGTCCTTGCCCGAGCCCACGTGGTCGATCAGCGAGCGGTAGTTGCCCGGCATGACGACGCCGACGGTCTTAATGCCGGCATTCATCATGTTGGACAGCGGGAAGTCGATCAGGCGGTAGCGGCCCAAAAACGGAACGGACGCGATGGGGCGGTCCTTGAGCAGCACGCTGCCGTAGGTCGAAGAGTAGTTAGCGGTGATATAACCGATGGCCTTGCGATTGATCATCGGATCATTCCCCCTTCCCGATAACGACGTCATTTCCAACGACGGCCGTATCCTTGGTGGTATCGACAGAGCCGAGCTTCACGCCCTCTTCGACCGTGGAGTTCTCGCCCAAAATTGCGCGGCAGATGTGCGCGCCGCTCTTAACGTGCGCACCCGGCAGCAGCACGGAGTCCTCGACCACGGCGCGCTCCTCGATGATGACATCGGTCGAAAGGATCGAGTGGCGAGCGGTGCCGTAGATCTTGCAGCCGTTGGAGACCAGGCAGTCGTCCAGGCGGCCGTCCGGACCAATGTAGTGCGGCGGACGCGTGGTGATGTTGGACATGATGGGGAAGTTCTTATCAAACAGGTCGAACTCGGGGTTGTTGCCCAGCAGGTCCATCGAGGTCTCGTGGAAGCTGGCGATGGTGCCGACGTCCTTCCAAAAGCCGTGGAACTCGTAGCTGTACAGGCGCTTGCCCTCGCCGAGCAACTTGGGGATGATGTCCTTGCCAAAGTCGTGGCTCGAGCGCTGGTCCAGAGCGTCCTCTTCGAGCGCCTCGATCAGGACGTCGGCCGAGAAGATGTAGATGCCCATGGACGCGAGGTTCGAATCGGGCTTCTCGGGCTTCTCGGTAAACTTGGTGATGCGGCCGTCCTCGGGGTCGGTGGTCAGGATGCCAAAGCGGCTGGCCTCCTCCCACGGCACGGGCATAACGCTCACCGTGAGGTCGGCGTTGTTCTCAATGTGCGTCTTGAGCATCTTGCGGTAGTCCATGCGATACAGATGGTCGCCCGAAAGAATCAGCACGTACTTGGGGTCGTTGGCCTTGATGTAGTCGAGGTTCTGCGTAATGGCGTCGGCCGTGCCCGCATACCAGGCGCCACCGGTCTGCGTCTCGTACGGCGGCAGGATCGACACGCCGCCGTCACGGCTGTCCAGATCCCAAGCCTCGCCGGAGCCCACGTAGGCATGCAGCAGGTAGGGACGGTACTGCGTCAGAACGCCCACCGTATCGATGCCCGAGTTAGAGCAGTTGGACAGCGAAAAGTCGATAATGCGGAACTTACCACCAAAGCTAACCGCCGGCTTAGCGATCTTTTGGGTGAGTGCCCCCAATCGGCTGCCCTGTCCTCCTGCGAGGAGCATCGCGATGCATTCTTTCTTACTCATCGATTTCTCCTTCTGTCATCGATGTTCTTAAACCCATTAGCGACGGGCGCGGCGCTCGGTCGCGCCCGTCGAGTAATGCCGTGCTGGCATAAGGGAGCTCACGCGCCTTTACGCGTGCCAGATCTCGTCGCGGTACTCGCGAATGGTGCGGTCGCTCGAGAACCAGCCGGAGGAGGCGGTGTTGAGCAGCGCCTTGCGGTTCCAGGTCTCCTGGTCGCCGTAGCTGCCGGTGAGCTTCTCCCATGCATCCACGTAGCTGCGGAAATCGGCCATGACCAGGTCGGGGTCGTTGTTGTTCATGAGCTCGTTGTAGATGCTCTCGAAGTTGCCCGAAAGACCCGCAAAGGTGTTGTCCTTGAGCTCGTCCATCACTCGGCCCAGACGCTCGCGGTCGCCGTTGAGGGTATCCCACGCAAAGTAGCTGTTGGATGCCCAAAGCTGCTCGACCTCGGGAGCGGTCAGGCCAAAGATGGCCTCGTTCTCGCGGCCAGCCAGGTCGGCGATCTCGATGTTGGCGCCGTCGAGGGTGCCCAGCGTAATGGCGCCGTTCATCATGAGCTTCATGTTAGACGTACCCGAGGCCTCCTTGCCGGCCGTGGAGATCTGCTCCGAGATCTCGGCAGCGGGGTAGATGAGCTGGGCGTTGCTTACGCGGAAGTTGGGGATAAAGCAGACCTTCATGACCTCGTTGACGCGGGCGTCGTTGTTGATGACGTCGGCCACGGAGTTAATGAGGCGGATGGTCTCCTTGGCGAAGGTGTAGCTCGAGGCAGCCTTGCCGCTAAAGATGAAGGTCGTCGGCGTCACGTGGAAATTGGGATCGGCGATGCGACGGTTGTAGATGTCCATCACCTTCATGATGTTCATAAGCTGGCGCTTGTAGGCATGGAAGCGCTTAACCTGAACATCAAAGACGGTGTTGGGGTCAATGACCAGACCGGTCTCGGCCTTAACGTAGGCGGCCAAGCGCTCCTTGTTGGTGCGCTTGGAGGCACCCACGGCCTTCAGGAACTCGGTGTCGTTCTGGAACTCTTTAAGCTTCTCCAGCTCAAAGGCGTCCTTGAGCCAGCCGTCGCCAATGGCCTCGGTAACGAGCTTGGCGTAGGTGGGGTTGGCCTCGGCAAAGAAGCGACGGTGCGAGATGCCGTTGGTCTTGTTGTTGAACTTCTCGGGCGTTAAGGCATAGAAGTCCTTGAGCACGATGTTCTTGATGATGTCGGAGTGAATCTTGGCCACGCCGTTGACGCTGTGGCTGCAGATCACGGACAGGTTGGCCATGCGAATCTCGCCGTCCCACAGAATGGCGGTCTGGCGCAGACGCTCCTGCCAGCCCTCCTGCGTGGTGTCAAACGACTCGTGCCAACGACGGCTGATCTCGTCGATGATCTGGTACACGCGGGGAAGGAGCTTGGAGAACGTGCCGATGGGCCATTTCTCCAGAGCCTCGGGCAGGATGGTGTGGTTGGTGTAGCTCACGACCTGCGTCACGATGTTCCAGGCGTCATCCCACTCGAGCTTCTTCTCGTCGATGAGGATGCGCATGAGCTCGGGGCCGCACATGGCGGGGTGGGTGTCGTTGGTATGGATGGCAACAAACTGCGGCAGCAGCTCCCAGTTCTCGCCGTGCTCCTTCTCAAAGGTATCGAGCAGGCTGTAGATACCGGCGGAAACAAACAGGTACTCCTGCTTCAGGCGCAGCAGGCGGCCGTGCTCGCCGGCGTCGTTAGGATAGAGGATAGCGCTGATGGCCTCGGCCTCGGCGCGCTCGGCGTCGGCCAGGGCATAGTCGCCGCGGTTGAAGGCCTCCAGGTCAAAGTGCTCCTCGACCGGCTCGGCGGCCCAGACGCGCAGCTTGTTGACGGTCTCGCCGGCATAGCCCACCACGGGGATGTCATAGGGGACGGCCAGGATGTCCTGCGTGTCCACCGTGCGGTAGAACGTGCGGCCGTTCTCCTCAAAGCCCTCGACGTGGCCACCAAACTTGATGGTCACGGCCTTGTCCTGACGGCGGACCTCCCAGGGATAACCGTGGGTGAGCCACTCGTCGGTGGCCTCGACCTGGCTGCCGTTAACGATTTCCTGCTTAAACAGGCCGTAGCGGTAGCGCATGCCGTTGCCGTAGCCGGCAATGCCCTCGGCTGCCATGGAATCCAGGAAGCACGCGGCCAGACGGCCCAGGCCGCCGTTGCCCAGCGCCGGATCGGGCTCCTGGTTCTCGATGACGGACAGGTCGAAGCCCATGTCGTCGAGCGCCTCGGCGACCATGTCGCGCACGCCAAAGTTGAGCAGGTAGTTGTCCAGCAGACGGCCGATCAAAAACTCGATCGAGAAGTAGTACACGCGCTTCTTGCCCTCGGCGGTGGCGCGGGCGTCGCTCTTGGTGGCAACGGTGCGGGCCTTCTCGGCCACGAGCTTGGCCAGGGCGTTAAAGCGGTCGAGGTCGCTCGCGGCCTCGACGCTCTTGCCGCTGATGCTCATGACGGCATCGCGATAGAGCTCGGTAAATTCCTGCTTGTTGTCGAAGATCTTATTCATACGTTCCTTTCCCCCGGGGATGTTTCTCCCGGAACGGTTATGACTTGTATCCTACGCCTCGGCGAGGCGGGCAATTACAGCTGTAACGGCTTTGTTACGCATCCTTAGGTGACGACTTAACAGAACCAGACTTGGCCTTGGTAGCGGCCTTTTTGGCAGCCGGCTTCTTGGTCGTGGTAGCCTTAGCAGCGGGCTTTGCGACGGTCTTGGCCTTGGCCTTGGTCGTCGTAGCCTTTGCCTTATCCGGAGCCTTCTTAGCAGCCGCAGGCTTGGGCTTCACCGAGGACGTGCGCTTCTTGGGCGCAGCCTTGGGGGCTTCGACCACCGGCGGCTTGTAGCTGCTGGGACCGCGGCGCTTAAGCACCACACCTGCCAGGCCGGGCACCTTGATCTCAATAGAGTCCATCTGCCCGTTCCAGGGATAGGGCTCGCTCGAGCAGGTGTAGGGCTCCTCGCCGGCGTATCCGCTGCCGCCAAACTCGGGACGGTCGGAATCGAAGATGACCTCCCAGTCACCCTCGCGCGGCACGCCCACACGGAAGCTCTCGTAGCTCGCCGGATCAAAGTTGATCAGGATCACCAGGTCGTCGTCGATGTCCTCGCCCTGGCGCACAAAGCTCACGATGGACTGCTTGGAGTTGTCCGCATCGATCCAGGTAAAGCCGTCATCGGTGTAGCCGCGCTCGTACAGGGCGGGCTCGGCAGTGTACAGGTGGTTGAGCGCCTTGATAAACGCCTGATGATGCTTGTGAGTCTCGTACTCCTCGGTCAGGAACCACTGGATGGATTCGTAGTAGCGCCACTCAATAAACTGGCCGATCTCGTTGCCCATAAAGTTGAGCTTGGCACCGGGGTGCGTCATCTGGTAGAAAGCCAACGTGCGCAGGCCGGCAAACTGGCGCCACCAGTCGCCCGGCATGCGGCCGATGAGCGAGCACTTGCCGTGCACGACCTCGTCGTGGCTCAGCGGGCAGATAAAGTTCTCGGTAAAGGCGTACATGATGGAGAACGTGAGCAGGCCGTGGTTGCCGGGGCGCCACGGAAAATCGGTCTGCATGTAGTGCAGGGTGTCGTTCATCCAGCCCATGTCCCACTTGTAGTGGAAGCCCAGGCCGCCGTCCTGCGGCGGATAGGTCACGAGCGGCCACGCGGTGGACTCCTCGGCCATCATCATCACGTCGGGATAGTGCGCCTCCACGGCGCAGTTGACCTGGCGGATAAACGCGCTGGCGTCCAGGTCCTCCTCGGTGCCGTACTTGTTGAACTTCTTTTGGCCCGGATCGTCGATGCCAAAGTTGAGGTACAGCATGCTGGACACGCCGTCCATGCGAATGCCGTCCACGTGGAAGTTCTCGAGCCAGTACAGCACGTTGGAGACCAAGAAGGAGCGGACCTCGCCGCGGGCGAAGTCAAACTTGTGCGTGCCCCAGTTGGGGTGAATCTCGTGCTCAAACAGCATGTGGCCGTTAAAGGTGGCAAGGCCGTGGGAGTCGGCGCAAAAACCGCCGGGTACCCAGTCCATGATCACGCCGATGCCCGCCTCGTGGCACGCATCGATAAAGTGCATGAGCTGCTGCGGGTTGCCGTAGCGCGACGTGGCGGCATAGTAGCCGGTCGTCTGGTAGCCCCAGGAGCCATCGAAGGGATGCTCCATAAGCGGCATAACCTCGATATGCGTGTATCCCATGTCGTGCACGTAGTCCACGAGCTCCACCGACAGGTCGTCGTAGGTGTAAAACTCGCCGCGCTGCGCGGGGAAGGGATCCATGGGGCCGGGGTAGTTGCCGTACTCGTCCGGCTCGCCTTGCGGCGCGTCGCCGTGGCGCTTCCACGAGCCAATATGCACCTCGTAGATGTTAAGGGGCTGCGACATGTGGTTATGGCTGGCGCGGCGCTTGAGCCACGCGGCGTCGTTCCACTTATAGCCATCGAGGGTCCACAGCACGCTGGCGGTTCCCGGAGGGCACTCGGCTTTAAAGGCGTACGGATCGGCCTTGTAGAGCTTTTCGCCCTCGTTGGTCTCGATAAGGTACTTATAGAGCTGGCCCTGCTCCGCGCCAGGAATAAAGCCTTCCCAGATAGCGCTCGTATGCATGGGCACCAGCGGGTTGGCTTGCTCATCCCAGTCATTAAATTCGCCAATGACATGGATGCTTTTTACATCGGGCGCCCAAACGCAAAAGCGCCAGCCACGCGTGCGGTTCTGCGTGTCGGGGTGAGCGCCCATCTTTTCCCAGCTGCGCTCCCACATTCCAATGCCAAACAGGTAGACATCGTCCTTGGAGAGCTCCGGTGCGTGCGGGGCGGCTTTGCGGGTAGCAGGCTTTTTGGTTGCTGGCTTTAGCTTTGTATCGCTCACGTTTGATCCCATCATGACGCGGCAGCGTGTTGCCTTGGTGACTAGATGCGAAAGGTCCAAGGCTGCACGAATCGAAGGGACGGCGAAGTTTCTGTGATTCGTTCCACCTCGCGTGCTCGGTGGAACTTTCGGCAGAAACTACGATAACACCTGTGCGTTAGTTTTATGGACGAAAGCGGATTTGCGGGGGCGTTTAATCGGTAAGCGACATGTTTACACCACTGGCAGAATTGACGTGGTAAAACTCTTGACAGTTTTACCAATTTGGGTTTCAAAATTGTTTGGCTGACGTTTGGTAAAACGTTTTTAGCAGGATGTTTATCATTTGATATCGAAAGGTCCGTTTATGCCCCATACCGCCACTCCCAAGGTTGCTTTTATTTTCGATTGCGATGGCACGCTGGTTAATAGCACCCCCGTCTGGGCTTATGCTCAGCCCGAGTTATTGCACCGCCACGGTGTCGACGTGACGGTCGACGATTTTGCCCAGTTTGAGCATTTGTCGCTGGAGGATGAGTGTCAGGCCTACCACGACACCTGGGGCATTGGCGCGAATGGCGAGGAGCTCTACCGTGAGCTGAGCGACATCCTGATCGATGGCTACTCTAAGGTGCCGCCGCGCGACGGGCTCCTGGCATTTTTGGAGCAGGCGAAGGCGGCGGGTATTGCCATGTGCGTGGCCACGTCTACTCCGGCCGAGCTGGTGCAGTCTGCGCTCGCAGGTGCGGGGCTCGACGTGTACATGGAGTTTGTGACCACCACGGGCGAGGCAGGACGCTCCAAACAGTTCCCCGACGTATACGAGCTGGCGTTGCGCCGCCTGGAGGAGCGCCATGGGCACAAGTTTGAGCGCGCTTGGGTGTTTGAGGACGCCGTCTTTGGCCTAAAGAGCTCTGGGGCCGCCGGCTTTAAGCGCGTGGGCATCTATGACCCGCACGGCCGCATGAAGCGCGACGATGTGCGTGCCAACTGCGATATCTTTATCGACAGCTATGAGGACCTGGATCTGGCCAGCGTGCTTTCGTTTGAGGGATAGGCGAGGGCTGTGGCTTGCAAGGTATTAGTGGTCTGCGGCTCGCCCGTGGTGGCGAGCGCGGATCTGTTGCATAGGCTAGCAGGGGAGTGCGACCACGTTGTCGCCGTGGACCGCGGGCTCGATGCGCTGCTGGGCGCAGGGCTGGGCTGTGACGTGTATGTGGGGGATGCCGATACGGTGAGCGACGCTGGTCGTGCGTTGGTCGACGCCGCCACCGACTTTGAAGTTGAGCGCCACGACCCGTACAAGGACTATACCGATCTGGCACTGGCGCTCGATTCCGTCCGCCGTCGCTGGCCGGGTGCCGAAGTGGTTGCGACTTGCGCTACGGGCGGCCGTCCCGACATGGCCCTGTCCGTACTGGGGTTGCTTGCAGGCTACGAGGATGTCCCAGTCTGGATTGCCGAGGACAAGGTGGTCGCCCGCATCCTTCGCGCAGGCGAATCGTGGACCATTGAGGGCGCCGAAGGCAAGACGTTCTCCATCATTGCTATAGCCCCCAACACCGAGGTAAGCGAACGCGGCCTAGAATGGCGGCTAGATCACAGCACCCTGGGCCTGTTGGCCGACACGGGCATCAGCAACGTCGTCAGGGGTACGGCCAAGATCAAAGTCCACACCGGCACCGCCATCGCTTACCTATATCAATAGGCATTTAGAATCTGACCCAAAAAAGTCCTTGTATGCCGCGCGAACTTCCCCTATAATATCTCCTCGTCACGGGGGCGTAGCTCAGCTGGGAGAGCGCTTGACTGGCAGTCAAGAGGTCAGGGGTTCGATCCCCCTCGTCTCCACCATCGTGAATGCAAAGGCCTTCGGAATTCCGAAGGCCTTTTTTCATGCCGAAACTCCATGCGCTGCAAACCCCACCTACGCCAACAAAAAGTTGCACAATTTATTTCCCATGTCTGTACATAGTTTGTTAGACGAACGCGATTATCAATGTAGATCGCCGTTCCATTTGGGCTTCAGGAACGCGCCTAATCACCGTTATCATCCCAATAACCTGCATTAACGTGAAAAACATCCCAAAACAGCCCCCCTAAGCACGTCAAATGAACGATATGTTGTCCAACGCAGCCCAAATCAGTTTTGCTACCAGCTTGTGCTAGGATACCTAACGTTACATGAGTTCAACTGTGCTCGCGGCTCCAGCAAGCCACGCAGCGCAGGGTCGATCAGCATCCGGCCGTAACGGCGGTGCCAGAAACACCACGAGCTCCAATAAAGAAGTCATGCGACGTTGTTTATTTGTATTGAGGTAATTCTTTAATACAACTAATTAATAGTTGTATGCCAATACGTAGCAGTCCTTTAGCTGTTTGCGTGCGGTCCAGTTTTGTACCCGCTTGACTGGCTCGCACGCAGTCAGCTGGGGATGCGGTCTTTTGCGATACACGTCCGCGTCTCCTGCAACTGCATTTGTACATACCGTTCACGGTGGGGCAGAGCCACGCGCTTGTCTGACTGGGCTCAGGGTTTGAATATGGAGCGCCTTCGCGCATGAGCGCCCTGGCGAAGCCATACCCAAACCCCGTGAGCCACACGTAAGACAGCAAGGGGGTGGTGCTCGTGTGGTATGTGATCCAGGTCATTAACGGTCGCGAAGACGTAATGCGCGAGCGCATCGAGCGCATGGTGCCGGCGAGTGCCATGCAAGAGCTCTTTTATCCCCAATATCAAACCGAGATCAAGGTACACGGCGAATGGGTCAATACGACTAAGCCGCTCTTTCCCGGTTATCTTATCTGCGATACGGCAGATCCCCGTACCGTGCAACATTATCTGCTGCGCATAGACGACTTTGCCCGGGTACTTGCCCAGGACGGTCAGTTTGTGCCGCTGGCAAAAGAAGAGGTCCAGCTTATTGGCGGCTTTACGCATAGGGGAGACCGCGTAGTGCCCATGAGCGAGGCCCTAAAAGACGGCGACCAGGTGGTAGTGACGGCAGGTCCGCTGCTGGGCCACGAAGGCCTTATCAAAAATATTAACAGACGTAAGAGCACTGCTTATTTGGAGCTCGACCTGTGCGGCCGACGTGTGACTACGCGCGTTGGCCTCGCCGTGCTTTCGGCCGAGCAGCGCGTAATGCGAAACCTTAAAAAGGCGATCGCCTAGCTGTAGACGGTCGCTATTCAGAACAGGGAGGATCCCCGACCCGGGGACGAAGTGTTATAAGAGAACGTGTCGGATAAAACTCAATATACAACGGATGCGCCCGCAGGGGCGGCACTGATTGCTCAGGCCATGGACCGGCGCGAGGGCGTCGGCCGTTACAAGGCCATGCAATCCATCGTGGACTGGGATCGTTCGCGCCTGGCTTACCGCGCCGTTAAGCGCGCCTTTGACATCGCTTTCAGCGGTGTCGCGCTTGTCCTCATCGCGATTCCTAGCCTGGTGCTGGCAGCCGCCATCCGCCTTGAGAGCGAGGGCAACCCCTTCTACAGCCAGATCCGCGTTGGTCAGACCTGCCCCGACGGCAGCCTGTCAACCTTCCGCATGTGGAAGTTCCGCTCCATGTACAAGGACGCCGACGAGCGCCTCGCCGAGCTCAAGGAGCAAAACGAGATCGCCGGCGCCATGTTCAAAATGAAGGAGGACCCCCGCGTCACCAAGATCGGGAAGTTCATCCGCAAGCACTCCATCGACGAGTTCCCGCAGTTCCTGAACGTGTTCCTGGGCCAGATGTCGGTCGTGGGCCCGCGCCCGCCGCTGCCGAACGAAGTCGCGGAGTACACCGAGTATGACCTGCAGAGGCTAGCAGTGAAGCCAGGCATTACGGGGCTCTGGCAAGTTACGGAGCGCAACTCCACCGGTTTCGACGGCATGGTCCGCCGGGACCTCGAATACATAGCCAAGCGCGGAGTCGTCACGGACTTCAAGATCATCCTCCTCACGGTTCTGGAGGTCTTCAACGGGAGCGATGCGTACTAATGCAGCATGTTTTCATCATCGGATCCAAGGGGATTCCGGCAAACTACGGCGGTTACGAGACGTTCGTGGAGAAGCTGACCGAGAATCAGGTTTCGCCTGACCTCAAGTATCACGTGGCGTGCGCTGTGGATTCCGCCGAGCAGGTCGGCGAGTTCGAGCACAACGGGGCGCACTGCTTCAACGTGCTGCGCAGGCCCGTCGGTGCCGCGAGGGCGATCTTCTACGACATCGACGCCCTCAAGTGGTGCATCGCCTACATTGAGGAGAACCGAGTCCAGCACCCCATCGTCTACGTGCTGGCCTGTCGCATCGGGCCGTTCTTCGGCAGGTACGTGAACAGGATCCACGCCCTTGGCGGCAAGGTCCTCGTGAACCCCGACGGGCACGAATGGAAGCGCGCCAAGTGGAGCGCGCCCGTCCGCAAGTACTGGAAGGTCTCGGAGCGCGGGATGGTCAAGCACGCCGACCTGATGGTGTGCGACTCCAAGAACATCGAGAAGTACATTCGAGGGGAGTATGCCGACCTGGACCCCGAGACGACTTTCATCGCCTACGGGGCCGACATCAGGCACTCCGCGCTCGCTGACGACGACCCCAAGTTCACCGGATGGCTCTCCGAGAAGGGCCTCGAGCCCTACGGCTACTACCTGGTTGTGGGACGCTTCGTGCCTGAGAACAACTACGAGACCATGATTCGGGAGTTCATGGCTTGCGACTCCAAGCGGGATTTCGCGCTCGTGACTGGAGTGGATGACTCCTTCCTCGCGGAGCTCGAGCGGAAGACGCACTTCAAGTCCGACCCACGCATCAAGTTCGTCGGGACCGTCTACGACCAGGAGCTCCTGAAGAAGATTCGCGAGAAAGCATACGGCTACTTCCACGGCCATGAGGTGGGGGGCACCAACCCGAGCCTCCTGGAGGCGCTGGCGTCCACGCGCCTTAACCTCCTTCTCGACGTCGGCTTCAACCGCGAGGTCGCCGAGGACTCGGCTCTGTATTGGAGTAAGGGATCCGGAGACCTGGCTGAACTTATTAACCGTGCGGACATGATGGACTCAAACTCGATCGAGGAGCTCGATACGGCATCGACCTCCGTTATCCGCGACCGGTATTCGTGGCGGTTCATCACCGACAGCTACGAAGGCCTTTTCCTCGGAAGGCAATAGCAATATGAAAGGCATCATCCTCGCCGGCGGTTCCGGCACGCGCCTGTACCCGCTCACGCTCGTGACCTCCAAGCAGCTGCTGCCGG
>DXZW01000047.1 GCA_019419455.1 Collinsella sp. | reverse complement strand
GGTGCCCTACCGGGAGTAGCATCGAAGGTTGACAAAACTATAGGAACACCCAATGATTACTCCTTCGGAGCAAGACGACGCCGCAGGTAGAGAACGGACAGCGAGCGGGTCGCATTTGAGACAAGGTGACGTGAAACGAAAGGGCGCTGACCTTCTGGTCGCGCCCTTGAAGTTGAACGTCAGATTGTCCAAATGCGGCCCGCGCAGCGTCGAGCCGTTACGCGGGTTGGTAAACCCGCGTAACTACTACTCCCGTGCTCCGTACTGCTCGTAGTAGGCGTCGATGGCGGTCTTGAGCTCGTCATCGATGACAACCTTGCCGTCGATCTCGTGGTTGTAGAGGGTCTCGACGACCTCGGCCATGGAGACGATGCTCGCGACGGGGAAACCGTACTTGGCCTCGATCTCCTTCTGAGCGGTGGTCACACCGCCCTTGCCGACCTCCATGCGGTTGAGGGACACGATGAGGCCCTTGATCTCTACATCGGCAGCAGCCTTGACCTTGGGATAGGTCTCGTCGATGGACTTGCCGCTGGTGGTAACGTCCTCGACCATGACCACGCGGTCGCCGTCCTTGGGCTCATAACCCAGCAGGTTGCCCTTATCGGCACCGTGGTCCTTGGCCTCCTTGCGGTCACAGCAGTACTTGACCTCCTTGCCGTACAGCTCGTGGTAGGCAATGGCGGTAACAACAGCCAGCGGAATACCCTTGTAGGCCGGCCCAAACAGGACGTCAAAGTCGTCGCCAAAGTTATCGTGGATGGCCTGGGCGTAATACTCGCCCAGCTTCTTGAGCTGATAGCCCGTCACGTAAGCGCCGGCGTTCATAAAGAACGGGGACTGACGGCCGCTCTTGAGCGTAAAGCTGCCGAACTTAAGAACGTCGGACTCGACCATAAACTTGATGAACTCTTGCTTGTAAGCCTCCATGCGGGCTCCTCTCGTGATCGCGTACGTGCCTTCCAGTTTAGCGCAGGCGAAGCGTCGATGCGGGCGCGCTTTGGAGCCACGGCATTCTGTAAAGGCTTTGTCAGGGGGAATGGTTTTCCGAACAATGGGGTTGACATGGCAAACCCCCTCATCAAGAATACGGGCGGATTAAAAAGGGTACGAGATACCCAAAGCGCGCTGCGCTCAGCCTTTAGGAGGTGTGCCATGGAAGGCAGTCCTAGTCGAAAAACCTGCATGTCACCCTCGGCACGCCGCGAGGACTCCGCACACGCATAAACGCCACCGGCAGATCGCCAAAACCACCGCAAAGGCGCGCTGCACCCTTTGTGGGCTCAAGAGCTTGACGTGAGCGACATCTAGGTTTTTTGAAGCAAATACGACACGTACGCTAACTCCCCTCAACAAGGAGGACCCTATGCTGATGCTCAAAACCGTCACGGTACTCGAAGCCATCTCCAAGCGCCGCAGCACGGCGCGCCCTGCCGCTCATACCGGCCTATCCAAGAACACCATATTCGCCGCCACCCATAGTGCCGAGGACGCCCTCGTACTGCTTGACGCCACGGCAAACGGCCTCACCGTCGAGCAGGCAACTGAGCGCCTGAACGCCGTCGGCCCCAACACCATCGAGGCAACGACCAAAACGCTCGCCCGCCGCATCGCCGACGCGTTCATCGATCCCTTCGCCGGCATCCTCGCCGCGCTCGCACTGGTCTCGCTCTACATCGACGTGCTCGCCGCACCCGAGCCGCAGCGCGACCCCTCCACGGTCATCGTCATCGGCATCATGCTGCTGGTATCGGGCGGCATGAAGTTTATCCAGGAAGCCCGCAGCGGCAATGCGGCCGAGGCCCTCAAGGACCTGGTCTCCAACACTTGCACCGCCCTGCGCGACGGCGAGCGCATCGAGATCCCCTTCGACGAGCTCGTCCCCGGCGATGTAATCCGTCTCTCTGCCGGCGATATGGTGCCAGCAGACGCCCGCATCATCACCGCGCGCGACCTGTTTGTGATCGAGTCCGCACTCACCGGCGAGAGCGAGGCCGTCGAGAAGACCACCGCCGTCACCGTCGTCGAGGGCGCCGACGGCTCCGCACTGCCACTCTCTGCCTGCAAGAACATCGTCTTTACCGGCACCTCCGTGCAAAACGGCGCCGCCATGGCGCTTGTCGTTGCCACCGGCTCGGACACCTACCTGGGCGGCATCGCCAAGATGCTCAACGGGCGCGGCGAAAAGAGCGCGTTTGACCGCGGCGTCTCGAGCGTCTCCATGCTGCTGGTGCGCCTGATGCTCGTTATGGCGCCGGCCGTCTTTGCCATCAACGCCGCCACCAAGGGCAACGTCATCGACGCGCTGCTGTTCGCCACGAGCGTGGCCGTGGGCATCACGCCGCAGATGCTTCCCGTCATCGTGACCACGAGCCTGTCGCAGGGCGCCAAGGACCTCGCCCGTCGCCAGGTTATCGTCAAGGAGCTGCCGGCGATTCAAAACCTCGGAGCGATGGACGTCCTGTGCTGCGACAAGACCGGCACCCTCACCGAAGACCGCATCGTGCTCGAGCGCTACCTCAACACCGATGGCAACGAAGACGCGCGCGTGCTGCGCCATGCGTTTTTGAACAGCTTCTTCCAGACCGGCCTCAAAAATCTTATCGACCTGGCCGTAATCGACCGTGCCGATGTGACGCCCTCGACCGTCGTGCCCGATTCTATGCTGGGCCAGAGTCTGCGCGACCGCTACACCAAGGTCGACGAGGTTCCCTTCGATTTCTCGCGCCGTCGCCTGAGCGTAGTTGTCGCCGACGCCCAAGGCAAAACCCAGATGGTTACCAAGGGCGCCGCCGAGGAAATGCTCGAGATCTGCTCCTTTGTCGAGATCGATGGCATCGCTCAGCCGCTCACCGACGAGAAGCTCGCCCAGATTCGCAAGCAGATCGCCGGACTTAACGCCGAGGGCCTACGCGTAATTGCCGTGGCGCAGAAGACCAATCCGCGCTGCGTGGGCGAGTTTGGCATCGCCGACGAGTGCGACATGGTGCTGATGGGCTTTTTGGCCTTCCTCGATCCGCCCAAAGCAAGTGCCGCGGGCGCCGTCGCCACCCTCGAGGCCAAGGGCGTGGCGGTCAAGGTCCTAACCGGCGACAACGACCGCGTCGCCGCCACCGTCTGCGAGCAGATTGGTATCGATGCGAGCAACGTCTTGCTCGGCTCCGAGATCGATACGCTCGATGACGCCGAACTTGCCGAGCGCGCCGAGAAAACCCACCTCTTCGCCAAGCTCTCGCCGCTGCAGAAGGCGCGCCTGGTACGTGTCATGCGCGAGATGCTCGACCGCACCGTGGGCTTTATGGGCGACGGCATCAACGACGCCGCCGCCATGCGTGCGAGCGATTGCGGCATCTCGGTCGATTCGGCCGTCGATATTGCCAAGGAATCCGCCGATATCATCTTGCTTCAGAAGGACCTGGGCGTGCTCGAGCGCGGCATCATCGAAGGCCGCCGCACTTACGGCAACCTGCTCAAGTACCTCAAGACCACGGTGAGCTCCAACTTTGGCAACGTGCTGTCCGTGACCGTCGCGAGCCTGTTCTTGCCGTTTTTGCCCATGAGCGCCCTGCAGCTGGTACTGCTGTCGCTGGTCTACGAGATCGTGTGCATCGCACTGCCGTGGGACACCGTCGATGACGCCTGGACTGCCCGCCCGCGTGCCTGGGACGCCGCGTCCATCAAGGGCTTTATGCTCGAGCTGGGCCCCGTGAGCTCGCTGTTTGACATCGTGACCTTCGCCGCGCTCTTCTTTGTCGTGTGCCCCGCCGCCGTGGACGCAAGCTGGCCCGAGCTTGCCGCCGCGGGCGACGTCGCGGGTATGGCGACCTTTGCCGCACTCTTCCAGAGCGGCTGGTTTGTCGAGTCCATGTGGTCGCAGACACTCGTGGTCCACATGCTGCGCTCCCCGCATCTGCCGAGCCCGCGCGACCACGCCGCGCCCGCACTGTGCGTTCTCACCGTGCTGGGTCTGGCGCTCGTCACCTGGCTGCCGGCAAGCCCCATCGCCGATGCGCTCGGCCTCATGCCGCTGCCCACGAGCTTTTTTGGGCTGCTCATTGGCATCGTTACCGCCTATATCGCGCTCACCCAACTGGCAAAGCGCCGCTACATTGCCCGCCACGGCGAGCTGCTGTAGCAAGAAGACGGAAAACACCCTGCCAGCTGCCGTTGCCACTACCACAGCTACCAACGCCGCTGCCGTTGCCTCTGCCGCCGCCGCAGTCTATCCCCCCAGCAGTTGCGGTGGAATAGTTCCTGTTTAAAGCCCCGTGACTTTAATTTAGGGACTATTCCACCGCGACTTATTGGGAGATTAGCTAGTCCTTGGGTGTCCAGGACCAGAAGAAGTTGATAAGGGCCACACGCGAGGCGGTATCGGTCTTCTTGTTGATTGAGGAAATGTGGCGATAGAGCGTGGAGCGCGAAAGGAAGAGCGTTGTGGCGATGTCCTGAACGCTCTGGTCCGAAACGACCAAGACCTCAAGAATATCGCGCTCGCGCTCTGTAAGCCCAAAGGTGGCGACGAAGGCATCAAGGCGTTCATCGGACGTGAGCTCCGCTGCCTCCACGGGCTCGGGGTCGGAGCACGTGGGCGCAAGATTCCCACCAAGATCGTCGGTGGCAAGTGGCAGGCCATCCTGCATCACGGCATCATCGGCTCGTTGCCCCAACTGCCCCAGCAGCGTAATCGCAATGCCCACAAACATCACGAGCGCCGCACCGATCGCAGCCAGCACGTTTTGACTCGAGATGATCGCCACCGCCGGCGCCGTCACGAGCATCGAGCACACGTTGTTGACGACGCGACCCATGCACGGCCAAAAATATGACCTGCGCGCATAGAGCGAGACGGCGGCATATTTTGTGGTAAAGAACACCACAAAGAAGCCCGAGCCCAGATAAAAGATGATCGTGGCAGCAAGCTCGTTGCCGCCATTGCCATCGACGATGAGCACAAAGAACGAAAGCGTGGACAGTATGGCGGCACATGTCATGCTGATATTCATATACGAGCGGCCGTGCAGGTCAAATAGTGCGCCAGCGACCAACGAGCTCACGACAAGCAGCAGGCGCGGCCAATCGCCCAAATCGACGGCTCCGACAGCATGCAAGGCGTGAAGCCCGCGTTGAGAGCGGCGAATACGCTGGAAAGATACGCCGTCGCTACGGTCAGGCGAACTACGGCGCGACGGAATGCCGCCTTTGCCTCGGGATCGTCATGCCACTTGGCGCCATATTCCAGAGCATCTACCGAAAGCCCGGCAGCACTGGGTTCAAAGTTGGGGTCGGACTCGTCGCGCAGCTTGGCGCGTCGGGCACCGTGGAGCAACGCCACCTGCGCGATCGCACAGACGACCAGAACAGCCTGCTGAGGAATACCGACAGGCATCACCATGTGGTTGATCACCTGTACCAGAACGCCCATGGCATAGGAAAGTGCGGCGGCGCGCGCCAGGCAGGGCGTCTGCGCAAAACGCCGCGCAAGATTGGCATGGGCGGTCGATCCGCAATAGCCCAGGGCGCAGCACGCCACCAGGCCGCCGGCAATTACTACCTCAAACCGCACTGCCGTAATCATCAGCAGCAACGCCGATACCAACAGCACGCCTGTAATATCGCTCGTCGCATCGATCGTCTGGGGAAGGCGATAGTACAGAAATGGGCGCACGAAAAAGCCAATCACGCTCGCGCCGACAACGATGCTCTCGTAGATGACGACCTCACTCGATGGCACGAACTCGGCCATGCGCACATCAAAGAGATACTCGCACGCCAAAAACGTGAAGAAGAACAGCGCCAGGCATATAATCTCCCGAATGCCCCGACGCAAATATGCGGTTGTGTCTCCCATGCCCCTCATGGTTAACCCCCCAGCCGCTCAATTGTCTGGAAATCTATTTTAATAAAGAACCAGTCTCAATATCGAAGCCAGGCTCGAAATGTTGCCAATTCGACCCCAGCCGTCCACATCACGCCGCGATTTTGAGCCGCATGGACCAGAAGGGACGCGCGCGATCTCTAGCTCGGCCAGGAGTGTCTCCAACTACCACTCATTTAAGTACGTCCATTACAGTCGAAATTGTCAGCCCGGGACCGTCTCGGGCTACGATTGAGG
>DXZW01000046.1:16616-22978 GCA_019419455.1 Collinsella sp. | reverse complement strand
AAAGGGCGGAGGCGGGGCATGCCCCGCCTCTTACACCACATCTCTGTGCGCTACCCGAGGTCTATCGAAATTACTTCATTTTGTCTCAAGGTTGAGCCAAATTAGCGTACATCTGTTGCGCAAAATGAGCAAAAATGGCTTCATGAAATGTCTCTATTTTCATGTCAGTACTCATATTTGCCACTTTTTGACCACAGGGACATCTACCGCGCGAAATCGATATGTCAAATCTGCCAAAACGGCCCATAACAAAAAAGCTCCCATTGCTGGGAGCTCTTTCAATCAATGGTGCGGGCGAAAGGACGTCCGCGTATCCGCTTCGCGGATCCGCACCGGCTTCGCCCGCCTGCCGGCGGACTCGCCAGCTCGCTAAAAACGCTCTGCGTTTTCTTTACGCTCGCTCCTTCGCAGGTTCAAGTCCCAGCGATGGGCCCGTAACAAAAAAGCTCCCATTGCTGGGAGCTCTTTCATTTAATGGTGCGGGCGAAAGGACTTGAACCTTCATGGGGTTGCCCCCATACGGACCTGAACCGTACGCGTCTGCCAATTCCGCCACGCCCGCGTGCAGGAATTAGAATAACGGAGCGCCACCACGAACGCAAGAACTATTTTTGAAAAAGTTTGCAGGCATTCTCCCAAGCGGCTTGCGCGATTGTTTCGGCGTCCTCACCAGTGCGATCGACACGGTCGTTAACCAGCGCGTTTGCCGTAATGGAGATCATTGCGGGCTCGCATTCAAGACCGCGAATGGGCTCCGGAGCCATATACGGGCAATCCGTCTCGAACAAAATTCGATCGAGTGGGGTTGCCGCGAATGCCTCGCGCACGTCGTCGTTGCGCTTAAAGGTGGCCGCACCACCATAGGCGATATAGCAGCCCAGCTCCACAAAGCGCTCCATCGTAGCGCGGTCCTCGCCAAAGCAGTGCAGCACACAACCGGCCTGGGGCACGCCCACCTCACGAAGCACGTTGTAGGCGTCCACGTGCGAGGTGCGCTCCTGGTCCGTGTCCTCGTGACGCAGATGCAGCTCCACCGGCACGTTACGGCACACGGCAAGCTCGAGCTGGCGCGCCATGCAGTCAATCTGCACGTTATGGGGTGCCGGCGCGATATCGTCGTCATAGTCCATGTGGTAGTCCAGGCCAATTTCGCCGATACCGGCGCACAAAGGGTCATCGAGCGCGGCAACGACCTGCGCGTGAATGTCGTCGGTATAATCCGGCGCGCCATAGGGGTGAACGCCAGCGAGATACTTGATCTGCGGAATATCCCGCATCGGCAAAATCTCGCGCACGAGCCAGTCACTATAGTCCGTCACGCTGCGCTTATCGGCAATGGGATCGAAGATCGTCACCAACAGGTCGATGCCCGCAGCCTTGGCGCGCAGGAGCGTCTCGGGCACCTCCTTGCCCCAGAACGAAAGCAGATGCGCATGCGTGTCGGCAAGCGGTGCCAAGGGCACGGGACAAGCAACCGTCTTCTTTTTCTTGGTAAACGTCACACGTTCGGCATTAGGCATCATGGATTAGCTCCTGGGCCAGACGGACAAAGTCGGCAACATCAAGCGTCTCGGCGCGCGTGGTGGGTGCGATACCGCAAGCCTCAAAGGCGGCATCGAGCACGTCCTTGGCAAAGCCGTTGGCGCTCATGGAATTGCGGATGGTCTTGCGACGCTGGGCAAATGCAGCATCAATCACGCGAGCCACAAAGTCGCGATCGAGTCCTTCGGGCACCACGCCGTCAACACGGTCGATACGCACGACGGCCGAGTCCACGTGCGGCGCCGGCATAAAGCAACGCGGCGGCACCTCAAAGCGACCCGTCACCTGCGCATACAGGCCGAGCTTTGCCGTATAGCCGCCATAGGTTTTGTTGCCGGGGACTGCGGCAATGCGATCGGCAACCTCCTTTTGCACCATGACCACGGCACGCTTGAGCGCGGGCATCGTCTGGAAGAACTGCAGGATAATCGTCGCCGCCACGTTATAGGGCAAGTTCGCGACAAATACCGTGGGCTCGCCGCCGGCGGCCTGCTCAATCTGCTCCGGGCCCACCTTGAGCGCGTCGCCCATAATAAAGCGGAAGTTGGCATAGTCGGCGGCATGGGCATCGAGCACCGGCTCGAGCTCGGGGTCGGCCTCGATCGACGTGACGCACGCCGCCTCCTGCAACAGCGCAAGCGTGAGCGTACCAACGCCCGGGCCAACCTCGAGCACGCGCTCATCGCCCGCAAGCTCGGAAAGCTCGCAAATGCGCTCAATTACATGGTTGTCGATCAGGAAGTTCTGGCCCAGGCGATGCTTGGTCGCAAGGCCAAACTCCTCCAGCAGCTCCCTGGTGGCCGTGGAGTTTGCCAAAGGCGAAGTTGTCATAGTTGCCTCCTTAGCATGGTGGCGGCGTCTTGAAACAAAAGGGCATGGACCGTTGCGGCCATGCCCTTACATCTAAACAGCAAATTGCCGATATGGCGCGCGGCGTCTTAGCCCAGACGCGGGAACAGCGGCTCGCCCTTCTCGACGGGCTGGCCACCGGCAAGCAAGCCCCAAGCGCAAATGCCCTTGAGGTCGTCGCTCGCGGCCTCGTCCTCGCAGGACAGGCGGCGCAGGGCCTCGGCAGAAGTCTGGGGCATGAGCGGCATCAGCAGGTGGGCGGCGATGCGGATGGCCTCGAGCAGGTTGTAGATCACAAATGCCAGCTCGTCAGCCTTGGCCTCGTCCTTGGCAAGTGCCCAAGGCTCGGAGTCCTCGATGTAGTGGTTGGCGGCGTGGATGAGCTCCATGACCTCGTCCTTAGCTCCACCGTAATCGAGCACGTCCATCTTAGCCATGTAGCGCTCGACCAGGCCATCGGCAATCTTTGCCAGCGGATTGTCGAACGCATCGAACAATGCGGGCTTGGCGGGCGCGCAGCCGTCAAAGTACTTGCCGCTCATGTTGAGCGAACGCGAGATAAGGTTGCCCCAGCTGTTGGCCAGGTCGGCGTTGTAGACCTGCTCCATGCGATCGAAGCTGATGGCGCCGTCGGTGCCGGGCACCACGTCGGTCATGAAGTAATAGCGATAGCCCTCGACACCCAGCATGTCGATGACGTCCTGCGGAGCGATGGCGTTGCCGCGGCTCTTGGACATCTTCTCGGCCTTGCCGGTCTCAGCGTTGCGCACGGTCAGGAAGCCGTGGGCAAAGACATGCTCGGGCAGGGCCTCGCCGATGGCCATGAGCATGGCGGGCCAAATGACGCAGTGGAAGCGGATGATGTCCTTACCCACGATGTGGAACTGCGCGGGCCAGCGATAGGCCAGCTCGGCACGGGCCTCGTCGGTGTCGACGCCGTAGCCGACAGCCGTCATATAGTTGAGCAGCGCATCGAACCACACGTAGGTCACGTGACCCTCGTCAAACGGGACCTGAATGCCCCAGTCAAAGCTCGTGCGGCTCACGGAAAGGTCGTTAAGGCCGCCCTCGACAAAGCTACGTACCTCGTTCATGCGGAACGCAGGCTCGACAAAGTCGGGGTGCTCGTCATAGAGCTTGAGAAGCTTGTCCTGGAAGGCGGAAAGCTTAAAGAAGTAGGACTCCTCCTGCACGCGCTCAAGCGGACGGTGGCAGTCGGGGCATAGATGCTGGCCGACGCTGCCGTACTCCTCGTCGCCCTTCTGGACCTGCGTATCAGTGAAGTAGGTCTCGTCAGGCACGCAATACCAACCGTCGTAGCTGCCCTTATACAGGTAACCGGACTCCTTCATGCGCTCCCACAGATACTGCACGGCATGATGCTGGCGCGGCTCGGTGGTGCGGATGAAGTCGTCGTTGGAAATCTCGAGCTTGCTCCAAAGCTCCTTGAAGTGCGGGGCCTGGCTATCGGTCCACTCCTGCGGCGTCATGCCATGCTTGGCTGCGGCCTCGGCGACCTTCTCGCCGTGCTCGTCCATGCCGGTCAGGAACTTGACGTTATAGCCGGCGGAACGGCGATAGCGAGCCTGAACGTCGGCGATGATGGTGGAATAAGCCGTGCCCAGGTGCGGATCGGCGTTGACGTAGTAGATGGGCGTCGTGATAAAGAACGAAGGCTTGCTTTGATCCATGGGGTTTGTCCTCCAGAAAAACGTTGCATACAGAGGATGATTCTAGCGCAAGGGCTGGATATCCTCCATCTATTGCATATCGAGCACCATGGCATAGACATCGCGCTTGCGGCGCGAATACTTCTGAGACAGGCGCTTGGCCACCGCAGACGCGGGCTCCCCCTCCTCGAGCGCGGCGCGGATATCCTCGCGCAGGGCCTCGTCGGGATCCGCTACCGCAGCGCCAACCGGCGCGATGCCGGCCTCCTCATCCTCGCTCGGCGGCGCGATGACCAGCGCAATCTCGCCCTTTACCTCGCCGCGAGCACGCAGCTCCTCGGCAAGCTGGTCAGCGGGCCCGCGCAAGACCTCCTCGTGCAGCTTGGTGAGTTCGCGGCAGACGGCAACCTCACGCTGGGGAAAGACCTCCGCCACGGCCTCGAGCGTCGCCACGATGCGATGTGGAGACTCGTAGAAGATGAGTGCGCCGGGCACCACGGCAAGGCGCTGCAAACGGCGCACACGGTCGCCGTGCTTTCGGCCCAAAAAGCCCTCGAAGAAAAAATGCTCGCAGGGAATGCCGGACGAAACAAGCGCCGTGACGCAAGCAGAGGGCCCGGGAATAACTTCGACGGGCAAATCGGCCTCACGCGCCGCCTCGACCAGCGCCTGGCCGGGATCGGACACGCTCGGCATGCCGGCGTCCGAGGCAAAGGCGAGGGTCTCCCCCGCCAGCAGACGGTCGACCAGGCCGGCAGCGCGGCTAGCGATCACATTCTCGTCGCAACGGACAAGCGGCTTGGAAATGCCCAGGTGCATCAGCAGCTTTGACGTCACACGCGTGTCTTCGCAGCAGATGACATCGGCAGCGGCAAAGGCCTCGCCAACGCGCGGGGACAGGTCACCCAGGTTGCCGATGGGCGTGCCGACCACATAGAGTTTGCCCGTATGGGCGCTGTTTTGCGTCATATCAACCTATTCAATCATGCCGCGCTCGAGCGTACCGAGCGCCGCGCGGGCGTCCCATGCTGCAATGCGCTTCTCGGTCTTCCACGTTTGGAAGAACCAACCGGCAGCCGGCGCAAACGAAGCCAGCTGGTTGGCGATAAACACGCGCTCGTAGGCATTGCGGCCCTCGGGCGTAACCGACGAGTTGGCAAAGATCGCCGCGCCCGACCATTCGCCCACCAGCACGGGGAACCCAGTCGAAATCGCTTCTTTAAGCTCGCGCTTGTTACGCGAAATCGCCGTCGTCAGCCCGCGAGGGCTCGTGATGTCGAGCGCATACTCGTCGCGGTAATGGTACAGGTGAAGGTCCATGTAGACGTTCTTGTACTTGGCGCCGCGCATAAAATGCTTCCACTCGCTGGGATGCCCCGACGACGAGAAGACGACGATCTTATCCTCGGGCATATACGAACGGACGAGCTCGTAGGCATCGCGATAGAAATTGCGCAGGTAGTGAGCGGGAATGCCATCCGTCATGGTGAAGAGGCTCTTGCGAACGCTCATCTGCGGCGTGTCCAGCAGCTCAATGCCCAGCAGGCTCTCGGCCTCGCCATAGCGATCGGCCAAGCGCTCGAGCACGTCGAGTGCGACATGGCGGCCGTTAGTGGACGAATGCCACTCGGCAACAGCCTCCGGCGTGGTGGGCGAATCGTTGGAATCGCCCTGGCCACCGGGCACAGTTGCCAGATCGAGCAGCACGCGGATGTCGTACTTGGCAGCCCACTCAATCGCGCGGTCGATGTAATCGACAACCGATATGTAGGAGACATCGGACTCCTGTGAGCCAAAGGCATACCAAGGCACCGGCAGACGCACGGCATTGAGACCGATCTGCGCCATGCGACGAAAATCGTCCTCGCTCACAAACGTCTCGTAATGACGGCGCATGCGCTCGTTATAGGCGGCGGTGCCCATGGCCTCCTGCAGCTCGGCCGCGTTGGATGCACCGGTCGCCGCGTATAGCGACGGGGTCACCCAAGGCTCGGGAATAAACCAGCCAGAGAGATTAACGCCGAGTATCCTCTCCATCACTGCCCCCTTTTGAATCATACGGGCTAAGCCCGCATCGCTCTTGCATGACATATCTATCGATTTGAGTATACCCGCGCATGCAGACAGGCGACCGAACGGTCTGTAAAGTGACGCGAAAGTGAGAGGAATATCTGGGAACAGGCGGGCTCGGGATGGTGCGACGAGATGTGCACGCACGTCGGAAGTAAGCGCCGGAAAGCGCATCCCGCTCTGGGTCAAAATAATGGGATGCATTTTCCGCGGAACCCCACAAAAAAAGAA
>DXZW01000046.1:0-16516 GCA_019419455.1 Collinsella sp. | reverse complement strand
AAAGGACCCCTTTGCAGAGGTCCTAGTCAATTCAAGGTGGCGGGGAAGGGAATCGCGTCCGCGCGCTGCGCGGACGGACCGCTGCGGCGCTTGCGCGCCTTGCGAGCTGCGCTGGCAAACGCTATCGCGTTTCCTCAGCTCCGCGCCCTCACGGGGTTCGATTCCATGTGGGGGCTGCATAAAAGAAAAGGACCCCTTTGCAGAGGTCCTAGTCAATTCAAGGTGGCGGGGAAGGGAATCGAACCCCTGACACGAGGATTTTCAGTCCTCTGCTCTACCAACTGAGCTACCCAGCCATTTGAGGTGTGCCTTGTTTCAAGGCTTGATTAGTATAACCAAGGACGCGTTCCGGTCAACCGAGAATTTTAAAAAAGTTTTTGAGCACAGCCTCGGTTCTATAAATCGGCACGTCAGAGGCATCAGCCGGCAGCAAGAAGTTTTTCGCTCAGTCCCTTAAGCCGGCACGCGTTGGAGAGCAGGGGTCGAAACAATGATTGAAGGACGCTCTAGTACGGCCCAGGCGCCGGGGCAGGAGCACATACGCCAGGGACGTACGTTTTCGTAGCATACGAGGACATAGCCACGTGCATCGATAAAGGCGATATCGATGGGATAGGCCATAAAACACGTATGGACCGAAGAGCAGCGTGGAAACGCCATGACGAGCGGCAAGCCGTTGGCGGCAACCGGATGCCGTCCCAGCATGCCGCGCAGGCGCACGACAAACGACTCCGCCACCACAAACTCCGCCGGCGTCCAACCCAGCCTATTGAGTGCCCGCGCGTAGGCGATGTAGGACGAGACCGCGGTCACATGACCACCCCCGGGCGCCATGGATCGACCGTCACCGCGCGCTCGTGCGACAACGTTGTCGGCGCCCCCAGCGGAACGCCAGCGATGCTGAGAGAAGTCGGCCACGGCTCATAGTGCATGGTGCAGGTGTAGGTCCTAAACGTGCCGGAAAGCGAAAGCAAACCGCCATCCGATGTCGTCGCACCCTGTTCGCTCGAGACCTCGATCAGCAAGTCATAGCCTTCCATGGCATGTTGGATCTGAGCCTGAACGGTCGCGGAAGCATCGATGGAGCTGCCATCGCCCTCCCCGCTCGGCGCCACGGCATGTGCTAGCACGATATCGGGCACCACGCGATCGAAGCGTGCGACCGCACCGGCAAAGACCATGACGTTGTACACGATAAGCGCCAGAACCAGCAGGACGGGCGTGACCACGGCCATCTCGACCGTCGCCTGGGCGCACTCCTCGCACAGGCGCGTGCGGATGCCCATTACGACCCACCGCCCAGGGCACCCGCCAGTGTGGTGACATCGACGGTAAGTGGGATGGAACCGCCGCCGGGCAGCGGAATCTCCGCAAGCGTGAACGTCGTGCCGCTGATGGTGCGCTCGACTTGATATTCCAGCGCTTCGCAAAGCGCCTTGGGATCGGTCACGCCCAACGGAATACTTCGCAGCTTGTCTTGCGCTTGAGAGAGACCGGCAATGTCAGACCCCGGGCTCTTAATGACGTTGGCGGAATCAGTCAGCACCGGCTTTCGCAGGCGCAAGTCGCACGGCTCCAGATCCAACGCCGCCACGGACGCCGAAACGGTATCGCCGAGCCACGATGCGATGGAGCCCAACGCGCCGCTGCCCCCTCCTAGGCCTTTAATCATCTCGTCCATAAGTTCGTCGGCCGAACCTTGGATGTCTCCGTATCCCACAAGCAGCCGTCCCCAGACATCCATGACGCCATCGAGTACGCCGGCAACGCCACCCGAGCGTTCCTTCAATGTCGAGAAAAATCGCGAAAGCACGTTGTTTTGCGCCGTCGCCTCATCGGGCGCCAGCACCGCGGCAGAGATGGCACCGCGATCGCCAAGCCTGACTGCCGTGTTAAACGAAGAGTTGAGCTCATCGGGGCTCGAGATGGCACCCGAAACCGCAAAGGCAACCACGCCGTTGCGACCGGGAGGAGCGATACGCGGACGCTCGCCCGAAAGCGCTTTGATGGCCTGGTCAAACGCATTGCTCGCACGGTCGGTCTCGTCTTCGGTCTGACGTTCGAGCTCGAGCTCTTTGTTGCGGCATTCGACGTAGCCTTCCAGGGCGTCTTTAAACTTGTCAAAGTGATACTCGAAGCCGTTTTCGATAGAGGTTGAAGGCGCCGCAACAGCACCAAGCGACGAAACGCCAAAATGGCATTTGCTGCATTTATCCTGTCCATCGTAATCGGCAACCGAAGCAAATCCGCTCGGCGTCCCTTTCTTATAGTTAGGGCAGGTCGTCCCGTAATGCAGATACGCCTTGTCATCGTTCACGCTCGTCGGCCACACCGCATCGGTATAGAGCTCCGTCGCCCGAACCTCATCAGAGTTGCGCGGCAGCAGCGGAATATAGGAGGAAACCCTGTCTCCGTTCTCGGTTATATGTGCCCGATCGACCTCCGCGCTCGCATAGGTATAAAACGCCTTACGCGCCGCAGACTCTGCCTTCATCTCGACACTCGAGCCGTGGGGCTTCTCATTTGTCAGACGCCAATGGTAGTAGTCCTTCGCGCGATCAAGGGCAACTTGGGGCTCCCACGTAACGCTCGATGAGTAATGCGGATTTTGAACACCGGAGAGATCCGTTAGGCTTTTCGCACGCTCCCACATGCAAGAACAGCTGCCGACCGAGCCCTTGTCAGACCCACCACAATCCGCCAGCCAAGCACGCTCTTTAGCCTTCGCCGTGTCCTCAGAAGCCTTCCGCAGCTCCTCGGCCGCACCCTCTAAATCATCTGATGTGTCTTTAATGGTATCGGTCGAGATCTCTGACCCTTTGAGCGCAGCGAAGTCAGACTCGGATGTCCTGGGCACGGCAAGCGCCGTACCGGTATAGGTCACACTATCGGTATCCTGCGCCGACACCGCCTGCGTGGCACGCGCGGCGATCAGATACGGCAGGGCCGTCTCGATTTTCTGTAAGCCTTCCGATGCGCTTTTGGCAAACTTGTTGCGCGTTTTAATGATCTCAATCCCGGTGTCGACCATATTGCCGGCAACCGGCTCGGCACCCGGGATGAGGATGGCGACCAGGCCCGTCCCGATCGTGGCAAACCCCGCCAGCCCCAGACTCAAGATGCTCGCATCAACCACCGTGGCAGCCGTGTGATAGGACGACACTACGTTGGCACCCGCCAGCGCGCCGCTATCTGCCGCCACCTGGGTATCCCCGGCACGCGACATACTCCATATCGCCGCGGTCGACGAAAACAACAACGTGAGCACCACTAGGATGACCACGGCAGAAGAAAGCGTGGTATAGGCGCCGTCTTCGATAAACAGATCGACACCGGCGCGGCCCATAAAGCCGCCTCGCTTGCGATGGCAGCTCGGACGGCGCGTCAAAACGCATCTAGACCAGAAACGCTTAATCCCATGCAGCAATCCACGAATCATAATCTCCCTCCAGCCATTCGGGACGCGATTGATACGAGACATCGACCTTGAGCTCAACGTAGCCGCCCTCGGCGGTACCACCCATAGCCTGCGCAAACGCACCGATCACAGGCAACGGCTTGACCTCGCCGGAAACGGACACGGACGAGACGCCACCCGCACCGGCCCGGCCAAGCTCGATATCCCACGACAACGGCCCGCCGGCATGAAAGATCGAAACGTTGGGCACTGCGGCAAGCCGGCGGCGGGTGAACTCCTTAAGATCGTCGTCCTCCGCCGTCGTCGTGGTCATGAGCCGCGCGGTCTCGGCGGCGGCAGACTCCATGACCGCGCGCGTATAAAGCAAGCACACTGGTTGCAGTGCGAGAAGGATGAGCGTCAGAAACGTCGGCAGCAAAAAAGCGGCCTCGACCGTAGACTGCGCCCGGTCCTCGCGCGCGATATCAATACAACGCGATGTCCTTAGCGCCCGCAGCGGCGTCGATAACCGACGTCGAGGCAACGCCATGGGATGCCGCCCGCTCAACCAGCGCCGCCAAGCGCCCATCGGTGCCAGCACGCCAAAGCCCCGCGATCGCCAGCACGATCGATAACAGCGCCACTGTAACGATGGCGTATTCCACAGTCGCTTGGGCAACCTCTTCACGCAGAACGCCATGCATTTCACGATCCCTCCTTTGAGCTTATTGTTTGCGGGACCAGACGCACGGCGCGCAGACGACACGAAGCATCGCCAGCATCCGCGGCAACCGTCACCATATCGACCCAGCCGCGCCCATCGCGCACGATGGCGCCCCATACGTTGCCCTTAATATCGAGATAGCCGCTCAGGGCGAGCTGGGACGTTGGCACCTCGCGGTAGGCGCGTAACATATCCGCCGCTGCCTCGGTCATCGGTCGGTCCTCGGACCATGCAAGCCGGACCGCAATCGCGTTGTCCTCAGGCGAATCCGTCGCAGTGCCAGACCGCTTGTCGAGCGTCCGCAGAAAGGTTTGCGCCGTGACAGCGACATCCGAATCGTCCGCATCTCGCATCTCATCTTTTTGAGACGCCACCGCCGAATCTGAGCCCGAATCGAAGGCGGCCCCAGGACGCTGCTGCCGCGCGGCGTTAAGCCCCCAAAGCACCGCCGCTATCGCCACGGTCAGGCATGCAAACACCAGCAGCACCCCGATGGGGCGCTCGCCCTCTACAGGCTGTTGATGCCCTCGCTGATAGCGTTCCATAGATCTTGGACCTTGCCTTTAAATGCGACGATGGCAATAATCGCGATCACCACAAGCACACCCACCAAAATGGCGTACTCGGTGGTACCCTGCGCGCTCTCCTCCTGCAACAGCTCCTTGGCATGCTGGCGAGCGAGAATCGCCCGGCAAAAAGCCCAGTTCCAAGCCTTGTCAGCAACTTCGACCATCGTGTTCATGTATTCCTCCCTACATCATCCCGCCTGCTCCCAGCAGCGGGCCCAATATGGACAGAAGCAACGCCGGCAAGATGAGCGTGCCGGTGGGAATCAGCAGCTTGACGGGCGCACGCTCAATCTCGCGCTCGACCGCGGCGCGATGAGCCGCACGGATCTCGCGACTTTGAGCGGCCAACGTCTCGGCAAGTGGGGCACCCAGGGCGAGCGCCTGCCCCACCGTGATGGCAAAGGTCTCGAGCGCTCGCACGTCCAGGTCGCGCGCGGCGGCCAACAACTCGTCCTCACGCGTGCCCACGCCCACCTGCCACGCCATGCAGGCCCGCTCAAGGCGAAGAGCCAGCACTGACCGGCGGTTGGCGCAGAAAATCTCAAGCGCCGCATCAAACGAAAGACCGGCCGAAAGGCCCAAGCGCACAACATCGATCATCTCGGACACTTCGCCGAGCGACACTCGCGCCGGGCCGCCCGCTCCAACCGCGCCCTTCACTCGCGCGGTCAGGGCATCGACCACCGAGCGACCCGCGGCAGCGACCAGCACCGCCTCGCGCTTGCAGGCCCCTGCGATCTTGCGCGCATCCGCCCGATCCAAACCCGTCGCGACAAATACACTCAGGGCACACAGGCAAGCCACAACTGCAACCAGGGCGCTCATAGCTCCACCCGCATAATGCGCCGGATAACCACCAGGGCAACGACGTTGAGGGCTAGACCCAGCACCACAGCGCCCGCACCGGCAGGCGTCGCAAGACCGCGACGAAAATCTGCCGAAAGCAGCGCCAACACCGCGCACATGCCCGCCGGCATCGCCGCGACCATATGCGCAGACATGCGAGCCTGCGACGTCTTAACATCCAGGCGGCGCTTGAGCTCAATGCGCTCCCCCACCATGCTCGACGCCTCGGACAGTAAGTCGGCAAGCGGAGCACCGGTGCGCTGAGACACCTTAAGCGCCAAGGTCACAAGCGAAAGGCCGGGGGCATCGATGCGCACGAGCAAGTCATCGAGCGCGTCGGTCGCCGAGATGCCGCAATCGATCGCCGCCGCTACCCGCAAAAACTCGGTATGTACCGGCTCTTGCGCATGAGCGCCCACAAAGCGCATGCCCTGGGCCAGCGAATGTCCCGAGGCAAGCGACATGGAAAGTGCGGTAAACGCCTCGGGCATGGCCTCTTCTGCATCGTGTTGCTCGCGCCGGCTCTCAAAGCCATCCCGAGCGGCGCCAACGGCAATCGGAGCAACAAGTCCCAAGGCAAATCCGAGGGGCGATAACGACACCATCGTTAGTAAAACGCAGCAGACACCGCTCGATAGCAGCAGAAACGCCAAACGCCCCGAAGCATCTTCAATCACGAGGCCAAAGCGATGCGCCGGAGCCAGCGATGCCCACGAACGGGCGATCTTTTTCAGCAGATCGTTTTCCACCAGCTCACGCGGCAGCTTCTCTGCCACCGTCTCGAGCGCCTGACGCGCCAGCTCCGCCGGCGGTACCTGCGGCACACGAGGTTCCGCCCCGCACGCCGTCGCAACAGAAAACCCTGCCAAACCCCCTACGACGAGGGGCACAGCGACCTCCATTCGTCCACCTCCTCTTGTGTGAGCGTCCCCGACCGCAGGCCTTCTGCGATAAACGGCGGCTCGCGGTCAAGCTTCCAGGTGCGCTCGGCGGCATCGAACGTCACATAGCGCTCGAGTTCTACGCCGCCCGACGCGGCGCGACGCACCCCCGAATACGAGGAGACGAAACGCCTGCCATCGGCGTGGCGCTCGGACATCACGATGCCGTCGAGCGCCATGGCAGTCTGCTCCTCGATGAGCTCGCTCGGCAGATCGATGCCATAACGTGCAAGCAACGTCAGACGCACCACGGTCTCCTGTTCTGAACCCGCATGAAGTGTGGTGAGCGACCCATCGTGGCCCGTGTTCATGGCCTGCAACATGTCGCAGCACTCGGCACCGCGCACCTCGCCCACCACGATGCGGTCGGGGCGCATGCGCAGGGCATTGGTCACCAGGTCGCGGATCGTCACCGCGCCCTCGCCCTCAATTGAAGCCTCGCGCGCCTCTAGGCGCACCACGTGCGGATGATGCGCAAACTTGAGCTCGGCAGAGTCCTCGATCGTCACGATGCGCTCGCCGGTGGAAATCTCGCATGACAACGCGTTGAGCAGGGTGGTCTTACCAGACCCCGTGCCTCCCGCAACCGCCAGGTCCTGTCGCAGCGACACCGCGCACGACAGCAGCTGCGCATACCAAAGCGGCAGCGACCCCAGCCCCACAAGCTCGTCCAGCGAGCAGATACGGTCCGAGAACTTTCGGATGGTGAGAATCGGTCCGTCAATCGCCACAGGCGGAATCACCGCGTTGACGCGATAGCCCGTTTTGAGGCGGGCGTTGACGATGGGGCTGCGCTCGTCGATACGGCGGCCAAGTGGCGAGATGATGCGGTCGATAAGCACACGGATCTGTTCATCATCCTCAAACGCATGCTCGATGGGGTGCAAGACGCCGCCGCGTTCAAAGAAAGCCGAGCGGCAGCCGTTAATCATGATCTCGGTAACGGTGTCGTCCTCGATGAGCGGCTGCAACGGCCCCAAGCCCACCACATCATCCAAAATCTCGTCGATGATGGTCTCGCGCTCGGGCGTCGCGAGATCGGTCGGCTCCTCAACATTGAGCGCCGCCTCCACCGCGGGACGCAATTCCGAGCGGGCAAGTGCCGGGTCGATATAGGCGCTGATACGCGCCACTTCGTCGTAACCCATGCGGTCCATCACGGCGCGCTTGGTGCGTCGTTTCACCGCGCGGCGACGCCCCGCATCTACAGGCGCTGCCGCCGCTGCAGCGCCGGCAGCCTTAATCCTCGTTTGCAGGCTCATCGCTGATCACCCTCGCGCGACCAGGGAAGGCGGATACGCGGACGTTCGGTGCGCGTTGCACGGTCGGCGACCATATCGCTCCAAGGGCCGACGGCGCACCCCAGTTCCACGAGCATCTCTCGCGTGGCCTCGCGCACGCTGGTCGCAAAAGCGCTGGTCTGCCCCACTGCCTCGTCAGCGCGCCCAAACGCCATGAGCGCGGCGAGATCCTGCCCGCCATCGGCGATACGAATCTTGGAGCTCAACGCACAGGCAATCTCAAAGCGCATGGCGACGTCCTCGTCTGCCCCGCGCGCACCGAACCGGTTGAACACGGCGCTCATGCGCGTGCGCGGCACACCTACTCGACTTGCCAGTTCAATGACGCGCGACGCCGATGTCGCGGACGACACCGCCGCATCGCCAACGACCAGGCAACGGTCGCTCGCCGCCACCGCAGCCGCCACGGCATCGCCCCAAAAGACCGAGGTATCGATAAAGACCACGTCGGATTCGCGACGCAGGACATCGAGCAGCAGCTCCACCGGACGTGCCATGAGCTCAGCTTGCTCGGGCGCCGCGACGGGACCCCAGAGCGTAACGCCCGGGGCGACGCGCATCGATGCGGCCACGATATCCGGCTCGGTGAGCGTGCCCGCCGCCGACGGCTCGATAAGTGCCGCCATATCGTGCGGAGCATCGACGCCTAACAAGTCGTAAAGGTTTCCAAACATCAGGTCCAGGTCGAGCACGGCGGCACGCAAGCCCAACAGCGACGATGTGTGTGCCATGGTGGCAACGATCGTCGACTTGCCGCAACCGCCCGAACCCGAAATGGCGCAGATGACCGGAGCTCGATGCGGCGAAGCGGCAGCGTCTGCCGGCGGCATCGGAGGCGGCGGGGCGGGCGTCGGGGACAGCGTCCCCGTCTCCCCCGCCGCAACTACACGCTGCGTCCAAGCCGGCATGGCGGCTTGTTCGGTCTGCGAGGCAGGCTCGTTCTGCGCAATCTGCTCATGCTGCATCAGCGACAACTCGCCGCACCCGGCAAAGCCCTCAACTTCGTCGAGTTCATCCGCCAGATTCACGCCGCGCACGTATCCCATATCTACAGCCGGGGAGTCGCCAGCATGCTGCGCCGGTCCTCCAGCGTCATCGTATACAAGGGGGTTCCGGGGGCGCCGACCATGCTCGGCTTCCGCTTTTCCATAATCATCAACACGCGGGCCTCTTGTAGCGCGAGGCGCCCCGGGTTCCCTATCAACAAAAGCATCGGGCTCAATCGTCATGCGCCGATCGGAATCAACCGCTCCCTCGCCCGCTCGCCCGTTGCCGCATATACTGTGCGCAGCGATGACCTCGGTCGCCCCCGCGCGAAACAGCCCCTCGATATCCGACGGATCGAGTGCTTCTATCAACACGACCACGCGACTCACGCGGCCTTCGGCCGTCAGGCGCGCAACAGTCTTGCGCACATCTTCGGTATCAAACAGAGACGCCGCGATGATGGCAGCTCCGCGGCGCGACGGAAACGCCCGCGCCATGGAAACCAGCCCGTCCAGGTCACCCACGCGAAGCACCTGTGCACCCGTATCACGGCCCTCGACTTCCCGCTGCAACAGCCCGTAATCGCCGCACGCGCAGCACGCAAGCCAGATCGCCTTCATCACTCGTCGCCTCCGCTCTTTTTGCCGCGCGCCGTGGCGGGAATCGTCAAGCTGACCGTTCCCTTGCCCGATGCCCCCAGCAGTTCCTTGACGTCTTCGGGGTCAGCCGCCAGCGTCACCCATTCGATCTTGCCCTCGCGCGTGGCACCGGAATCCTCACTGGTATCGATCACGTACGCGCCGCACAGTCGATCGGTTACGCCGTCTTTTTGCACATACACATCCACGTAGCTGCCCACGCCCGTAGCACCGCCGACCGAGTGCTCGGCATCGACCGCCACCGAAACGGCGACCTTGCCCTTAGGCACCTCGAGCTTGTGGCTCTCGGCCTTGGTGTAGACATTGCAGATCACGGCGTTTTTGGGAATACGCGAAGTCGTCACGTCGCCGCGCACCTGGCGCAGCTCGGTCGCCGCGTCACGCGGCAGCAGACTCGTCAGCCATTCCTGGGTTATGACATTGGTCTCATCGAGGGTCTCGCCCACATCGATATCGCGCGCCGCGACGCATACCTCGGCGCGATCGCCACCGTACTTGGCCAAGGTCTCAGCCTGGACCTGTTCGGCTTGCGAGCGAATCGACGAGCCGTAAACCATGCAGAGCAGCGCAGCGAGCACGCCCGCGACCAGACTGATGGCGATGCGCTTGCTCTTGTTCACGGCCGCTCCTCTCATGGCAGTGCCGGGCGAATGCCCGTACCACCATTGTCTGGGTGGTCAGAGTGCAAAGCGGCGCAATCGCGATCTCGGTTTTCGATGTCAAACCAATCGCTGACCAAAAACTAACCAGCCCGTCAAGCTCGTGGCAAGGTTTTGGTCAGCACGTCAGCAAACTGCATGTTTCGAGGCTTTTTCGCAGCAAAAAAGCCGTCTCCCGAACAGTTGGAAGACGGCTGTCATAGGAAAAATCAATTACAGGTGGACATCGGGATCGAGCATTTGAGCACTCACGCGCATGGATGACGCCAGGTTTTGGAACGTTTCCAAACGCAGGCTGTCGATCTGCCCGGCGTCCTCGGCCTCGCGAACGGCACAACCCGGCTCATGGGTATGCGTGCAATCGCCAAACCGGCACGCGCGCGATGCCTCGACAATCTCGGGGAAGGCGCGCGCCAGACCCCGCTCGTGACCCACGAGCGGTAAGCTGCGCAGGCCCGGGGCATCGGCGATCACGCCGGCGTCGCCCGGCAGTGCCACCATCACGCGCGCGACGGTAGTGTGACGGCCCTGGTCGTCGCGTTCGCGCACACCGCCAGTCGCCAACGTATCGTGGCCCAGCAGCGCATTGAGCAGCGTCGACTTGCCGGCACCCGACTCGCCCAGAATCATGGCGCAGCTCCCGGCAGGCACGCAGGAACGAACCTCGTCCAGGCCGCGCCCCTCGGCAGAGGACGTCACGATCACGCGCACGTCCGGACCCACCAGGCGGCGCACGCGGTCCAGATCGCGCTCGAGCTCCTCGGCATCGCAGCGATCAGCTTTGGTGAGCACCACCACCGGTTCGGCATCGCAGTCGAGCGCCAACACCAGCGAGCGCGCCACGCGGTCGAGCAGCACCTCACCGGCACCGAGCGCCTGCACGATTAGCACGCAATCCACGTTGGAGCAGAGCACCTGACGCTCTCCGCGGGCACGGCCGCGCCAACGCTCAAAGCTCGTACGGCGCGGCAGCACGCACTCAATCACGCCCATATCGTGCCCGGGAGCGCGGCGCACCGCCACACGGTCGCCCACGGCAGGCAGCAGGACCTCGTCCTCGCCGCGCGACTTGGCAAACCCCACGGCATGCTCGGCGCGGAAGGTGTCGTCGGCAGTCGCCACCAGCGGAAACCCGCGATCCAAGCGCACCACGGCGCCAAGCTGCATCTGCTCGGGCTCCTCGGTATGTGCGCAAAAGTCGTCAAATGCCGCCTGCTGAGCTTCATCGACCGGCAGGTCATCGAACGCCGGAACATCCTGCAGCGCGTCAAGTCCCGGCACGTTTGCCAGCAGCTCCTCGGCAGACGCGGGGGCTTCGGTCGCGAGCTTCCGACGACGATCGCGCTTAGCCCGCGCCCCCGTCGTCTTTTTCTTCGCCTTAGCCTTCGCCTTGCCCACAAGCGCCTCCCAGCACCATAAATCACAACTGAGCAGGTATTTTAAATCAAAAAGAGCTGGCCGGGCAAAGCCCGACCAGCTCACAAACTTTCCCCCAGCCCTTTTTCATCCGCGCGGGAAAAGCCAGCAAGGATACCGCAGGGCCCGCCCGCCGGGAGGGGTTTCCTAAGGGCACATCCCGCAGCCGCAAAGCGGCGAGGACGTGCCCGTGGAAACCCCGCAGGCGGTCGGGCCCGGACAGGTACGTTACTCTTTCTCCACTGCGCGCATGATCGCCTTGTAGATCTCCATCAACGGAATGATCAGGAAGGCAAGGCCCAGGGCGGCGATAACGCCCTTGAGCTCAAGCGTCACGGGGCCAAAGAACATCTCGGCAAGCGTCGGCTGAACGGTCACGATCACCGTCAGTACCAGCGCCAGCGCGGCAGATGCCCACAGCCACTTATTCTGCTTCTTCATGCTAAACAGCGACGCACGACGGCTGCGCATATTGAAGCAGTGGAAAATCTCGACCATGTTGAGCGTGATGAACGCCATCATCACGCCTTCCTCGTCGGCGTTGCCGGCGATCATATCGGCGATGTGGATGTAGCCCATGTCAAAGTACACGCCCACAAAGAAGCTCGCCAGCACCAGCACGGTGATGATCAGGCCCTGGACCACGCAGTCCAGGCCCATGTGACCGGCAAAGACGCCGTCCTTGGCGTTGCGCGGCTTGCGCTTCATGATGTCGCCCTCGGCGTCCTCCATGCCCAGCGCGAGCGCGGGGAAGCAGTCAGTGACCAGGTTCACCCACAGCAGCTGCACCGGCTGGAAGATGGTAAAGCCGATGAGCGTGGCGATAAACACCGAGAACACCTCGGCAAGGTTAGCCGAAAGCAGGAACTGGATGACCTTGCGGATATTGTCGTAGATGCGACGGCCCTCTTCGCAAGCACCGATGATGGTGGCGAAGTTGTCGTCGGCAAGCACCATGTCGGCAACGTTCTTGGTGACGTCGGTACCGGTGATGCCCATGCCCACGCCGATGTCGGCGCGCTTGATGGACGGGGCGTCGTTGACGCCGTCGCCCGTCATGGCCACGATCTGGTCGCGCGACTTCCAGGCCTCGACGATGCGGGTCTTGTGCTCGGGCTGGACGCGAGCGTACACGCCGTAGTCCTCGATGTGCGCGTCGAGCTCCTCGTCGCTCATGCGATCGAGGTCGGCACCGGTGATGGCATGGCTGCGATCGGTGACGATTCCCAGCTGCTTGGCAATGGCCACGGCGGTGTCGATATGGTCGCCCGTGATCATGACGGTGCGAATACCGGCATCGTGGGCCTCGCGGATGGCGTCGGCGACCTCGGGGCGGACCGGGTCAATCATGCCGGACAGGCCGCAGAAGACCAGGTCGTGCTCGAGCGCAGCGGGGCTGCAGTCGCTCGGGACCTCGGTGTAGGTGCGGCTTGCCAGCGCCAGTACGCGCAGGGCCTCGTCGGCCATGGCCTTGTTGGCGGCCACGAGCTCGGCGCGACGCTCCTCGGTCAGGGGGACGACCTTATCGCCCTCGTAGATATGGGTGCACAGGCCGATCACCACGTCGGGCGCGCCCTTGGTGTACTGCTCGTACTCGCCGTCCAGGGTCTCGACGACCACGGACATCATCTTGCGGCCCGAGTCGAACGGGGCCTCGCCCACGCGCGGGTGCTCGGCAGTCAGGCCGGTGAGACCAGCCTTGCCGGCGTCGTTGACGAGCGCACACTCAGTCGGCTCGCCCACGGCCTCGCCCAGCTCCTCGTCCCACTGGGCATCGGAGCAAAGGGCCATACCTGCCAGGAACTTCTCCTTAGGCGCAGCGAGCTCGTGCTTGACGACGGTCATCTTGTTCTGAGTAAGGGTGCCGGTCTTGTCGGAACAGATGGTCTGCGTGCAGCCGAGGGTCTCGACGGCAGAAAGCTTGCGGATAATCGCCTGGCGCTTGGCCATCTTGGTCACGCCAAGCGACAGCACGATGGTCACGACGGCGACCAGGCCCTCGGGGATGGCAGCGACGGCGAGCGAGACGGCGACCATAAAGGTGTCGAGCAGGGTGGTCGGGTCGGTAAGGACGTTGCCCACGCCGTGGCGGAGGATGTCAACGCCAAAGATCACGACGCAGATGATAATCACCATGATGGTGAGGATGCGGCTGAGCTCGGCAAGCTTCACCTGCAGCGGCGTGAGCTCTTCCTTGGCCTCGGCCAGGGCGCCGGCAATCTTGCCCATCTCGGTATCCATGCCGGTACCGACCACGACGGCGCGGCCACGGCCGTACACCACGGTGGAGCCCATGTAGCACATGTTCTTGCGATCGCCGAGCGGCACGTCATCGGTGCCCGCGGCAAGCTCGATCACGTTGGCGTGCTTCTCTACGGGAACGGACTCGCCGGTGAGTGCGGCCTCTTCGATCTTCATCGTAGCGCTCTCGAGCACGCGGCAGTCGGCCGGGACGGAGTCGCCCGCCTCGAGCATGATCACGTCGCCGGGCACGAGCTCGGCACTCGGCAGGTGCACGAGCTTACCGTCGCGCAGCACCTTGGACTGCGCCGCGCTCATCTCCTGCAGGGCCTCGAGGGCCTCCTCGCTCTTGGCTTCCTGGACCACGCCCAGTACCGAGTTGACGATAACGACGAACATGATGATGACGACATCGGCAAAGTCGGGCTCGCCCTTGACCATGCCCGTGAGCGCGCTGATGACGGCGGCAACGATCAGCATGATGACCATGGGGTCGGCCATCTGCTCAAAGAAACGCTTCCACAGCGGCGTCTTCTCGGCTTCCTCGAGCTTGTTAGGGCCTGTCTTGGCGAGGCGCGACGACGCCTCGCCGGTGCTCAGGCCGAGGTTCTCATCGACACCTTGGTCGCTGAGCACCTCCGCCGCGGCGGACAGGTATTCCTTTTGCATATAGAGTCCCCTCCTGGGATTCGGGCCACTCAGCAGATTGATGCCCGATCATAATTCCCAGGAGAAGGGCAAGGGCTCATCAAGGCTGCCGTGCTGAGCGGCAGTTGATAGTGGAGCTATGGTACCCCAAAGCAACGCGTCTAGCCAAAACAATCCATTTGGAAATATGGTCCATAAGCAACGGTGCAGGCCGTGTGATGCTCAACATTGATAAAACGTTTTTTCTTCGGCGCATCATCAAATTGAAATATCGCCCAGATAGCAGCGGTTAGAACGGTTGGTAAAGTTTTTGCATATACCGTTTTTCCGCAAAAAATGAACTTCTAATTCGGCATACGGTCGATTTTTTGGGGTATTCGGTCGCCATTTCGTTATAATCAACTCAGTTTTATTTCTTATGGTTTATCTATCAGCGCAAGACGATGTCAGATGGAGGTCTGAATGTACAAGCGCACTAAGATTGTATGCACCATGGGTCCCGCCTGCGATAGCGACGAGACCATCCGCGAGATGATCAAGGCGGGCATGAACGTCGCCCGTTTTAACTTCTCGCACGGCTCCTACGACGAGCACCACGGTCGCATCGAGCGCGTCCGTCGTATTTCCAAGGAGCTCGGTATGCCCGTCGGCATCCTGCTCGACACCAAGGGCCCCGAGGTCCGCACCGGCCTTCTGGTCGATGGCAAGAAGGTTGCCGTCAAGACCGGCGACAAGATCGTCGTCACCGCTCAGCCCACGTCCGAGGATTTCCACGGCACCGCTGAGCACATCTCCCTCGACTACCTGGCCCTGCCCTCCGAGGTCGAGAAGGGCTCCCTCATCCTGATCGATGACGGCCTGGTTGCCCTCGAGGTCGAGTCCGTCGACGGCCAGGACATGACCTGCGTCGTCAAGAACGACGGCCTGATCGGCGAGCGCAAGGGCGTCAACATGCCCAACGTCAACATCTCGCTGCCCGCCATCACCGAGCGCGATCGTCAGGACATCCTCTTTGGCCTGACCGAGAACATCGACTACATCGCCGCTTCCTTCATCCGTGACGGCGAGTCCGTCCGCGGCATCCGCAAGCTTTGCCGCGAGAACGGTGGCGAGCACGTGACGATCTTCCCGAAGATCGAGTGCGCCCTGGGCGTCGAGAACTTCGACGAGATCCTCGAGGCTTCCGACGGCATTATGGTCGCCCGTGGCGACCTGGGCATCGAGATCAAGCCCGAGCTCGTTCCCCACATCCAGAAGGAGATTATCGCCAAGTGCAACGCGGCCTACAAGCCCGTTATCACCGCTACGCAGATGCTCGACTCCATGCAGCAGAACCCGCGCCCGACGCGCGCCGAGGTTGCCGACGTTGCTAACGCCATCTACGACGGCACCGACGCCGTTATGCTTTCCGGCGAGTCCGCTGCCGGTAAGTACCCGGTCGAGGCCGTCAAGATGCAGGCCAGCATTGCTCTCGAGACCGAGAAGTACCTCCCGGCTCACGCTCCGCTCGAGGTTCCGGCTGACGCTCACGGCACCCGCGTTGTCAACAACGTTGTGGGTATGTCCGCTGTGAACATGGCCACCACCGTTGGCGCCAAGTGCATCACCGTGCCGACGACCACCGGCCGTACTGCTCGCCTGATCTCGCACTTCCGTCCCAACATGCCGATCTGCGCGTTCTCCCGCCACGAGTGGGCCGTCCAGCAGATGATCATGTACTGGGGCGTTATCCCGCACCAGGCCGAGATTACCCAGGGCACCGTCAACGGCACGATCGTCAAGGCGATCGAGACTGCTAAGGAGCTCGGCTACGTCGAGGCCGGAGACCTGACCGTCGCCACCGCTGGCGATCCCCGCATGAGCGTCCAGCTCGAGGACAAGGTCTCCTCGACCAACGTCGCTTACGTCGCTCAGGTGCGCTAAGTCGTACTTGCAAGCACACTTGCATCGCAAAGGGCCCGGAAGGCGAAGCCTTCCGGGCCCTTTTTCTGTGCCAATGCCGGCGCACGGCAAAACACACACTCATTTCTTTACCAAAAGCGCGAAATCCACCCTTCGAGACCCATAAAATAAGGCTCTGTTAGACCAAGGTTGACATAAAAACGATGTCACCGCGAGGCGTTACTCT
>DXZW01000045.1 GCA_019419455.1 Collinsella sp. | reverse complement strand
TAACCATGCAACGGAAAAGAGCCGCCCTTTCGGACGACTCAAACTGTAATGGGGCTTATTTAGCTACTTGCGTATGGCGGCAGCAGGGTGCTATAGTATTAGAGTTTTGTCTATCTTAGGGGTATTATCCCCTTTTTGAATTGCACCTTCTGGAGGCCCTGTTCATGGAAGAGATGGAAGTCAATCACGTCGACGACATCCACGAGAAGCTGACCGATATGGTGGGCGATCGCGTTAAGGTGAAGGCCAACATGGGCCGCACCCGCGTCGTCGAGCGCATGGGCACCATCAAGAGCGTCCATCCGGCAGTCTTTATCGTCGAGGTTGACGAGCGCCGCGGCCGCAAGTCGCGTCAGTCCTACCAGTATATCGATGTCCTCACCGGGCAGGTCGAACTGTTTGACCCCGAGAGCGGCGAGCATATCTTTACCCCGCTCGGCAACCAGCTCGAGGAGCACTAGCGGTGACCGATCGGTCCCTCACCCTTACCGCGCCGACAAAGATTAACCTCTACCTGGGGGTTCATACCGAGCGCGATGACCGCGGCTACCACAGGGTCGATTCCCTGATGGCAGCTGTCGGTCTTTCCGATACCGTGACGGTTACGCCGGCACAGGCGCTGACCGTCCAGACGGTTCCGGCATCAGATTTTCCCATGCAAAAGAATACGGCGTATCGGGCTGCGGTTGCTATGGCCGAGCATTATGGTCGCGAGGCAAACATCTGCGTGACGATTGAGAAGCGCATTCCATTGTGCGCCGGCTTGGGCGGCCCCTCGACGGATGCGGCCGCGGTCATTGTCGCCTTGGCGGAGCTCTGGGGAATTGATCGCACCGACCCCGCGCTCGACGACATTGCGCGGGGTATTGGTGCTGACGTCCCGTTCTTTTTGCACGCGAGCCCTGCGTTCTACGTAGGTGGGGGAGACGTGCTGGCAACTGAGTATCCCGCGCTGCCCGCAACGCCCGTCGTGTTGGTCAAGCCGCGCGAGGCAAGCGTTTCGACAATTGAAGCCTATCGACGTTTTGACGAGGCTCCGGTGCCTGCAGACAAGCCCGGCGCGATAGCTTCTGCCTTGCATGCTGGTGATGCCGAGACGGCATATGCGCTCATCCATAACAACCTGGGTGTCATTTCCGCACAGATGGAGCCGCAGATACAAACGGTTCTCGATTGGCTGCGTAAACAAGACGGCACCGTTGCTGTAGATGTGTGCGGATCGGGCGCCTGCTCGTTTGCCATTTGCGACACCGCCGCCACGGCCGAAAGGCTTGCCGACGCTGCCCAGCAAAACGGCTGGTGGGCCTGCGCGACGGAGCTCATTCCCAACACGGTTCGCATCGAAGGGTTGATTTCCGATCTCAGCCGAACACATTGAGCAAATAGGCCGTTCCCGCACC
>DXZW01000044.1 GCA_019419455.1 Collinsella sp. | reverse complement strand
AATTTCGACTGTAATGGACGTTCTTAAACGACTAGTCATTCAAGAACGTCCCCAACGACTACCCAACAACTACTAACTGCCGTCCCGACAACAAAAACGCCGCTGTTTTGGCAACGACAGCGAAAACCCGCCAGAGCGAGCAAGGTGCCTTGAAACGAGGCGGCATTGACCTTCTGGTCATGCCGCCGAAGTTGAAAGGCAGATTGCCGCTCTGGCGGGTTTGCAGCGTCGAGTCGTTACGCGGTTTGGTAAAACCGCGTAACTAAATCAACTTGAAGCCCTTGCGCTTGCCTACGGAGAGGGTGTCGCCCAGCTTGAGGGCGCTGGGGTCGATGTTGTAGCTCTTGGGAGCCACGGCCTTGCCATTGATCTTGACGCCGCCGCCGTCGATGTCGCGACGGGCCTGGCCGGCGCTGGCCGAAAGGCCCAGGTCCTTGAGCAGACCGGCGAGGTAGATCTGGCCCTCGTCGTTAACAGTCAGCTCAACATGCTTCTCGGGGAAGTCGGCGAGCTGGCCCTCCTTGAACACGCGGTCGAACTCGGCCTGAGCCTCGTCGCCGGCACCGGCGCCGTGGTAGGTGTCGCACAGGTCGCGGCCCAGAGCGCGCTTGAGCTCGTAGGGGTCGGCGGAACCGTCGGCCAGGGCGGCGTCGATCTTGTCGACCTCGGCCGGGGCGAGCGAACTGGCCAGACGATAGTACTTGCCAATCATCTCGTCGGGGATAGACATGGTCTTGCCGAACATATCCTTGGGAGCGTCGGTCAGGCCGATGTAGTTGCCATAGGACTTGGACATCTTGCGCACGCCATCGGTACCCTCGAGCAGCGGCATGGTGAGCGCGATCTGCGGCTCCATGCCCATCTTCTCCATGAGCTCACGGCCGGCAAGCAGGTTGAAGAGCTGGTCGGTGCCGCCCATCTCCACGTCGGCCTTGATCATGACCGAATCGTATGCCTGCATCACGGGGTACAGGAACTCGTGCAGGGCGATCGGCGTCTGGGACTGGTAGCGCTTGGTAAAGTCGTCGCGCTCGAGGATACGGGCGACGGTGAACTTGGAGCACACCTGCAGCAGACCAGCCAGATCCATCGACAAGATCCAGTCACCGTTGTGCACGATGGTGGTCTTCTCGGGATCCAGGATCTTCATGGCCTGGCTCACGTAGGTCTCGGCATTGGCCTCGATTTGCTCCTGCGAAAGCTGCGGACGGGTGGAATTCTTGCCCGAAGGGTCGCCAATCAACGCGGTACCGTTGCCGATGATGAGGGTGACGTTGTGGCCCAGGTCCTGGAACTGACGCATCTTGCGCAGCGGCACGGCGTGGCCCAGGTGCAGGTCGGGGCTGGTGGGATCGACGCCGAGCTTGATGTTGAGGGGCTCGCCCTTCTCAAGCTTCTTGCGAAGGTCGGCCTCGGGGACGATCTGCGCGACGCCCGAGGTGATGATACGCATTTGCTCGTCAACAGACAGCATTGGGTATCCTCCTTTTGCTATAGCACCCTCGCCGAAAACGGCGGTGCTGGAAGTCCATAAACTCTCTTATGATAACAAACTGACGCGACGCAGCATCTACGACAGGAAAATCCTCGTCCTGCCGCATGCGTCGATGGCAACTGGCAGACGCGTACCGTCACGCTCGACCAGATAGCGCACCTGCCGACGACGCAAGCAGTCGCGGCAACGGACCTGCCCCGTCGCATCGGTGGCGCAGACGCCCTCGGCGGTCAGCAGGCAGTGCTCGCACACCATAAGCTCGGGACAGTCGGCGTCGAACGGACCCAAGACGCCGGGTTCAGCAGCCAGCTCGGCAATACGCTCCCTGTCATTGCTGAGCAACTCGGCAGGCAAGTATACCCACCCCGCGCCAAGCCCGCGCAGCCAGGCAAGCGTGGCCCGATTGGCACAGAACACCGGCGCCGCCACGTCAAACGCCGTGCCCAGCTCGCGGGCCATCGCCACCTGCCCCAGGTTGCGGCAAACCACACGCCCGGCACGCTGCATAAGCGCCCGAGTCCGCTCGATATCGCCTGCGCGGCACACTTCGTCGAGCACCACCGTCGCATCGGACAGATCCCGCTCATCGCGCGGATCCACATCCATCAGTTCCCAGGCAAAGACCATACGAGCAAAATCCTCGCGCTTTGCCGGCTCCCCCGGCTCCGCCAACTCCGTCGGCACATCACCATCTGCCAGAACGCCCTCAAACGGCAACACCTCAACGGACCGCTCAACAGGCGCGACCGTATCTGCCTCGACCCGCATACGCTCCAACACCGCTGCCGTCTGCCCCAGCACGCCTGCGCTGCGAATCAGATAGACCTCGCAGCCCGCATCCACCTTGCGCTTGCAATGGACAACGACGCGCTCTCCCGCAGCGGCATCCACGGGACAAGGCACCTGTGGCCAGCGCTTGGGCACATCGGGACGCGCGTCGGCACCCGGGTAAAATCGGATCTCGAGCGTATCGCCCGCCGCCACGGCGGCATCAAGCTCAACCGTCACCTCTTCGTGACCCACCGCCACCAAGTGGCCCACGCGCACGCCCTGGTTGATCGCGCGTTCAAAGCTCATGAGCTCGGTGCCCGAACGACCCCGCAGATACGCATCGGTAAAGCCGCGGTTGAACGACCTCCCCAGCTCGCGCTCAAGCGTCGGCACCGCATCGGCATCCCATGTGCCGGCGCGCAGCATATCGAGCGCCCGACGCCACACCCTCACCACGTTAAAGACGTAGTCGGGATTCTTCATGCGGCCCTCGATCTTGAGCGATGCCACGCCGGCGGCAACAAGCTCCGGCAGGCGCGCGATACCCAGATAGTCACGCGGACAAAGCAGGCGGTCCCCTTCGACAGCAACAACACTCTGCCCCGCCTCGTCCGCCAAGTCATAGGACAGACGGCACGGCTGTGTGCAGTCGCCGCGCATCGCCGACCGTCCGCGCCGCAGGGCCGAAAACTCACACGCGCCTGAATAACCAATGCAAATGGCACCGTGACAGAACACCTCTATGGGCACGCCAGTAGCGCAAAGCGTCCCAATCTCCGCCACGTTCAGCTCGCGCGCAGTCGTCACGCGCTCAACTCCCAACTCCTTGGCAGCCAACTGCACGGCGCCCTCGCTGTGAGCGCCCGCTTGGGTGGACAGGTGAATCTCGACCCCCGCAATCGCCGCACGAAGCGCACAGGCCAGCCCGGCATCGGCCACAATCAACGCATCGGCACCCAACGCGTGCGCATGCGCCCCCAACGCCACGGCGTCGGCAAGCTCATCATCGAACACGAACACGTTGAGCGTCACGTACACACGCACGCCATGGGCATGGGCCACGGCACAACCGCGCGCGAACTCATCATCGCTAAAGCCATGCGCGCTCACTCGAGCGTTGAATCCGTCCAGCCCCGCATAGATGGCATCGGCACCCGCCGCAATCGCCGCGAGCATCTGGTCGAGTCCGCCAGCAGGCGCCAGCAGCTCGGGCAGCGCCACTTCAGCCGCCGCCAGCTCGCTTTCGCATTGTCCACTCGGTTCCACCGGCCGAATCGCCATCGGTAAACTCCTTGCCAAGGTGTGCTTTCACTCTGAAAAATGCTGCCAACCAGCATACACGAGGCCCCGCGTGCCCCGATTGGTTTATCGTGTAATAACTTATGTCCATCCTGCCCGGCAGCATACCTGCCGCCTGGCACGACATACCTGGAGGTCAATATATGGGTCCTCGCCAACGACAGGGGCGCGGTCGCTCCAAGACGCATGCCCTTCCCATGATCTTGCTCTCGTTTTTGGGCTTTCTGCTTATCGCGGGCGTAGCGTTTGGCATCGGCATGATCGGCAACGTCAACCGCTGGCTGTCCGATCTGCCCGACTACACCGATGCCAACGCGTATCTGGTGAGCGAGCCCACCGACATCGTCGACTGCAACGGCAATACCATTGCGAGTTTCTACACGCAAAACCGCAAGTCCATCACCAAGGACCAAGTGTCCCCGTACGTGCTGCAGGGCACCGTTGACGTTGAGGACGAGCGCTTCTACGAGCACGGCGGCATCGACCTCTGGGGCATTGCACGCGCATCGGTGGCAACCCTCACCGGCGGCCACGAGGGCGCATCGACCATCACCCAGCAGCTGGTTCGCAACACCATCTTGCAGGAGGAACAATTCGACTCGACCATCGAGCGTAAGGTGCGCGAGGCCTATATCGCCATCAAGATGGAGGATATGTACTCCAAAGACGAGATCCTCATGATGTACCTCAACACCATCTACTACGGCCATGGAGCATATGGCATCGAGGCCGCCGCCGAGACCTATCTGTCCAAAACCGCCGCCGACCTCACCCTGAGCGAGGCCGCGCTGCTGATCGGCCTTCCCAACTCGCCCTCGCAGTACGACCCCACGGTTAATCCCGACTTGGCGCTGTCCCGCCGCAACAAGGTTCTGGACAACATGCTGCGTCTGGGCCACATCACGCAGGAAGAGCACGATGCCGCGCAGGCTGAGCCCATCACGCTTAACGTGACCGAGATTTCGGGCAGTGGCGTCGATGTGTACTCTCAGCCCTACTTTGTCGCCTACGTTAAGCAGCTGCTTGAGCAGGAGTTCTCCACCGACGTGCTCTTTAAGGGCGGTCTGACCGTCAAGACCACCATCGACCCCACCATGCAGCAGGTGGCCGAGGAGGCCGTGCGCTCGCAGCTCGACACGCTTTCGCTCGACGGACTGGACATGGGCATGGTCGTCGTTGACCCCAAGACCGGCTACATCAAGTGCATGGTGGGCGGCTACGACTACAACGCCGACGAGAATCACGTGAACCACGCTACGGCAAAGCGCCCCGTGGGCTCCACGTTTAAGGCCTTTACGCTGGCAACTGCCATCCAAAACGGTATGAACCCCAACGTCACCCTCAACTGCAACTCGCCGCTCAAGGCCAAGGGCACCACGACCGAGGTGCAAAACTACGGCAACCAGAGCTATGGCAACATCACGCTTAAACAGGCAACGGCATACTCATCCAACACCGGCTACATTCAGGTGGCCGAAGCCATCGGCAATGACAAGATCATGTCGCTCGTCAAAAAGCTTGGCATCGATCCCGCCAAGGACAATATCGAGGACGTTCCCGTCATGACGCTCGGCACCGGGTCCATCTCACCGCTCGAGATGGCATCTGCCTACGCAACGTTTGCCAACGGTGGCTACTACCGTCAGCCCATCGCCATTACCGAGATCGACTCGCGTACCGGCTCGGTTCTGTACCAGCACACTGACAATCCCACGCAGGTGCTCACCGAAGGCGAGGCTGCCGCGGTTACCGACGTTCTATCCGGCGTCATGCAGGGCAGCGGCACGGGTGCCGCCGGCGCGCTGAGCGTCAACCAGCCCTATGCCGGCAAGACGGGCACCACTGACAACACCACCAACCTGTGGTTCTGCGGCTTCACGCCGCAACTGGCATGCGCCCTGTGGACCGGTTATTCCGCAGGCGAGATTCCCATCCAAAAGTACGGTTCGGACCTGCTGGGCGACAGCACCAACCTGCCCGTCTTTAAGAAGTTCATGAACACCGTTCTTGCGGGCACCGAGCGCGAGGAATTCCCGACCGGAACGGCTCCCACGTACAAGAACAATAACGTCTGGAAGTTCTACGGCACAAACAACAAAAAGAAAGACGAGGAGGATAAAGACGAGGGAAAAGAAGAGGAAGAGACCACGACCACCACAACGACAACGACAACCACGACCACTGAAACCCCGGGCGGCAACACCACCGGCGATAGCGGCACGACAGGTGGCGACGGTGGCACGGGTGGCAATGGCGGCACGGGTGGCGACGGTGGCACGCCGACGCCTACCCCCGATCCTACGCCCACGCCCGAACCCTCTACGGGCCAGTAGGCGCAAAGCGGCATCTGACACCAAGGCGCCCGAGCAGCACGTACGCTGCTCGGGCGCTTCTTTATTTCGGCAGATGCCACATGATGCCACGACGGCCCCGGCTGCAGGACCGATAGAGCAACGGGTGCCGGCATGCAAAAGGGCGCTGACCTTCGTCAACGCCCTCGGCAATTACCTATAGCAACAATCGGCACAGCAGCAGTGCCACGCATCCCCTACTTGTGAGAGTTACTCAGCTTGTTGATGAGCGCCTCAAGGCGTTCGCCGTCCTCGGCCGTCTGCGCAATGACTAAGATCGTGTCGTTGCCGGCAAGCGAGCCAAGCACGTCGGGCAGCTCCGCGGCATCGACCGCTGCGGCAATACCAGAAGCCGTACCGGGCTGCGCCTTGATCATAACCAGATTATCGGTGCGCAGTACGCCGGTAACCAGCTCGGAAACCATGCGCTGCAGATGCAGGTCCTCGGCAAGGACATAGATGCCCTCGGGGAGCTTACGCAGTCCCATGTCCGCGATGTCGCGCGAAACGGTCGCCTGCGTGCAATCGAAACCCATGGCGCGAAGCTCGTCTACCAAAACGCGCTGCGTGCGTACGTCCTTATTGCGAACAATATCTCTGATGGCATCCTGGCGCCCATTGCGTTTTTTGGCCATACAAAACCTCACTCCAAAAGATGGCGGAGACAATCACTTAGTGATTGAATAGTTTAGCGCTATTTGAGGGTTTTAGTGAATAAGAACGCATTTCGAAACAATTCCATGCAATTTATTTCGAAAATCACGCTACTAGACAGTCCGGACGCCCGAACGATTGAAAAAGGCCGCCAGATGCGTATACAACGCACACCGCATGGGCTTGGCACTAGCTATCGAACCATAGAGCAGACCTAGGCCACGATGATTGCCTTTAAGAGCCGCAACCATCTGACGGGTACGCTGCGCTTCGAGCATATCATGCAAACGGGCCGAACGCTCTATTGAAGACACCCCATGGGGGCTCAAACACAAATTTTCGATGCAGGCGACCAGACCGGCGTAGTAATACCGCTGGCAGACCAGTTTCAACTGATTGCCACCGCCCGCGACGGCAAGCGAGTCGGCAAGCCTGTCGAGCGCCCCGATATCATCAGAAAGCCTGGCAAACATCGTGGGGTCAAACGTCTCCGTAATCGACGGCGCAACTGCATGAAAACGGGCACGGCCACATCCCGAAACGCGCTTTGCCTGCGAAAGCGCGAGCGTCAAAAAAGACACCGTTCGAAACGCATCGCCATGCGCAAGGCACGCCTCAAAAAGGGCGCGATCATACAGCACGCCAGAGGTCTGTCGGATTAAACCACAGGAAACCAATTGGGTCAGGCAAGCCGCCCGGTCCTCATCTTCAGAAACGGATGTCGCGTCCAAAACTCGGGAATGACGTTCGCGGTGAACATCGTAGCGATCGAGCGAAACAGAGGGAAACACGATGTCAGCAGAAGCGTCGCAGGAGCTTTCGACCATCTGCGAAAGGGACTGCGGCGCAAACCACTCATTGGCATTCATCGCAATGATCTGGGAGCCGCGCGAAGCCGCAAAGCCGGCACGCAGGCAGGCGCCAGGCACCGGGTCTTCAACATCAATCAAATCAATATGAATATCTCTGTCGGCAGCAACTTCGAGCGAATGACGCACACCAGCTACCACGCCGCGGCAAACGACGACAATCTGCAAATCGTAGAGGTCTTGGTTCTGGATGCTCTCGAGAGCGCGCATCGTATAACTGGGGGAACCCTCAACAATCAGGATCACCGAAAGTCGCGGATGCGAACCACGTCGAACCAAGTTTTCCGTCCTCTCGACAGCCAGTAACAAACTGCCGTTCATGGTACACCCCGTCAATTAATGCGGATGGTCGCCCGTCGCGATGCACGTCAAGAACAGATGTTGCACACGCCCCGCTCACAGGCGCTGCACACAAAGATCGCCGTCAGGCAGCCACTTCCCTAATCGAGCACCACAAGCTCGGTGGAGTCGTAATCCACGCCCATAAAGGTAAGACCGCATGCGGGTGCCGTAGGACCAGCTGCGGTGCGATCGCAGGCATCAATTACCTCACGCATCCACTCGGGATCGCGGCGATGCATGCCGATCTCAACAAGGGTGCCCACAATGGTTCGCACCATCGAATGCAAAAATGCGTTGCCCTCAATGGTAAACGTCAGGATATCCTCGCCAAAGGCCACCTCATGGCCAAACTCGGCCCGCATCACGCAGCGGTGCGTAGGTTTGCCCACGGCAGAGGCGACCTTGCAAAAGCTCTTAAAGTCCTGCTCGCCCAAAAGCGTAGGGCAGGCGGCCGCCATCGCATCGACGTCGAGGGGATAGCGATGCCACCACACGGCACCGCGTGACAGCACGGGCCGCGCATCACGGTCGGCAATGCGATAGGTGTAAGTGCGAGAGCGCGCGTCAAAACGTGCAGAAAAGCCCTTACGAGCCTTGTAGACCTCGTTTATGGCGATATCTTTGCCCAGGAGGGCATCCATAGCCCTCAGCCACCTACGGCGCGTCAAAGCGAGCTCAGCGTCCGTTACAGGCACGCTGATGTATTGGGCCACCGCATGAACGCCGGCATCGGTACGCCCCGCGCACGTCAGATCGATTGGGCGGCGCAGCAGCGTCTCGATAGCGCGGCGTAACTCGCCCGCAACGGTCGTCTGGCCCGGCTGCTCGGCAAATCCGCTATAGGACGAGCCATCATAGGCAACACGGAATACAAGCGTGGCGTCGAGCTCGGGGGTCGAATTGAAATCAGACGGCGCAGTCATGGGCGCTCCCAACAAACTAGCAACGGTATTGCGACAAAAAAAGAGGGGTACGCGAACGTACCCCTCGAATATAGCCTATGCAGACAGAATGTCTACTCAGCGGTCTCCTCAGCAGAAGCCTCCTCGGCAGCCTCAACCTTCTTGGGAGCAGCGGCCTTCTTGGGGGCCGGAGCAGCCTTCTTGGCCTTAGGCGTGCAAGGCTCGGTGACGAGCTCCATGATAACGATAGGAGCGTTATCGCCCTTACGGTTACCGAGCTTCATGATGCGAGTGTAACCGCCGTTGCGGTCCTGCCACATGCCCTGAGCAGCCTTGTCGAAGATCTCGGCAACGAGCTGCTTATCGCCGAGCTTGGCGATAGCCAGACGGCGAGAGTGCAGGTCGCCCTTCTTGGCCCAGGTGATGATCGGGTCGACGACCGAACGCAGCGCCTTAGCGCGGGTCTCGGTGGTCTTGATGCGGTCGTTCTCGAAGAGGGCCTTAGCAAGGCTCTTCTTCATGGCCTTGGTGTGGCTCGCATCGGTGCCGAGCTTCAGGCCCTTCTTAACGTTGTGACGCATGGTCTAGTTTCTCCTCAAATATGCGAAGCATTAAGCCTTCAGGCTCAGGCCCATGGACTCAAGCTTGTCCTTCACTTCCTCGATCGACTTAACACCGAAGTTACGGATGTTGAGCAGATCGTTCTCCGAGAACTCAACGAGCTGACGGACCGAGTGAATGCTGGCGCGCTTAAGGCAGTTGTAGGAACGGACGGAAAGGTCCAAGTCCTCGATCTGCTTGTCCAGCTCGGCGTTGTCGTTGGTAACCTCGGGAGCGAAGATCGAAGCCTCCTCCTCGACCTCGGGGGTCTCGGCAAGGTTCATAAAGGCGGCCATATGCTGGTTGATGATATTGGCAGCCTGGACCACGGCGTCGCGCGGGGCGATGGAACCGTTGGTCTCGATCTCGAGGACAAGGCGGTCGTAGTCGGTATGCTGGCCGACACGGCAAGCCTCAACGAGCTTGGCGCAACGGGACACCGGCGAGTAGAGCGAGTCGACGTTGATCACACCGATGGGATCGTTGTCACGCTTGTTAGCCTCGCCAGAGACATAGCCGCGGCCATAGCCGATGCGCATGCTCATGGTGAGATGGCCACCCTCGGTGAGCGTAGCAATGTGCTGCTCGGGGTTGACCAGCTCAAACTCGGACGGAATAAAGAAGTCCGCACCGGTGACCTCGCAGGGGCCGTCAACCGAGATGGTGGCGGTCGCCTCGTCGGTCGTGCCGAGAGCCCTGAAGACAAGACCCTTGACATTCAGGACGATGTCGGTGACATCCTCGACCATGTTAGGGATGGTCATGAACTCGTGCTGTGCACCATCGATCTGAATGGCCTCGACGGCGGCACCCTCGAGCGAGGACAGAAGAACACGACGAAGCGAGTTACCCAGCGTATCGCCGTAGCCACGCTCGAGCGGCTCGACGGAGACACGAGCAGAGGTCTCGTTGATCTCTTCGACCTGAACCTGAGGCCTAATGAATTCTGACATGTATTACCTCCAGCCTCAGCAGCCCGGATGGACTACTTAGAGTAGAGCTCGACGATGAGCTGCTCGTTGATATCACCGCTGATCTGCTCACGCGTCGGCAGAGCGAGCACGTTACCAGACAGCTTCTCGATATCGACCTCGAGCCAGCCAGGGACCTCAAAGCGCTCGGAGGAAATCAGGGCCTCCTTGATGGGGAGGAGGTCACGGAACTTCTCGCCGACAGCGACGACGTCGCCGGCCTTGACGCGGTAGGACGGGATGTCCACGCGCTTGCCGTTCACGGTGAAGTGACCGTGACGGACGGACTGACGAGCCTCTTTGCGGGTGCGGGCGAAGCCAAGACGGAAGACGACGTTGTCGAGGCGAGACTCAAGGATGATCATGAGGTTCTCACCGGTGACGCCGTTCATCTTACGGGCCTTGTTGAAGTAGCCGTGGAACTGCTTCTCCAGAACGCCATAGATGAACTTGACCTTCTGCTTCTCACGCAGCTGCATGCCGTACTCAGATTCCTTGCGACGGCGCTTGGGCTGACGGATAGATTCCTTCTTGCTGCTGTAACCGAGCTCAGCGGGATCGATCCCGAGCTGACGGCAGCGCTTAAGAACAGGAGTCCTGTCGATTGCCATATTGATACGATCCTTTCAGTTACACGCGGCGACGCTTCTTGGGGCGGCAGCCGTTGTGCGGAATGGGGGTCTTGTCCTGGATGCTCGAGACCTCGAGGCCAGCAGCCTGGAGGGAGCGGATGGCGGTCTCACGACCGGAGCCGGGGCCCTTGACGAAGACGGAAACCTTCTTCATGCCGTGCTCCATGGCCTGCTTGGCAGCAGCCTCGGCAGCCATCTGGGCAGCGAACGGCGTGGACTTACGGGAGCCCTTGAAGCCCACCTGGCCAGCCGACTTCCAGGAAATGACGTTGCCCTGGGGATCGGTGATCGAAACGATCGTGTTGTTGAACGTAGAACGAATGTGAGCCTGGCCCACGGAAATGTTCTTACGGTCCGCGCGCTTCAGACGGGCAGCGCGAACGTTCTTCTTAGCAGTAGCCATCTATCTAGCGCTCCTTATTTCTTCTTCTTAGCACCGATCTGACGCTTCGGGCCCTTGCGGGTACGAGCGTTAGTGTGGGTGCGCTGGCCGCGGACCGGGAGGCCCTTGCGGTGACGAAGGCCGCGGTTGCAGCCGATGTCCATAAGGCGCTTGACGTTCTGGTTGCGCTCACGGCGGAGGTCGCCCTCAACCATGATCTGATTCTTATCGATATAATCGCGGATGGCGTTAACCTCATCCTCGGTGAGGTCCTTAACGCGCGTGTCCACGTTAACGTTGCACTCGACGCAAATCTTCGTCGCAGTGGTGCGGCCGATGCCGTAAATGTAGGTCAGACCGATCTCAACGCGCTTCTCACGCGGGAGGTCGACACCATTAATACGGGCCAACGTAGTCTCCTCTCTTAACCCTGACGCTGCTTATGACGGGGGTTCTCGCAAATGACGAGGACCTTGCCATGGCGCCTAATGATTTTGCACTTATCGCACATCTTCTTGACCGAAGGACGTACCTTCATCGTTCTTCCTTTCGGTAGCGCTCAAACTACTTCCCTACTATCTACTCGCCCAGCCGCAGGCGTTTAAAACTATGGCTGGTCTTCACACGCAAACCGACCGTAGGTTGAGCTAAGCCTGCAGTCGGAAAAGAGCGTGTATGCGTGTCGCTATTTATAGCGATAGGTGATGCGACCGCGGGTCAGGTCGTACGGGGAAAGCTCCACGACAACCCTGTCACCGGGGAGAATGCGGATGTAATTCATTCGGATCTTGCCAGAAATGTTGCACAGAACCGAATGACCGTTCTCGAGCTCGACCTTAAACATGGCGTTGGGCAGCGGCTCCTTTACCGTACCCTCGAGCTCAATTGCGTCTTCCTTCTTCACAAGCAATCATCTTTCTCTAGAAAACGACAGCGATTGAGTATTCTACAATACGCATGCACGTATCGTAATATCTTCGTAATGGCTCCACATCTAAGTGGAGCTTGTTACATTTGAAATGTAAATGCCGACGAATTTGAACGCGGCCTCTACATCTCGCCTCCTTGCAAGGAACACCAAGCGCCCTGTGCATCCGTGGTAAGAATCACCGGGCCGTCATTGGTAATGGCGACGGTGTTCTCGTAGTGCGCGGCGGGCAGGTGGTCGTTGGTCGTAACGATCCAACCATCGGAGCCCGTGCTCACATGATTGGAACCCATCGTTACCATCGGCTCGATAGCGATGACCATACCAGCCTGGAGGCGAACGCCCCTCCCCTTCTTTCCATAGTTAGGAACGTTGGGGTCCTCGTGCATCACGCGGCCAATGCCATGCCCCACGTAATCACGAAGCACGCCGTAACCGTGAGACTCGGCGAGGGACTGAACAGCATACCCGACGTCCCCGATATGGTTACCGGGAACAGCCTGCTCGATGGCAGCCTTAAGGCAATCGCGCGTAACCTCGCACAGGGCCTTGGCCTCGGGCGTGGGGGTGCCGACGAAAAACGTCCAGGCGTTATCGCCGAGCCAACCGTCGAGAACAGCTCCCGTATCGATGGAGATGATATCGCCATCGCGCAGGATCATATCGGGGTTGGGAATACCGTGGACCACGGCATCGTTTATTGATGCGCAAATGGTTCCGGGGAACCCGCCGTAACCCTTAAAGGCCGGGGTGCCGCCATGCATGCGGATAATCTGCTCGGCAAGCTGATCGAGTTCGAAGGTCGACACGCCGGGGCGAACCATGGCTCCAACGTGGCGGAGCGCCATCTTAGATAGCGCTCCTGCCTTCTTCATCTGCTCGATTTGCGTTGCAGACTTAATCTTGATCATAGACCGAGAGCCTCTTTGACATCCCCGTACACGGTCTCGCGAGCCTGGTCACCGTTGACCGACTTGAGCAGACCCTGACCACGATAGTAGTCGACGAGCGGGCTCGTGGACTTCTCGTAGACGTCGAGACGGTTCTTGATGGTCTCGGGCTTGTCGTCGTCGCGCTGATACATCTCGCCGCCGCACTTAGGGCAGGTGACATCGGCAGCGGTGCCGGTGTAACCGCAGGCGCGGCAGGTGCGACGCGAAGACAGACGATCGATGATGACGTCGGGGGCCACATCGACCAGAAGGGCGCAGTCGATCTCGCGACCCATGGCGGAGAGCTCGGAATCGAGCGTCACGGCCTGGGCGGTGTTGCGCGGGAAGCCATCGAGGATGAAGCCCTGCTGGGCGTCATCGGCGGCAAGGCGCTCCTTGACAAGGTCGATCACGAGCTGGTCGGGAACGAGCTCGCCAGCGTCCATGTACTTCTTAGCCTGAATACCAAGCTCGGTGCCACCCTTGACGGCAGCACGCAGCAGGTCGCCCGTGGAAATGTGAGCGACGCCAAACTCGGCGACGAGCTCCTGTGCGACGGTGCCCTTACCGGCACCCGGAGCTCCGAGCAATACGAGGTTCATGAGCAATCCTCCTCTAGCCTATTTAAAGAATCCATCGTAATCATACATCTTGATCTGGCCTTCGAGCTTATCGACCGTGTCGAGCACGACGCCGACCATGATGAGGATGGACGTGCCGCCAAATGCCTGGATCAGATGATTACCCGTGAAGGAGAAGATGATAGAAGGCACGATGGCGATGAGCGCCAAAAAGACAGCGCTGGGAAGCGTGATCTTGTTGAGCGCGTTCTTGATGTAGGCCGCGGTAGCCCTACCCGGACGGACGCCCGGAATAAAGCCGCCCTGCTTCTTAAGGTTGTCGGCCGTGTCATCAGGGTTGAACACCATGGAGGTGTAGAAGTACGCGAAGAACACGATGAGGACAACGTTAAGCACCCAGTTGAGCCAACCGGTCGAAAGCGCAGAGGCAACTGCCTGGATCCAGCCGATACCGGGGAAGAACACGGCAATCTGGGCCGGGAAGTACAGCAGCGCCGAAGCGAAGATGATCGGCACGACGCCCGCAGTGTTGACCTTGATGGGCAGGTAGGTGGTCTGGCCACCCATCATGCGACGGCCCACGACGCGCTTAGCGTAGGAGACCGGAATGCGGCGCTGGCCGCGCTCAAGGAAAACAATCAGCGGGATAACCAGCAAGATGATGGCGCAGATGATCACCATGGTGATGATGCCACCGGCATTGCCCTCGGTGCTGGAGAAGATCGCCTGCGGCAGGCCGGCCATGATGTTCGCGAAGATGATCAGCGACATGCCATTGCCGATACCGCGCTGGGTGATGAGCTCACCAATCCACATGATCAGCATGGCGCCCGCGGTGAGCGTGCCGACGATCATGAGGTCGAAGATGATCTCGGGAGCGCCGGCGCCAGTAAAGCTGATGCCGAAGCTCTTAAAGAGGAAGAGGTAACCCACGGAGTTGAGGATTGCCAGAGCCAGGGTGAGGTAACGCGAATACTGCGTAATCTTGGTCTGACCGACCTCGCCCTCGCGGGCAAGCTCATGCAGGGAAGGCACAACGGCCTGGAGCATCTGGAGGATGATCGAGCTGGTGATGTAAGGCATGATGCCCAGGGAGAACACCGAAACATAGCTCAACGCGCCACCAGAGAAAAGATTCAGGAGGGCCATAGCACCTGCGGCGACCGAATTGTTATCGGTCGAGAAAAGGCCCAGCATCCCCTGGAAGGGAATGCCGGGCACAGGAACGTGCGCACCAATGCGGTACACGACGAGCATAGCTATGGTAAAAAGAATCTTTTCGCGCAATTCTTTGATGCGGAAAGCATTCTTAAGACCATTTAGCACGGCAGCTCGACCTTTCCGCCGGCGGCCTCGATCTTGGCCTGCGCAGAAGCGCTGACCTTGTCGACCTTGACCGTGAACTTCTTGGTGAGCTCACCATTGCCGAGCACCTTGACGGGCTCGAACTCGCTCTTGGTGATGCGAGCGGCCTTAAGAGCGGCACCGTCGATCACAGCGCCGTCCTCGAACTTGCGCTCGAGACGCTCAACGTTAACGGCGGTGTACTCGATACGACGGGGGTTGCGGAAGCCCGGAAGCTTGGGCAGGCGCATAGCCAGCGGAGTCTGGCCACCCTCGAAGCCGGCACCCTTGGTGCCGCCAGAGCGGGAACCCTGGCCCTTCTGACCGCGGCCAGAAGTGGTGCCGTGACCCGAAGAATTGCCACGGCCGACGCGCTTGCGGTTCTTGGTGGAACCGGGCGCGGGAGTAAGATCGTGAAGCTGCATTTGCTACTCCTCTACAATCTCGACAAGGTGCTTGACCTTGAAGATCATGCCGCGGACGGACTCGTTGTCAGCAATCTCGCGAACCTCGCGGATCCTGTGGAGACCGAGGGCACGGACAGTACGGACCTGGTCCTGCTTGCAACCATTGGTGCTGCGGACCTGCTTGATCTTGATGGTGTCAGCCATGCTTAGTTCTCCTTACCGACGAACATCTCGGAGACCGTCAGGCCACGGCGAGCCGCGACGTCCTCAGGGCTGGAGAGCTCCTTGAGGCCCTCGACGGCAGCCTTGATGATGTTGAGGCCGTTGTCGGTACCGAGGGACTTGGACAGGACGTTCTTGATGCCAGCAAGCTCGAAGAGGGGACGCACAGCGCCGCCGGCGATAACGCCGGTACCCTCGACAGCGGGCTTGATGATGATGCGACCGGCACCAAAGTGGCCGAGAACCTCGTGCGGGATGGTGCCCTGCTCGGTCACCGGCACGTGGAACATGTTCTTCTTGGCATCGAGAGACGCCTTGGAGATGGCCATGGGCACCTCAGCGGACTTGCCCATGCCAACGCCGACGTTGCCCTTGCCGTCGCCAACGACGACGAGAGCGACGAGGCTCATGCGACGACCACCCTTGACGGTCTTCGACACGCGGTTGATGTAAACGACGCGCTCCTCGAACTCGGAGGCCTCGCGCTGCTGCTTCTGATTACGAGCCATGTGCTACATACCTCCTAGAACTCGAGACCGGCGGCACGAGCACCGTCGGCGAGGGCCTTGACGCGGCCATGGTAGATACGGCCACCACGATCGAAAGCGACCTTGGTGATGCCGGCCTCGATGGCACGCTTGCCAACGAGCTGACCGACCTTCTCCGCGGCCTCCTTGTTCGAGGTGTGGGTGCCCTTGAACTCGGCCTCGAGGGTCGAGGCAGAGACGAGCGTCAGGCTGGAGCCCTTGCTGTCGTCGATGATCTGGGCATAGATGTTGGCGTTAGTACGGGTCACGCGAAGACGCGGACGCTCGGCGGTACCCGAGACCTTGCCGCGAACACGACGCTGACGACGCTTGAGGCCTTCCAGCTTCGCCTTATGCTTGTTCATACGTAAACTCCTAAAAAGGTTGATCTTGCCAGCACCTAACGGGGTGCTGGTCTTATGCGAGTAAGTCGGTTACGACTACTTGGCGGCCTTACCCAGCTTGCGGCGGATGTGCTCGCCAACATAGTGGATACCCTTGCCCTTGTAAGGCTCGGGAGGACGATGGCCGCGGATCTCAGCGGCGATCTGACCGACCTGCTGCTTGTTGATACCCTTGACGTTCACGTGGGTGTTGTCGGGAACCTCGAAGGTGATGCCCTCGGGAGCCTCGACGATCACGGGGTGCGAGAAGCCCAGGGAGAACTCGAGGTTCTTGCCCTTCTGCTGCACGCGGTAACCGACGCCGGCGAGCTCGAGCTTCTTCTCGAAGCCCTCGGAAACGCCAACAACCATGTTGTGGATGAGAGCGCGGGTGAGGCCGTGGCGGGCACGGGTCTCACGCTCGTCGTCGGGACGGGAAACGGTGAGGACGTTGTCCTCGACGTTGATAGCGAGCTTCTCAAAGACATCCAGCTCGAGCTGGCCCTTGGGGCCCTTGACGACAACGTTGTTGCCGTTGACTGCCACTTCGACTCCGGCGGGAATCTGGACAGGCTTATTACCGATACGAGACACGGTGATCTCCTTTCCTTCTACCTACCGAGCGAATTACCAGACGTAAGCGATGATCTCGCCGCCGACGTTGTGCTTGCGAGCATCGCGGTCGGTCATAACGCCATGGCTGGTGGAAATAATGGCGGTACCAAGGCCACCGCGGACGCGGGGCATGTCGGCAACGCCGGTGTACTTACGCAGGCCCGGCTTGGAAATGCGGCGGATGCCGTTGATGACCTTAGCCTTCTTGGGACCATACTTAAGCGTGATGTGCAGAGTCTTCTGGGGAACGGTGTCCTCGACATCGTAGCCCTCGATGTAGCCCTCCTCGTGCAGAACACGAGCGATCTCGACGAGCTTCTTGCTGCTCGGCATGGAGACCGTGGCCTTGTTCACAGAGTTAGCGTTACGGATGCGCGTAAGCATATCTGCGATCGGGTCTGTAAGGTTCATACAGATTCTCCTTCGTTCTTGATGAACACGTGCTCTTGGTTCTTCGCCGCCCTTAACGGCAAAGCCTAACTAGCGCGTTTTCCCTGTTCCAAACGGATGCTTGAAACGCTGGTAGTGACTTACCAGCTGGCCTTCTTAACGCCGGGAAGCTCGCCCTTGAGTGCAAGCTCACGGAAGCAGACACGGCACAGGCCGAACTTGCGGTACACAGAGTGCGGACGGCCGCAGCGCTGGCAGCGCGTGTACTCACGAGTAGAGAACTTCTGCTTGCGATTGCACTTGACGATCATCGATGTCTTAGCCACTTATATCCTCCTCACATAGAGTATTGTTCGCCCCAAGCGCCGCCCCCTTGTGGGAACGGCGCTTATAGGGCAGGTGAACCTATTTCTTGAACGGGAAACCGAAGGCGTCCAGAAGGGCCTTGGCCTCCTCATCGGTGTTGGCGGTGGTCACGAAAGTGATGTCCATACCACGCTGGTGATCGACGGAGTCGAAGTCGATCTCGGGGAAGATGAGCTGCTCGGTGACGCCCATGGAGAAGTTACCACGGCCGTCGAAGCTCTTGGCGGAGATGCCGCGGAAGTCGCGGATACGGGGGATCGCGACGGAGGTCAGACGATCGAAGAACTCCCACATACGGTCGCCACGCAGGGTAACCTTGCAGCCGATCGGCATACCAGCGCGCAGGCGGAAGGTAGCGATGGACTTGCGGGCACGGGTGATCATCGGCTGCTGGCCGGTGATGGCGCGCAGGTCGCGCACGGCACCGTCGATGGCCTTGGAATCGGTAGCGGCCTCGCCGACACCCATGTTCACGACGATCTTCTCAAACTTGGGGATCATCATGACGTTCTCGTACTGGAACTTTTCCTGAAGCTGGTGCTTGACCTCGTTGTTGTACTTGGTCTTCAGACGCGGCACATACTTCTCTTCTGCCATTGTTCACTCCTTCTTGGGGTTTTAAGCACGGGGCGTGGCCACGGTGGGTTGTCCTCGTGCCTCCTGGCTGCATCCGCGCCGCTCATGGCATTTCGCGGTTTGGACTCGACGCAGCAGGAGCCGACAAAACAATCGGTACTATACGCGCATCGGGAGCGTATTTCCAGAAAAACCTCGTCTGCCTGCACAACTCCACAACTCCCCCGCACATATTGATCCCTAGGGGACGGAGGAAAATGGCAGTTGCGGTGAGATAGGGACTGTTTGATGGCTTAAAAGGCTTAAACAGTCCCTATTCCACCGCAACTCATATATGGGGCGTTATTTTTGGCGAGGGAGGACCAGGTTGAGGATCACAGCAACGAGCGCGGCGACGGCAATGGAGGATCCGCCAAAAACGGTGCCAACCCATGCGGGGAATCCAGCGCCGGCAAGCGCGCCGGCCGTGCGCTCAATGCCCGTGCCAAAGGCGATAGAGAGACCCATGAGCGTGGTATCGCGCTGAGACAGGCCGTGGCGGGCAAACATGACCACACCGTTCATACCGATGGTCGCGAACACGCCAATCGTGGCGCCACCGATGACCGGCTGCGGAATAGACGTGAGCACCGCCGCACACTTGGGCAGCAGGCCCGCGATGAGCAGGATGGCAGCCGCAAGCGTAAAGACCATGCGGTTGACGACCTTGTTCTCGGCGATAATGCCCACATTCTGGCCAAAGGTTGCCGTGGGGACGCCGCCAAAAAAGCCTGACAGCATACCGACCAGGCCGTTGGCGATCAGGCCACCCGAGATCTGGCTATCGGTCGCAGGGGTATCGAGCGCAGCGGACGACACGGCGGCAAACTCGCCCATGACCTGTACTGCGTTGACAATGGCGACAACGCCCACAACGGCGCACGCGGCCGGGTCGAACACCAGGCGATGGGCGCCCAGGGCCGGCGGGGCGAACCAGCTGGCGGTCGCGATGGCCGAGAAATCGACCATGCCCAACACCGCAGCCAAAACAAAGCCCGCGCAGATACCAGCCAGGATGCTGCCCAGCCTAAGCGCGCCCTTGCCGTAGTTGCCAGCCATAAAGGTGACGACGAACGTCACAAGTGCGACGGCCCAGTTGGTGACACTGCCAAAATCGGCCGCGCCCTCCCCGCCCGCCATGGAGGCAACTGCCACTGGGCATAGCGACAGGCCAATGACAAAGATGACGGTGCCAAGCACCGGGGCCGGAAACAGAAAACTCACGCGCCTAAACAGTAGGCCGAAGAGCGCGACGAGCGCGCCGCCGATTACCTGGGCGCCCAGTACGGCCTCAAAACCAAGCTCAAGACCGACTGCCTTGAGCGCCGGCACGAAGGTAAAGCTCGCACCCATCACAATGGGCAGGCCCGAACCGACGACACCTTTTATGGGAAACTGTTGAAGGAAAATGTCAAGCGCCGAGAGGACGAGCGACGCCTGGATGACAGCGGCTTCCTCTTGAGGGGTAAAGCCACAGACCGACGCGATAATGATGGCGGGCGTGACGATACCCGCGAATGCCGCCAGCACATGCTGCAGTGCATGGGGTAATACCTGCACAAACGAAACTTTTCCCGTACGCTCGAACAGGGCATCCCCTGCTGCCGACTCTGCCATTTGCGCCTCCCATACCCTAGGCAGCGGCCCCATGCCGCTCAACGGTCGGACATTATAGGGCATATGGCACAGGTAGCATTTTGACCCGCATGCGGCAGAGAGCTGGGGCAGCTCATTTGGGATGCGACTAGCGCTTGCGGGGGACGAGTTTGGTGCGACGCAGGTGGATCATCTCGGCGGCGATGGAGATGGCGATCTCCTCGGGGTCCTCGGCCTCGATGGCGACACCAATCGGCAGGTGCAGCTCGTCGATCTGCTCCTGCGTAAAGCCCTCCTGCTCCAGGCGGGCGCGCACAAAGGCGGTCTTGCGGCGCGAGCCCAAGCAGCCCAGATAGGCGGGTTTGGCGCGCATGGCCTGAATCACCACATCGATATCGGACTTGTGACCCGCCGTGGCGACGACCACCAGGTCGCGCGGGCCGATGGGGCACTGCTTGCTCAGGCTCTTGTAGTCGACCAGACGACGGTCGTAGACACCGGGCACCCAATCGGAGGTCAGCGTGCCGGGACGGTCGTCGCAAGCCACGACGGCAAAGCCCGCCGCCGTGAGCACGCGAGCCGTCGCAGCGCCCACGTGGCCGCAGCCAAAGATATAGGTCAGGCCCTCGGGGCAGAGCGTCTCGATGTGCGCCGTGGGAATCTCGGAGGCGGCGTTGGTGTAGGTGACCTTACTCCCCTCCTCCACCAGCGAAAGCCCGGGGCAGCCCGCAATGGTGCGGCGCGATTCCTCGCCATGGTACTCGGCCACATCGCCCTCGAGCACGCTCGCGATAAACGGCTCAAAGTCGATGACGAAGTCGCCGATGCGCCGATAGGCCAAGATGTCGGCAACCGACTGGAACAACGGCGCCTGCGATACATCCAGGCGCAGATAGCACAGGCAGATGGCTCCGCCGCAGATCATGCCGGTATCGGAGTTCTCGCCGCCCATGGTGTAGCGGACCAGACGCGACTGTCCCGCGCTCAGGAGCTCGCGCGCCTCATCCAGCGCAAAGAGCTCAATCTTGCCGCCGCCGATAGTGCCCGCCTGGCTGCCATCGGCAAAGACGGCCATCCAGGCGCCCACACCGCGCGGGGACGACCCCGCCGTACCGGCCACGACCACCAGCTCGCACGTCTCGCCAGCACGCAGGGCGGCAAGCGCCGCATTCACAACATCGAGCTTTTCCATTGCCGCCTTCTATCCTCTAAAGACATCGGTGAGCATAGCGAGTGCCTCGAGCACGCCGCCGCCGACCGACGTCGCTTTGTCCGAAATGTAGTTGATATAGCTGGCATCGCCGCGCGGGTCGACATCGGCGCATTTAAAGCCCTCAGTCACCTGCACGCCGTTCGCCAAAAGCCCGCGCAGACAGCCATCGATCTGCGTGCACATGGGCGTATCGCCCGCGTAGCCAATCACGTCTCCGGCGCTCACGATGTCGCCGATTGCGCGGTCGGACCGAAACACGCCGGCGGCGGGGCTGTGGATAACACGTTCCTTGCCATAGCCGGCGATAATGCCCGGCACGCCCGTGTTGGGCTGGGGCGAACCTTGGGTAATGACACGGCCGAGAAAATGCCCGCGCATGGTCTCGACCACGGCGTCGCAGTCAACCGGCGCGGTAAAGCCCGGCCCCACAGCGATGACGGCAGGCGCCATGTCGCGCGTGGTGCCCAAGTTGCGCTTAGCCAAAATCGCGTCGACCACAGCCGCGGGTTTCAGCTCGCCGAGCATCTTGGCCTGAGGGTCCACCACAACGGCGACGTCTCCAGCCTCGGTAATCTCAAGCGCCTCAGCCGGCGTCCGTGCCAAGCGAGCGCGAATGCCTTCGACCTCGACCTCGCCCAGGCGAATGGCCTCGCAAAAACAGATTGTGCGGCGGATGCACGTGGGAACCGCGATATCGGCCATAACGACCGAAACGCCGGCGCGCACCAAGCGAGCGGCGACGCCCGTGGCGATATCGCCGGCGCCGCGAACATAAACGAGCATTCCCGGGGCACCTCCCTGTGCTACGGTTTGAGCAGAGCAAAAGCGGTTCGGCCGCTACTCTGATGATTATTTATTATCACAGTATTATACGGCGGTGAACAGATGGAAACGGTTAGCAGCAATCTTGCCTCCGCGCTCAGGATCGAGTCGGGCATTACCGCGATTATCGGCAGTGGCGGCAAGTCGACGCTGCTGAAGACGCTGGGTCTCGAGCTCATGCGCGCTGGCGGCCGCGTGCTCCTCTGTACCACCACGCACATGTTTCCCGTCGCCGGCGTGCCATGGGATGGGTCGAGCCGTCGCCTGGACGCCGCGCCTTGGAAGCCGGGGACCCTACATGTTCCCGGCTGCACCTGCGAGGCATGCGCGGGACTTGTCCGCGGAAGTATCTGCCAGGCGGGTGTTTTGAACCCGGAGACAGGCAAGCTCTCCGCCCCCGCCGAGCCGCTCAACGAGCTGGCGCAGCGCTTTGACTATGTGTTGGCCGAGGCAGATGGCAGCAAGCGACTCCCGCTCAAGGCACATGCCGCCTGGGAGCCGGTCGTTCCCGCCGGCACGACAAACGTTGTCTGGGTCGTCGGCGCCTCGGGGCTGGGCAAGCCCGTCGCCGAGGTTGTCCACCGCCCCGAGCTCTTCTGCGAGCGCTGCGGCTGCGAGCCCACCGACGCTGCCACCCCAGAGCGCGTCGCCCAGGTGCTCAATGCCGAGCTGCAGATGCTGAACCTCAACAATGCCCGTATCATGCTCAACCAAGCCGACACGCTTGCCGACCCAACAATGGCAGATCGCTTCGAGGCAGCCCTCAACCGCCCCCTCATCGCCACCAGCCTCCAGGGGTAGCAAATTTGGGACGGGGCTCTTTTTGCTACCCCGTCCCAAAAAATCATCTCCCAAATTAGCTACCCCGGCGGTCTTCCCGTTAGCGGGGCACGTAGCGGCCGGGTTGGGCTCCGGTGGGCTCGCCGTCGCGTGCCGCCAGCACGCCGTTCACAAACACGGCCTTGGCGCGGCCATGTGCCTCAAAGCCCTCGAGCGGCGTGTAGTCCACGGCCTGATGCTGCGTCGCGGCGCTGATCGTCCAACGCGCGCACGGATCCCACACGCACACGTCGGCATCGGCGCCCTCGGCAAGACAGCCCTTGCGCGGATACATGCCAAAAACGCGCGCCGGATTCTCGCTCATCAAGCGGCACAGATCCTCGGGACCCAGCTGTCCCTCAAAGCTCGTGGCAATCGCAACGGGACGATGCTCCACGCCGGGCCCGCCGTTGGGAATCGCGCGGAAATCATCGCGTCCTCGGTCCTTTTGCCCGTGCAGGTTAAAGCTGCAATGATCGGTCGCAATAGTATCGATCTCGCCAGCCACAAGCGCCTCGCGCAGTGCCGCACGGTCACCCGCATGGCGCAGCGGCGGGCTCATCACATACTTGGCGCCCGCAAAGCCGTCCTCGCCCTGCTCCAAGTAGCGCGTATCGTCGAGCATCAGATATTGAGGACAGGTCTCGACATAGATGCTCTTCTGCCCGCGCGCCTTGGCAGCGCGAATGGCCTCGAGCCCCAGCTTGGTCGAAAGGTGCACCACGTTGACCGGAGCATCCCCGGCCAAGTGCGCCAGATATAGCAGACGGCTCACTGCCTCGGCCTCGCACACATCCGGACGGCTGAGCGCATGGCCCTCGGGCCCGTGGATACCCTGCTCAAACACGCGCTTCTGCAGCTCGTTCACGAGCGTGCCGTTCTCGCAATGCACGCACAGGATACCGCCTACGCGCTTGAGCTCCTCCAGCACCTCGAGCGTCTCGGCATCGTCCAAGCGCAGGTGGTCATAGGCAAAGTAGGTCTTGAACGACGATACGCCCGCCTCGCGCATGGCCGAAAGATCGGCGCGATTGCGCTCATTCCACTCGGCAAGCGCCATATGGAAGGCGTAGTTGGCCGTGCAGGTTCCGTCGGCGCGGCGATGCCACTCGGCCAAGGCATCGGGCATGGTCACGCCGCGATCGGCTGTCGCGTAGTCCACGATGGTCGTCGTGCCGCCGCAGGCAGCCGCACGCGTACCGGTCTCAAAGCTATCGGCCGTCCAATCCATGCCAGTCCAGCACTGCATGTGCGTGTGGCCGTCGATAAAGCCGGGAAACACCCAGCAGCCCGCGGCATCCTCGACGGTATCGCCCTCGGCCGGCTCGATTGCCGCGGCAATCCGCACAATCTTGTCGCCCTCCATGGCAAGATCGGCGCGGCGAAGCCCCTGGGGCGTCACGAGCGCGCCGTTTTTGATGATGATCATAATTGCTCCTTATTGATTGATGCAGTTGGCCACGCGATCAAAATACGAGCAGGCGGCGATATGCTCCGTTATGCGTCGCTGTCCCTTGACGGTATCGACGTCCCACAGCTCGTAGGCACGCGCCTCGACCAGCACCACGTCGGTACGGTCCTTGAGAATCGAACCGCCGCCGTCCTTACCCTCAAGACACATAAGTGCATCGAACAGTTCCGCCGGAAAGAGCACCGGGCTCGAAGGCTCACCGTTGCACGCAAGACGCACCGGATGCCTGCGGCCACGCTCGTCAAATGCACGAACCATAGCCTCAAAAGAATCCGAACTCACGAGCGGCTGGTCACCCGGCAAAAAGAGGCAACCTTTCCAGTTGCGTTCGACTCCCCACGAAAGGCCCGCACGGACGCTTTCGCTGCGCAGCTCGCCATCGTGCAGCACGCACGGGCAATGCTTGTCATCACAAATCTGAGCGGCCTCGGGCCAACGCGTCGAAACCACGACGTCAAAGCCCCGGGGAACCGAATCAATGGTCCGGGCAATCAGCGGCTCGCCATAGATATCGGCGAGCATCTTGTTAGAGCCAAATCGCTTGCCCTCGCCCGAAGCCATAATGACGCAACCAAGTTTCATGGCGATACCTCCCCTGAAACCATCGTACCCATAACTCGCGTCGCGGGGCATCTACATCGAAAGCGCTTATCCCGCACGCCCACGATGCAAAAAGGGGCACCCCGCCGGTTGGCAGAGCGCCCCCTTTACATGGCTTACCTCAGCGCGGCTTTAGGCCTGGAACCAACGGGCGGTGTTGCGCTCGTCGAGGGCCTTGAGGGTAGCGGCGGGATCGGCAACCTTCTGCAGGAACATCATGGCTGCGATGGCGTACGGCTTGTAGCTGGCCTCCTTGTACATGCCCACGCGGTGCATGTCAAAGACGTCGGCGTTGACCTCGCCGTGCTCGCAGGAGACACCGGAGATGTCGGCGGGCAGCGGGTGCATAAAGATAGTGTCCTGGCCGTTGGCGGTCTTCTCCATGAGCTCGGTCGTGGAGCACCAGTCCTGATGGGTGGCGTTCTGAGCGAGCAGCTCCTTCTCGAGCGCTGCGATGCCGGCGTCGTCGCCCTCCGCGTACAGGTTGGTACGCTTCTCCATGGCGGCAAACGGAGCCCAGCTCTTGGGGATCACGATGTCGGCGCCCTCGAAGGCCTCGGCCATGGTGTTGACCTGCTTAAAGGTGGTGCCGGACTCGGCGGCATAGCCCTTGGCGCGCTCGACGACCTCGGGCATGAGGTCGTAGCCCTCGGGGTGGGCCAGGGTGACGTCCATGCCAAAGCGGGGCAGCAGGCTGATCAGCGACTGCGGGCAGGACAGCGGCTTGCCGTAAGAGGGCGAATAGGCCCAGGTGACGGCAACCTTCTTGCCCTTGAGGTTCTCAAGACCGCCAAACTCGTTGATGAGGTAGAGCATGTCGGCAGAGGACTGCGTGGGGTGATCGGAGTCGGACTGCAGGGAGATGAGCGTGGGACGGTGATCCAGAACGCCGTCCTCGTAGGCCTGCTGGACAGACTCGGAGACCTCGGCCATGTAGGCGTCGCCCTTGCCGATGTACATGTCGTCGCGGATGCCGATGACGTCGGCCATGAAGGAGATCATGGTAGCGGTCTCGCGGACGGTCTCGCCGTGAGCGATCTGGGACTTCTTCTCGTCCAGGTCCTGCAGCTCGAGGCCGAGCAGGTTGGCGGCCTTAGAGAAGGAGAAGCGCGTACGGGTGGAGTTGTCGCGGAACAGGGAGACGGCCAGGCCCGAGTCGAAGATCTTGGACGAAACGTTGTTCTCACGCAGCTCGCGCAGGGCGTCGGCAACGATGTAGAGAGCCTTGAGCTCATCGGTGGTCTTATCCCAGGTGTGCAGGAAGTCGCTGCCGTACATGCCCTTAAAATCGAGGCCGTTCAGCTGCTCGACGAGCTCGGTAAACTTGGCGTCCATGTAAATATCCTTTCCATAGATGAAACGATCGCAATGAGCAGATGTGCTCCGGCATGCGCGTGTGGCTAGAACATGCAGAGCGCTATGACGAGGACCCGCTACCGTTGAGGAAGCATGGGAGATAACGACCGCGGGCCCCAAGTCAACAGGGGGGTGCCGGGGACACAGGCTGTCCCCGGCTCAACAAGATCAAGGAATGGGACTAGTCGATCTTGTTGTTGGTCAGACCAGCGCGGAACACGGTAGCGTCGCCATCGGCCTGGCTCGGATCGTAGAGGTTCAAAGCAGCAACATACATGGCGGCAGCGGTGACCAGGTCGTCCTTGTAGGTGACCTCGTTGGGAGCGTGAGCCTGAGACTCGGCACCCGGGCCAAAGCCAACGCAGGGGATGCCATAGCGGCCCTGGATGGAAACGCAGTTCGTGGAGAAGGTCCACTTGTCGCACAGCGGACGACCGGTGCGCTTGTCCATGCTGGGCTCGCAGCCGATGCGCTCGTCACCGAACATGGCCTTGTGGGCGTCGACGAGGGCCTTGACGTGCGGAGCGGTCTCCTTGTTGATCCACGTGGGGAAGTAAGCCTCGGTCTCGTAAACCTCGCCGGTCCAGGACGGACGGTCGTACATGTACATGGAGACCTTCACGTCGTCGCCGTACTTCTTGGCGGCCGGCAGGTTGCGGATCTCGTCCAGGCAGGACTCCCAGGTCTCGCCGGCGGTCATGCGACGGTCGATGGAGATGGCGCAGGAGTCAGCGACAGCGCAGCGGCTGGGGCTGGTGTAGAAGATCTGGCTGACGGTGCAGGTGCCGCGGCCCAGGAAGCGGGCGTCCTCGAAGTGCTCGGGGTTGTACTTGGGGTCGAGCATCTTGACGAGGCCCTTGATGTCGGTCGACTCGTCGCAGCCGTTGTTGTTGAGGGCGCGGACGTCGGCGATGATGTCGGCCATTTTGTAAATGGCGTTGTCGCCGCGGTCGGGAGCGGAGCCGTGGCAGGAGGTGCCGTGAACGTCGACGCGGATCTCCATGCGGCCGCGGTGACCGCGATAGATGCCGCCGTCGGTAGGCTCGGTGGAAATGACGAACTCGGGCTTAATGCCGTCCTTGTTGTAGATGTACTGCCAGCACATGCCGTCGCAGTCCTCTTCCTGGACGGTGCCGACGACCATGATCTTGTAGCCCTCGGGGATGAGGCCCATGTCCTTCATCATCTTGGCAGCGTAGGTAGCAGAAGCCATACCGCCCTCCTGGTCAGAGCCGCCGCGGCCGTAGATGATCTCGTCGGTCTCGTAGCCCTCATAGGGATCGGCATCCCAGTTCTCGATGTTGCCGATGCCGACGGTGTCGATGTGGGAGTCGATGGCGATGATCTTGTCGCCCTCGCCCATAAAGCCCATGACGTTACCCAAGCCATCGACCTTGACCTCGTCATAGCCAAGGCTCTCCATCTCGGCCTTGATGCAAGCGACAACCTCGCCCTCCTCGCAGGACTCAGAGGGGTGCGAGATCATGGCGCGCAGGAAGCGGGTCATGTCAGCGCGGTGAGAATCAGCAGCGTTTTTAATTGCCTCGAAATCGAGTTCCTTAGTCATAACAGTCAACCTTTCTACAAGGGTTTACCTACAGGTAGATATTTCAGATAGATCACTTGTGCCAAGCAGCGTGAGGTCGAGCACCCGGCAAGCAAGCAACCATAGGAGGCGGACGGAGGACTTTGCTCCGTCGCGAGTTCCGCACGAGCCGGAGAGCACTTAATGTGCTCTCCGTGCGAGCAGGACTGTTCGAGCAGGGAGCAAACATATGCTCCGCCGCCCGGACAGGTCACCCTGCTAGCAAGTCGGGTACTCGCCCTCCCAGACGATGCGACGGTACTGATCCGGATCCGTATCGCCCTCGGTGGAGAAGCAGAGCACGGAGCTCGTCTTGTCCAGGCCGATGAGTTCCTTGAGCTCGGCGTACTCGGGATCGAGCATGAGAGTCTCGACCAGGCCGGTGGTCACAGCGCCGGACTCGCCGGAGATGACGCGCGGGTCGCCCTTCTCGGGAGCGCCCAGGGTGCGCATGCCGCGAGCGGTGACCCAGTCGGGGCAGGACACGAAGGCGGTGGTGTGGTTGCGCAGGATATCCCAACCCAGAATGTTGGGCTCGCCACAGCACAGGCCGGCCATGATGGAGGGCATGTCGCCGTCCACGATGCGCGGATCGCCGTCGCCGGCGGCAGCGCCCTTGTACAGGCAGGCGGCAGGCGCGCACTCAACCACGACGAAGGTGGGCGGGTTATCGGGATACAGGTTGGTGAAGTAGCCCACCACGGCGCCCGCGAGCGAACCCACGCCAGCCTGGACAAACACGTGCGTCGGGCGGTTGATGGCCATCTCGCGCAGCTGCTCGGCAGCCTCGGAGGCCATGGTGCCGTAACCCTCCATGATCCAGGACGGGATCTTCTCGTAGCCCTCCCAGGCGGTGTCCTGAACGATGACGCCGCGCTCGCAGGCGTCGGCCTCGGCGGCGGCCATGCGCACGCACTCATCGTAGTTAACCTCTTCGATGGTCACCGTTGCGCCCTCGGCGGCGATGTTATCGAAGCGAGGCTTGGTGGAACCCTTAGGCATGTGCACGACGGCCTTCTGGCCCAGCTTGTTGGCAGCCCATGCCACGCCGCGGCCATGGTTGCCGTCGGTGGCGGTAAAGAAGGTGGCCTGGCCAAAGTCCTTGGCAAGCTGATCGGAGGTCAGGTAGTCGAAGGTGCAGTCGGCAACGTCCTTGCCGGTCTCGTCGGCAATGTAGTTGGCCATGGCAAACGAACCGCCCAGGACCTTAAAGGCGTTGAGGCCAAAGCGATAGCTCTCGTCCTTAACGCACAGGTTGGACAGGCCCAGGCGCGCGGCCTGGCCGTCCAGGCGGGCAAGCGGAGTGACGGTATATTGGGGGAACGACTGGTGGAAGGCGCGGGCCTTCTTCACGTGGTCGAGGCTCATGATTCCCAAGTGCTTGTCATCGCTCTTGGGCATCGTGTTGCCCGCCCACTGGATCTTATCGGCCATACGGTGAACTCCTTAAGTTCTCTCTTGCCGGCCCCCGCATACGCGTTCCAACCCGATCCCATTCACACGGCTGAACTTTTATGTGGATGCCAAACAAAAAGTTTGTTAGCAATGTTCTATCACACTTTTTGATTGGTAAACCTAACAAATTGTTTGTTGCCGTAATCGGTACCTTTTCGCCGCCGAACGGTCACCAATTAGCCTGTCTATGTATTTGTTTGCGAACAGGTGTGGTTTATGGCAAAGTGTGCCCAAACTAATTTTTAGGAAGGCACCCATGACCCCCGCACAGATTGAGTTCTATAAGCGTCTTGCACACGGCCTGGCGCTCCAATTTGGCCCCAACTGCGAAGTCGTCGTCCACGATCTGGAGACCGAGGACGTGGACCACTCCATCGTAGTGATCGAAAACGGCCACGTCAGCGGGCGCAAACTGGGTGACGGCCCCAGCCATATCGTGTTTGAGTCCATGCACGAGGGCAGCACCGACGTACACGACCGCGAGCCGTACCTCACTAAAACCACCGATGGCAAGCTGCTCAAGTCCTCAACCATCTTTATCCGCAACGACGAGGGCAAGCCCGTCGGCATTTTGGGCATCAACTTTGACATTACGCTTATGAAGGCTTTTGAGCGTTCGCTCGACGCCTTTACCGGCACCGGCGGCACGGGCTATACCGAGCCCGAGCCCATTACCAAGAACATCGGCGACCTGCTCGAGGACCTGCTGCACGAGTGCGAACAGTTTGTGGGCAAGCCCGCGGCACTCATGACCAAAGACGAGCGCATTCGTGCCATTGGTTACCTCGACCGTCGCGGCGCCTTCCTCATTTCCAAGTCGAGCGAGCGCGCCTGCGAGTTCTTTAGCATCTCCAAATACAGCTTCTATAGCTACCTCAATGAGGCCAAGGCGGCGGCCGGCGACAAATAGTCAGCGCGCCTGCACCCCTCCCCTTTTTGGGCGCGAGTTCTGGAAAGCATGAATCCAAGACCGAGCTGCTTGGGAAGTTCCATATAATCGATGTCATTGGTATTTCGAAAGGGTGGAACAGAATGGCGTTGAGCAAGGCATCATGCACCGGTCGCGGATTGATTCCGGCAATTGATGGACATGTGCACCGCATGTTCGATGAGGGTGAAGACGACCTGTTTTCGCTGAGCCTTGACGACGTGATGGATGATCGCCCGTGGACCGCCGACGAACTCATGGGCGGCGGGGCTCGCCCGTCAAGCCCTAATCCCGCACTTGCGCCTGAGCCCGCATCTGCGCCGACTCCTGCGCAGTCGCCTGTTTCGACGCCCGCGCCTACGCCCGCACCCACTTCGGCGCCCACGCCCGCTCCCCGACCCGCAAGCGACCCGTCCGAGACGGCGGCATTTCTCGCTGCAGCGACGCGGGGCAAATCGGCCGACAGCACCGTTATGTACAGCGCCCAGCAGTTGCCTGTTCCTGCGGCACGCAAGCCTCCGGTCACAAGGCTCGATGAGCCCGCTGCCCATCAGGTTGCCTACGATTCCTGGGCTGCAGCCGATCTGGATGAGACCTCTACCGGCATGCCGGCGCTCGACGTTCCAGTTAACCCGCTTTTTGCCGCTAACACGAGCGCCGCGGACTATGAGGGCGGTGCGGCATATTCCGATTATTCCGATGGCTATGCTGGCACCGGTCGCATCGAGACCGAGGACTATGGCACCGCATCGAGCGATTATCTCAACGATCCGTACGCTGCCACGCCTGCACCGGAATATGACCCGGAGGCCGCGTCCGCGCCGGTGTATACCAAAAGCACGGGCGAAGAGCGCTTCGCCGATTATTACGCCGAGGAAAAGGCGCTGCGTTTCTCGGAATTTCCGCAGGCAGTCAAGGTTGCCTTTATCGCCATTGTCATTGCCCTGCTCGGCGTCATTGCGTTTGAGGGATTCCAGCTGTTCCGCGGTCCCACCCAAGCGGAGTCGGAGACCCAGCAAAAAGAGGACGATAACCAGTACCTGGACATCAACGCCCTCAAGGGCGACCCCAACGACGAGGACGACGAGTAGCGAGGGCTGGGGGCAGCTGAAGCGTCCGCATGTAGCACCAGCTTTTACGTGCTGTTTTGTCATCCGATTACACTTTTCCGGATGTTGAGACCGTCAGATTCGACACTTTTCCGTACTTTTGAGGTGCCGATTTCGACACTTTTCCGGATTTAGGCCGAATAATTGCCGCGTAATCAAGCGTCGCTTGCACGTCATTTCGCAGGCGGCGCTTAATTTCTGTCCGCGTGCGCTGATAGAGTCCATTGTGCCCGCAAGGAGGGTAGTGTCAAAAAAGTTGGTGTAGAGCTCAACTAAACAAGTGTAATTATTCGTGTGATATCAAGCGCCCCATACTTGGCCTCGACAAGCGGCATCGTACGCAGGCTTACCGGCATAGAGTCTGCGTTAAAACAAAATGAGCCCCGGTGACTTGAATCAGTGGTCATCCCGGGTCATCAATATGCAGTGTACTTATTCATCATCTGATGCCGGCAAGCTGTTGAGCGGCTCGCTCTCACCGTCGGTGCCAAGGCGCCTCTGCATCTTCTCGATCTGCTTAAGGGTCGAAGTCAAATACCCAAGACCCTTCTTCAGTTGCTTAAGTAACTTGCCATCCTTGCGATTTCCCTTTCCATTCTCCTTCTCGACATCTTCTTCAATGCCAGCGATGCCGCGCTGCACGGCCTCGGCTGCTTTCCGCACCAAAATGGCCCCCTCATGCGGGCAGCGGTCAGTTGCCACATCAAGAAATGCGAGAAGCCTTGAGCATTCAACGAGCACGAACTGAGCATAGTCCTCCCCCATCGACGCCGCCAGGGCAACGCCGCCAGAACCCAAAAGGCCAAGCGCAGCGCCGCCGCCAGCAATTAAAGCGGTGCCGCCAGCCATGCCCATGCCGCCGGCGGCCAAGGCGCCGCCGCCAGCAGCGGCAAGACTCGCATTGACAAGCGCAGCTCCGTGGAGGCCAACAAACGAGCCTCCAAAGATACCGACAGCGATATTTGGAGCGACCACCGCGGCAGCTCCTCCAGTGCCCACGGCCACCACCGCGGTGATGGCTCCGCCCACCAAAAACTTTGGCAACGCGCCTGAAAGCCCGCGAATGCGCGCCTTACATCGCTTCTCGAGGGAACGTATGGCGTCCAAATCAGCCGCGTCTTGTCTCTTGGGAAATTCATCTCTAACCCAAGACCCATTCTCCTTCAAACCTTTGTATTCCTTCTTCTCTTCATCTCCTAACTGCGAATAGGGGCAAAACTCAACCAGCTCCTGTGCAACCAGCAGGGCGCGCACCTTACCGCCTCGCTGCCGCGAAATAGCCTCAAGGGCTCCGTATGCATCTTCCTCGCTCAAAAAGTAGCCATCTGCATCAATGCCTAGGCCATCCGCGACCGAATCCTGCCACGCGCGAGCCCAGCTCCTCTTTTGCCCTTTGCGCACTTCGTTCTTCTCGTTCCCGCAGTCGTAGTTGATGGCGGCAAGCTTCAGCGAGAAGGCAATCCTCGTCGTTTCTTTATCTAGGCTATAAAAGTGGAATCCATCGAAGATATCCTGGCGGCGCCTGGCGCGCTCAGCCCAAGCCTCGGACATTTCCTCCGCCATATAGCCCCAGTCGGCATGGAGGGCAAATGCAAGGCGTCCAACTCCAACGTAGTTTATTCGCAAGAAGAACTTCTGGGCGAAAACGACCTTGTTCCCCTCGCATTCGATACCCGCCCTGACCGCCGCCGTCGCCAGATTCGCCAAAACGAACGAAGTGCTCGAAACCGTGACCATGCGAGTGAGGGCCCTGCTGTTGTAGGGCATGAAATGCAAAGCCTTGAGCTTGCGCAAGCCGGAAACCTTGCTCACTTCGCAACGTTCTAGCTCGGCCTTGAGCCTTGAAAGCATGTAGAGACAACGAACGATAACCTCGTTGGCCACGACTGCCGGCACCTGGCTTAAAGCTTGATCGAGAAGGCCGACTTCCGTCCGAAGGTCGAAGCGAATGGGCTTGCCGTCCTCGGTTTTGAACGCCGTTCCGTTAAACAGCTTTGAGATCCATTGCTGAATGCGAATATCCTCGCCCTTATAGGCAATCTGCATGTCTTGAAAAACAGGCAGGGAGGAGAGCTCCTTTAGCAGGGACAGCACGACGCCGGGAATGCCCGTCCCCTTACCGGGGTTTGAACTAGACCCCGCCATGTCGCTCACGAGATGCATCGCCCAGAACAGAGTGCCAAACGCGATCTTCTCTGGAACGTTCCTACCTATAAGAGGGCAGTCGGGATCGAAGGCGGCGGCAGGCAGGTCAAAGGCGACAAACCGGCCGGCTGTATCGGTACCATAGCCTTTGCACGTGAATTGCGAAAGGATCGAACACGCAAGGCCAACCAAGCTCGGGTGGTGCGAGAAATCCCGCAGATGATGTTGAAACCCGCCGCCAAACTCGGCAGTCAGCTTGTCCGCGGCAAGAGGAAACTCTTTCTCTAGAAAGCGAATAGCGTCTTCTAGAGTTGCATCCGCCTTTGTCATACCCGCAGACTTGGCAATCGTAAGAACGAATTTGCCAACCTTCTCGTCGCCCCACTCTTTGGCACCCTCTAGGTTGAAGTCTTTCTGCCAAAGGATATTCAACGCGCCCGTAAGGAGCCCGCTAACGGCTGCAAGTTCATAGTCGAGCTTCGTAGCCTTTTCAGCCCGAGGGTCAAAATCAAAGAGGACCTCCTCTCCATCGGGAGCGTCCTTAAAACCAACCAGTACGGCGCTACCGTTCAGCGGCGCAGATGCAACTTTGGGCAGTTGAGGCATGGTGTAGACTATCTCGCCACCACTAAAAACAAGTTCGTCTGCCATACCGGCTTCCTCCTGCAAACACGTAAAATCAGATTGCTCTACGCCGCCAAATCCCTCTTCGTAGAAGTATTCGAAAATCTCGGTGATGCAGTTGCTCAGAACCTCGTCGGGATAGTTCGCCACTGGCAGCCCGTATGCCTCATTGTGCACGATAACGCGCGCAGCGTCACGGGTCTATGCCTGCCCATCCAGCGAATCATGTTTGCAAGTCGTTCTTCGATAATAGATGCCTTCTCGATGTCCACGCTCTTGACCTGCTTAGTCTCAGCGGATGTCAGTGTGGCCTTGAATAGCATCTCAAGCACAGCCCTCTGATGCTGATTCCGGAATCCCTCGCGCAACCGTTCCTTCTGCTTGTCGCCAAATAAGCACCCCTACCTTCCCTCCGCCTTCAGCTTTAGCAGCAGGTCGCCCAGCTCGGGGCACTTGCCGGAAAGGCGCGTCTGGGCTCGCTCGCCCATCCCCCACCGCTGGCGAACTTCCTGGGCGCGCGGGCTCACGCGGTAGTCCCCGTCCATCATCTGCTTGAGCAGCTTGGCGGTCACGCGCGCATCGGCAAGGGCGCTGTGGGCGTGGCCCGTCGACTCGTCAAACTCGATGCCAAACCACGTTGCCGCGTCACTCAAAGAGACGCAACCGTGGCTGCCCACGTCCATGATCGAGGTGTAAAACGCCTGCAGGTCTGCCCAGTCCGTAGGAAATGTGGCAAGGTCGATGTACTTTGCCTGGCACTCGGTCAAAAGCTGTCGACGATCCGCCCCGCTCCAGCAAACTATCTGGGCGGAGTAGCGACCGATCCAATCGCTGAGCCTTTTGATCACCACGTAGAGCGGATCGGCCATCGCGGTGTCCACGGCCGATATCCCCGTAAGCTCGCGGACAGGGAACGCAACGCCTTCGATAAAGTCCGTCTGCACAAACTGCGAGAACTCGCCCATAACGTTGCCGTGATAGTCGAGCTTGACGGCGCCGACCTCGATAATCTCGTTGCGCAGCCCACGGCGCTGGCGCTGCTTTGGCACCGGCGCAAACTCAAAGTCCAGCACAATCTGGCGCGCAAAGTTCGTCGTATCGATAGCCGAGACGCACGGCGTCTTTTCAGCTGACACGGTTATGGCCTCTCTCCGTTGCTTGTCGCTTGCTACATAGGCGGCTACATTGCCGTAAGGATAGACGCTCGTGCGGACATGAAAGCGGAGCGCAATGCCATGCGCCGGTCGCACGCCATGCAGACGGCCCCAAGAGAGTCGCCCGCTCTATTCAAATGCATGAAAAAGATTTAGGCCCGGTGACTTGAATCAGAGGTCATCCCGGGCCCATCAGAGCTCGTAGAGCTCTTGGTTGCTTTGGTCTCGCTCTTCACGGCGCTTATCGAACTTTCCGAGGCACTCAAGCAGCATTCGAAGCATAACAAGTCGCTGCCATTAAGGCACTGACCTCTTGACCAAGCAACGGCGCTGCCCAGCTCTCCAGAACTTGGGCTGCCGTCGACTTTATTCTATCCGCGAGTATCTGGTTTACCAAATGGATTTTCGGTAAAGGAAGCACGGCACGCCCCGCAAGACCACTACGCCCCAAGTGCCGCCATGGGGATCACCGCCACGCCGTCGTCGCGTGTGTAGGCAATGCTCCCCTTTCCAACCACGACCGCCAAAAACGCCGGCGCGGCATTCTGGGCGGCAGGATTGGAGAGCACTTTCCTCTCCAGCGCCTTGAGATTTCTCGCTCCATCGTCTGCTTTCGCATCACTCAGCTTGACCTCGATGGCTCCCCAGCGCCCGTCGTGCTCAACGATCAGATCGACCTCAAGGCCCTTCTCATCTCGGAAATAATGGACGCTGTTGTCGACACCGCCGTAGGTGGAAAGGAACACGCGCACGTCGCGCAGAACGAGGTTCTCAAAGAGCATCCCTAGCGTTTGCATATCGCCAAGCAGCCGCTCAGGGGTAGCCCCCAGCAACGCCGCCGCAAGTGACGGGTCACAGAAGTAGCGCTTGGGGCGCACGCGAACGCGGGCCTTCGAGCGCATGGGCGGCTCCCATCCGCACAGGTCCTCGGTCAGCTTGAGCCTGTTGAAGAGGTCCAAGTACGCAGCGATGGTCCTCTCGTCGGGGCCCGCCTCACCGTACGAGGCGTCCTTTATGAGCGTCTTGTACGTGACGGCCTGGCTCTCGTTCATGGCAAGAGCTCGCAAAAGGCCGTGTGCAAGCTCGGGCGACATGCCCTCATCCAGCACGTTAACGTCGAGCACCGAGTGCACGTACTGGCTTGCCGTCTCTCGCGCAAGCTCTTCCGAAAGCCCAAGGTTTGCAGGCCAACCGCCCCTGCAGCACCAGCGGGCGACGTCATCCACCGTGTTCTCGCGATGCTGAGGGGCAAAACCCTCGCCCTTAAAGAGGCTTGCCAGTGACACGAGCGGCTCGCCGTCGCCCGACTCACACAGGGCCATGGGGCGCATTGACAGACGGGCGATCCTACCCGTGCCGGAATGACGAACATGGCTGCGCTCCTCGCTTTTGAGCGCGGTCGAGCCCGTGAGCAAAAGTGTCCCGCGTTCGTTGCCGCTCGCGTCCACGAAGCGCCGGGCGGCATCCCAAACCTCGGGCACCTCCTGCCATTCATCGACCAGGTGTGGCGCATCGCCGATGAGCGCCAGGCTTGGGTCGACCTCTGCCGCCGCGCGCTGCGCAGGCTCATCGAGCCTGGAGACGCTCGCCGAGCGAGAGAGCGCCGTCCAGGTCTTGCCGCACCATTTGGGGCCGTTGATCTCCACACAGCCAAACGCCCGCATAAGGGTGTCGAGGCGCTCCTCTATGAGCCGGGGTCTATATCCCTTTTGGGTCAATCTCTTTGGTGCATCCACAGACGGCCGTCCCTCTCTATCACGCGATATGCGAAATTACGCCATTCTCAATGCTGATTTTACGCTACATTCAATGTAGTTTTTACGCCATGGCAGATGCAGTTTTTACGCTATTTTCATTGAAGGTTTTACGCTTGGCATCCTTAGCGCAACGCTCGCTCAACCCCTGACCACCGGATTGCCTGAATTCCGGGATGCTGCCTCCGCTCCAAACAAAAGGCCCCGGCTCGCGATGAGCTGCCTCCCATTTCTTGAACATATGAGCTTCCGCTTGAAGGGCGATCCGGAAAGCGCAACCCATTCCGAGCATCACATCAGAGCGCGCTTGGTTATCTCCGCTCGCACATCTCGGCAAACGAAATCAGCTTGGTATCTCCCCTGTTCGCCGCGGCATCTCGACATCCCTGCGTAAAGCCACGCTTCGAGAAGATCATGTAGCTTTTATGCTGCCGTCTACAGAGCTCGCTTCGATGCACGAGCTTTTGCAGCACGTCTTCACCCGTCGGTTCATTGCGCCATTTGCACTCCGCAAACAACGCAGCGCCCTCGCCATCGTCAACAATCAAGTCGATTTCTTCCTGCGTATGCGTGCGATTATCCGTCCCCCACCAGCGCCCGACGCTCGCCGGAACCACATCGAGCTGGCCCGCCCGCGCGAGTTCGTACACGTATTGTCTGCATATGAGCTCAAAGACCGTACCCATGTAATCCGATACGTGCGGCTCAATGCGCTTATACGCCATCTCGGCCATATCGTTTTGAATCAGCCCAATGTTCTGCGGCACAAACTTGTACCAGAACCTAAACATCTGGTCGCTAAGCAGATACACGGCTCGCTTATTGCTCGTCTCGTTTAGGGGCAGCTCGCGCTCGACAATCCCAAGCGACGCCAGCTTATCCACATAGCTCTTTACGTTGCTCGCAGGGATTCCCGTAGAGCTCGCAATCTCTGAGATCTTCGAGCGCCCCTGAGCAATTGCTTGCACGATCGCATCATATTGCTCGGGATTGCGGCACTCTTGCAATAGCAGGTTACTCGGCTCCTCAAAGAGATAGCCCGTAGGAGTAAGAAAAAGACGTTTGATGTTGTCCTTGAGCGGTGCGGCAGGATCGACTTTCTCGATATATGCAGGAATGCCACCCGTCATGCCATAGCAAACTGCAGCGTCTTCGCGACCCATGTTCTGCCACAACCCGAGGGTCGTCGTAAAATCGAGCGGCATGATCTTAAACTGGGCCGTACGCCTACCGTATAGTGGGCTCTCGTAGCCCAACACCTGTTCCTCCATAAACGAAAGAGACGAGCCGCATAGGATCAGCATTAGCCTGATCTCTTTGTATAAGTGGTCGATCTTGTCTTGCAGCAACGAGCTGATTTCGGGATTCGATTGGGCGAGATAGGGATACTCGTCAATCACGACAACCAAACGTTCCGTGCGAGCCATGGTGGCCAATGCATCGAACGCTTCGTCAAAACTACGAAACGACACGCCTGTAGCACCAACCGAGCCTGCAAGTATCGCCTGGCTAAAGCCGTGCAGGTTTGCCTCCGCATTGGTACGACGAGCTTGAAAGTAAATAGCCTTCTTGCCTTGGATGAACTCTGTGATAAGACGCGTTTTGCCCACACGACGGCGGCCGTAAATCACAGGCATTTCAAAGGAGCCCGTGCCATACAGTCGATTGAGCTCGGACATTTCCACTGTTCTTCCGATAAACATAGGGCCATCCTTCCTTTACGTTATAGCTAGCTATATTATACCTTCCTATAATATGTCTAGCTATAACGTAATTCGACAAGCGGAGCACGAAAAGGGGCGGTACACCCCCGCACGTGGACTGTTCCGGAAAATGTATCCCGTTCTGGAGCCAAAAACTGGGCCGTAGTTTCCGCCAAGCATCCCATCCGGAAAGCGTGTCCCGTTCTGAGTGGCAATTCCGGGACACAGTTTCCGCTCCAAACAAAAGGCCCCGGCTTTCGATGGAACCGGGGCCAAAGGCGCAGCATATCCAGTTGATGTTGAGCGCGAACAGCTCGTCAGCAATGGCTGTCCGCGCCCTACCCTACCCGCGGTTGCGGGCGCGGCTGTACGGCGTATCCACCATGGGCAGATCCGGACGCAGCTTGCCGTCAAACGCGCGGTAGGCGTTCTGTACGGCGGGCGCCGTGGGGATCGTTGCGATCTCTCCAATGCCCTTGCCGCCGTATGCCACGGGCAACAGCTCGTCCTTCTCCACGTAGATGGCGTGGATATCCGGAATCTCGGGCGCACGGAACAGCCCGAGCGTGCCGTACCTTGCCTGGGGCACGCAGTCCTTGAGCGGCCAATCCTCGGTAAGCGCATAGCCCATACCCATGAGCACGCCGCCTTCAATCTGACCCTGGATGGAGATGGGGTTGACCACCTTGCCGGAATCGTGCGCGGCATAGACCTCGCTCACGCGGCCGTCATCGTCCAGAATGACCACATGCGTGGCAAATCCGTAGCAGATGTGGCTCTTGGGGTTGGGAACATCCGCACCCAGCTTGTCGGTCGGCTCCAGGTACACGTAGCCAAACTCGCATCCCTCGAGCGCCTTGATGGCGGCCACGGGATCCTGAGGATGCACACCCTGGCCGGCGACGAGTTCCTGCGTGCGCAGTTGATAGGCACGACCATCGTCGTACTCGATCTTGGCGCCGTCACCATGCGCACTCACGGGAGTATCGGGCGCAGGCTTGCCAGCCTCGATGCCAACCATGGCATCGCGCAGCAGGAAGGCGGCGCCGCGCACGGCCTCGCCGGTCACGACCGTCTGGCGCGAGCCAGACGTGGTGCCGGAGTCGGGAGCGTTCTCGGTGGAGCACTCGCCATTGGCAATGCAGCTCAGCGGCAGACCGCATGCCTCGGCAACATCCTGCAAAAAGACGGTGTTGCAGCCCTGACCGATGTCGGACGTGGCGGCATAGACCACGGCGCGGCCACCCTCAACGCGAATCTTGCAGCGGCCGGCATCGGGCAGGCCCACGCCCACGCCGGCATTCTTCATGGCGCAGGCAATGCCGGCGTGTCCGGGATGCGCATAGTAGGCATCCTTGACCTCGAGCAGCGTCTCCTTAAGCGCCGTGGAGCAGTCGGCAATCTGGCCGTTGGGCAAAACCTCACCCGGCTCGATGGCGTTACGGTAGCGGATCTCCCACGGGTCCAGGCCGACCTTCTCTGCCAGCAGGTCGATGAGACTCTCGAGCGCAAACTCGGACTGGCAGACGCCAAAGCCGCGGTACGCGCCGGCAGGCGGGTTGTTGGTGTAGTAGCCAAAGCCGCGAATGTCGGTGTTCTGGTACTTGTAGGGACCGACGGCATGCGTGCAGGCGCGCTCGAGCACCGGACCGCATAGCGACGCATAGGCGCCGGTATCAAAGTTGATCTCGCAGTCCAGGCCGGTAAAGTTGCCCTCGGCGTCGCAACCCAGCGTAAAGGTGCCGTCCATGGCATGGCGCTTGGGATGGAAAGCGAGCGACTCGGCGCGCGTGAGCTTGCACTTCACCGGACGCTGGAACTTATATGCGGCGAGCGCGGCCAGGTGCTGGATGGACACGTCCTCCTTGCCGCCAAAGCCGCCGCCCACGAGCATGGTCTCGACGACCACGCGCTCGGGCTCGTTGTCCCAGCCAAACATGTGGGCACACTCTTTGCGCGTGTCGTAGGCGCCCTGGTCGGTCGACTGCACCTTGACGCCGTTCTTGTACGGGAAGGCAACGGCGCACTCGGGCTCCAAGAAGGCATGCTCGGTAAAAGGCGTGGTAAAGCGCTGCGTCACGGTAAACGCGCTCTCTGCCAGCGCCTTGGCGGCGTCGCCGCGCGTCACATGGCGGCTCTGGCACACGTTGTCCTTGAGCTCCACCGTGTTGCCAAAGGCAAAGAAGCTGTCGTGCAGGCGCGGCGCGTCGGCAGCCTTGGCCTCAGCGATGTTGCGCACGGGCTCCAGCGGCTCGTAATCGATCTTTACGAGCTTCTTGGCCTTCTCGAGCGTCGCCTCATCCTCGGCGACCACCAGCACGATGGCATCGCCCACGCAGCGGGTAATATCGCCCTGGGCGATCATGACATCCCAGTCCTGGATAAGGTGGCCGACCTGGTTGACCGGCACGTCCTCGGCCCGCAGGATGCCCACCACACCGGGCAGGGCCTCGGCCTTGGAGGTATCGATGGAGAGCACACGGGCGCGCGGATACTTGGAGCGCACGGCGCTGGCATAGGTCAGGCCTGGCTGATCGAGCTCGTCGATATCGTCGGGGTACTTGCCCTCACCGAGCACCTTCTTGCGCACGTCGATACGGAAGGCGCGCTTGCCCACGCCGTAGTCGTCGCCGCGCTCCAGGTCCTCGTCGATCTGCTTTTCGCCGCGGAGCACCGCAGCGGCCAGCGAGATGCCCTCGATAATCTTTTTGTAGCCGGTGCAGCGGCAGACGTTACCGCGAATGGCGTACTTGATCTGCTCCTCGGTGGGCTCGGGGTCCTCGGCGATGAGCGCTGCACCCGCCATGACCATGCCGGGAATGCAAAAACCGCACTGCACGGCGCCCACGGCACCAAAGGCGTACACAAAGGCCTCGCGCACGTCCTGGGGCAGGCCCTCAACGGTCACGATGTTACGGCCGGCGGCAAGAGCGGTGGTCAGTACGCACGCCTTGACGGCCGCACCGTCCACATGGATGGTGCAGGTGCCGCAAGCGCCTTCGGAGCAGCCGTCCTTGGCGGAATGGATATGCAGGTCGTCGCGCAGGTAGCGCAGCAGCGGTTTGTTTTGGGTCGTCGTGCGCTCGACGCCGTTAACGGTAAAAGTGAATTCCTGTGCCATGGTGATTCCCTTCTACACGCCGGCGGCGATGCCGGTGCGGTCGTGGATGGCGCCATGCGGGCAGACGACGGCGCACATGCCGCACGACAGGCAGTCCACGCCGTCGATATGGGCGCAGTTGTCCTCGATGCGGATAGCGCCAGCGGGGCACTTTTTGGCGCACATACCGCAACCGATGCAGCTCGTGTCGCAGACCTTGCGCGCAATGGCGCCCTTATCGGTGTTGTTGCAGCGCACCAGAATGTTCTGGTAGCCGGGGACGAAGGCAATCACGCGCTGCGGGCACGCCATGCCGCACAGGCCGCAGCCCGTGCACTTGGAGCGATCCACGCGGGCGATGCCATCGACCAGCGAAATGGCGCCGTGGGGACAGGCCGTGACGCAGGCGCCACAGCCAATGCAGCCTTCGCTGCAGCGGGCGTCGCCGCCTGCGGAGGCGCAACCGCTTCCGCAGGCAACGTAGGCCACGTTATGTTGAATGGATTTGGCCATAAGAGACTCGCCTATTTCTTAAGAAGGTACGAATAGTTGTCGCGCACGGCCCTGATGGTCAGGCGGACGGCCTCGGGAAGACCGGTGTTGACGGCATCGACCGAGACGGTGCGGACCGTGCCGGCGACGCGGACCTTAAAGTGGTCCTCGTCCACAGCCAGGAAGCCCTCGTTCTCGGAGTTCTCCATGTCTTGCTCGCTCCAGAACAGGGTGAGCTTGTCCTTGTAGGGACGACCCTCCTGGTAGGGGCAGAACACGGCGCAGTTACCGCACTCGTTGCACATGCCGTCGACATGGACGACCTGATGCTTGGCCAGGCCCGGCACCCTAATTGCCACGTTGGCGCGGTTGGGGCACACGTCGCAGCAGACCTCGCACACCGAGCCGCAGCCCAGGCAGCGGGTCTTGGTGCAATTGCGTTTGTCGCGGCACAGCGACCCCTTGCGCTCGTAGCAGGCGTCCTCGCGGCCGGCCTGCTCGTTGCAGTCGGCGTACTTGTTAAAGTCCACGCCGGCGATGGCACGGGCGACCTCGGCGGCGTCGGCAATAGCCTCGACCACGGTGGCCGGACCGCGACGGCAATCGCCTGCAGCCCAGACGCCCTCGACGCCGGTGGAGGTGGCGGCAAGGCGGCCGCGACGGTCGTGCTCGACGCCCGCGGCGTCGTACAGGCTAGCGTCGATGCCCTCGCCCACGGCACAGATCACCGTGGTGGCGGGCAGCTCGACGGTCTCGCCCGTGGCGACGGGGCTGCGACGACCGCTTGCATCCGGCTCGCCAAGCTCCATAACGTCGCAGGTCAGCACGGTGCCGTTGAGCGCCTTGGGCGCCAGCAGCTCGCAAAGCTCAACACCGTCGGCAAGAGCAAGATCGAGCTCTTCCTCGTCGGCGGGCATCTGCTTCTTGGTGCGGCGATACACCAGGCGCACGTTCTTCACGCCAGCCAGACGCTTGGCCACGCGGGCCGCGTCCATGGCGGTGTTGCCGGCGCCAATGACCACGACGTCCTCGCCCAGCTCGAGCTTCTCGCCCTTCTTGGCGGCCTCGAGGAACTCCAGCACATCGAGCTCGGCACCCTCGCCCAGGCCCGCAGAGCCGGGCATCCAGGCACCGGTGGCCACGACCACGTCGGTAAAGCCCTGGGCCTTGAGCTCGTCGATGGACTCCACGCGGGCGTTGAGCTTCACCTTGGCGCCAAAGGCCAGGCAGAGCTCGGCGTCGTGGGAGATATCGTCGCTCGCGATACGGAACTCGGGAATCACGTGACGGACCACGCCGCCGAGAGAGTCGCGGGCCTCAAAGATGGTGACGGGCACGCCGGCGCGCGTCAGGAAGAACGCCGTCGCCAGACCGGCCGGACCGCCGCCGATAACGGCAACGTTGCGCTCGCCGTCGTTGGCGATGGCCTGGGCGCGCAGCTTGGGCAGCACGGCGGTCATGGCCTCACGGGCGGCCTTGAGCTTGCTGGCGCGGATCTGGGCGCCCTCGGGCTCGTAGAATGCACGCTCGCAGGCACGGCCGCAGGGATGCGGGCAGATGGTGCCGGTAATGAACGGCAGGGCGTTGCGCTCGATGATGATGTTGAATGCGTCCTCGTAGCGGCCCTCGTCAACAGCCGCCAGATAGGCGGGAATATCCTGCTGGATGGGGCAGCTCGTGCGGCACGGCGTGGTAAAGCAGTCGGAAAGCGGGCTCTTGCCGGCGACCTTGCGGTCGGGTAGCGGGCGCAGCGGCTTCTTGTAGAGCTGATTGGTGAGCGAATCGGTCTGGATCGCGGTCACCGCCTCGAGCGAAATGCCCGCGAACGGCTTGCCATCCAGGTCGGTAAACTCGCCGGCCATCTGGCTAAAGCGCTCGTAGCCACCGGGCTTGAGCACGTCGGTCGCCAGGGTGACGGGCCAAATGCCGGCGTCATACAGGGCGCGGATGTTGTAGACCGTAGCGCCGCCGGAGTAGCTGATGCGCAACTTGCCATCGAACTGCTCGGTAATGCGGCGGGCAGCCTCAATGGTCAGCGAGAACAGCGAACGGCCGGACATGTACATCTCGGTAGAGGGCAGCTCGTTCCTCGTCACGTCGACGGGGAACGTGTTGGTGAGCTTGACACCAAACTCAAGACCGCGCTCGGCGCACAGGGCAATCAGGCGCTCGAACATGGGCACGGCGTCGACCCACTGCAGGTCCTCGCGGAAGTGCGTGTCATCGAAGACGATGTAGTCAAAGCCCAGCTCGTTGAGGCGCTGGCGGGCAAACTCATAACCCAGCAGCGTGGGGTTGCACTTGATGTAGGTGTTGAGGCCCTTCTCGGTGATAAGGTAGGTCGCAATGCGCTCAATCTCCGCCGGCGGGCAGCCATGCAGCGTGGACTCGGTAATGGAGTTGGAGACGCGTGCCGGGATAGACTCGACAAACGCGGCGTCGACATGCTCGAACTTGTCCAGGTTGGCGAGCGCCCATGCGCGGCACTCGTTCCAGACGTCGGAGCCGCTGGCGTCCTTCATGCCCTCGATGTAGGCGTCGACCTTGGGGCTCTTGATGCCCTCCAGGTCATAACCCACCGACATGTTAAAGACAAAACCGTCCGGGCTTCCCAGGCCGTACTCGCGAGCGATCAGGTGGCAGGCGAACCATGCCTTCACGTACTCGGCAAAGGCCTGCGGAACCTCGAGCTCGGTCGACCACTCGCAGTTGTAGCACTCGTCCTGCGCCACGATACAGGGCTTGTTGACGCACTTGGAGAGCTCCTCGCCGTCCATAACCTGAACGGTCTTAAGCTCAAAGAAGCGGGAACCGGCCACATAAGAGGCCACGATGTTCTGGGCAAGCTGCGTGTTGGGACCGGCGGCCGGGCCAAACGGAGTCTCGATGCGCTCGTCAAAAATGGGAAGCGCACCCTCCTGGTTGGTCGTGACCATCTTGCGCACGCCAAAGACGGCGCCCTGAGTCTTGTGCTCCTCGATGATCCAGTTCATCAGCTGCGAAAACGGGATCGGCCTCATGATGTCGCTCATAATGAGCTCCTCTCTGTAACGCCCGGCGAGACCGCGCGGCGGGCGCAAATACGGTGTAGCGCTAGCACAGCGCCGGCGACCCCGCGGAGGCCGCCTATACGCGCGTCGGATGCGGCGAAACATCCGACGCGCGTGAATCTACTTGTAATTAGTAGGCGCGATCGTTGAGCGCGCTCCAGAGCTTCTTGGACTCAGCCATGGTCCACGCGTTGATCTTGTCCTCATCAATCCCAACGAACTCGCGATCCTTGTACAGGACGCGGCCGTTGATGATGGTGGTGCGGCAGTTTTTGCCCATCATGCCAAAGAGCATGTGGCCGTCGATGTTCTCCTCGCTCAGCGGCGTAAAGGGCTTGTAGTCCATGACGATGACGTCGGCGGCAGCGCCGGCCTCGAGCACACCGAGCTTGCGATCGAAGTACCTGCTCGCCATCTTGGCGTTGTTCTCAAACAGCATCGTCATGGCCTCGCACCAGCCCACGTTGGGCATGGCGGCGTTGTGGCGCTGAATAATCAGGAAGACCTTGAGGCTCTCGAGCATGTCGTGGGTGTAGGCGTCGGTGCCCATGCACACGGGGATGCCGCGGCGGAAGAACTCGAGCACGGGAGCGCAGCCCACGGCATTGCCCATATTGGATTCGGGGTTGTTGACGAGCCAGGTGCCGGACTCCTTGACGATATCCATCTCGGCAGGCGTCACGTGGATGCAGTGGCCGAGCATGGTGTCGGGACCGAGCAGGTTGTGCTGCAGCAGGCGCTCGACGGGGCTGATACCACCGCGGTTGAGGCGGGAGTCCCACACGTCGTTCATGCCCTCGCACACGTGGATGTGGAAGCCGGTCAGGCCGTTGTTGGCCTCGGCCATCTTGTCCATGGTCTCGTCCGAAAGCGTAAAGGTGGCATGTCCGCCAAACATGGCGGCGATCATGTGGTTGTCGTTATCGCGACGCTCCTTGGCGGCCCACTGGGCAAATTCGGCGTTCTCGGCAATGGCCTGGTCGCATTTTTCCTGGCCGCGGCGATCGGAGACCTCGTAGCACAGGCACGAACGCATGCCCAGCTCCTGAGCTGCATCCTTAATGGTAAAGAGGCTTCCCGGGATCTCGCAGAAGCTTGCATGATGATCGAAGATCGTGGTGACGCCATCGCGGATGGAGTCCAGAATCGTGGCATAGGCGCTGGCCTTGGTGCCGGCGAGGGTCAGGTTGTCGTCGATCTTCCACCACTGCTGCTCAAGATTCTCCAGGAAGTTGGTGGGGTTGCAGCCCTTAATGGCAAGGCCGCGGGCCAGACCCGAGTAGATGTGGGTGTGGCAATTGATGAGTCCGGGCATGATGAGGTTGCCCTGGGCGTCGACGTACTCGGCATCCGGGTACTTGGCCTTGAGCTCGCACTCGGGACCTACTTCGACGATCGTATCTCCGTCAATGGCGACCGCGCCGTTGGGAATGAACGGGGTCTGAGCGTTGCGGGTAAAAACGGAACCGTTAGCGACCAGAAGCATGAATGCTCCCTTCAACATCAGGGGCGGGGTTTGACACCTCTGACATGGCGGAGTGCGAAGCGCCGGCCTACACCGGAAACGGGCCCTCTCCCGTCAACGCTTCACCAAAGGGACAAACCCTTTGAAGTGCGGCTTGGCGCCGCATGACGTCGGCGGACGAGGCGATGCGCCCGCCGACGAATAGCACCGAATTGGTTACTTCTTACTCTCGGGCAAGACCAGATCCACGGCAGCGTCCTTGGCAGCATCGATGTGCTGAGCCACGACCGGCGTCTGCGGAAGGATCAGGTTAAGGACAATGGCCATAATGGCGGTGGGGGTTACGGCATTGGAGCCGATGACGGTGGATACCCAGGCGGGCATACCCTCGCCGGCAAGGCAACCGCTGGCCATCCAGATACCCAGGCCAAAGACGACGGAGGTACCGACGATGGTGGTAGTGCGCTGCGTGAGGCCCTCGCGGGTGAACATGCGCACGCCGTTCATGGTGATGGTGCCAAAGACGCCGACGGTCGCGCCGCCGATGACGGGCTGCGGGATAGCGGAAAGGACGGCAGAGAGCTGCGGGAACAGACCGGCGATGGCAAAGACGGCCGCGATGATCACAAAGACCCACTTGTTGACGACCTTGTTGGAGCAGATGATGCCCACGTTCTGGCCAAGGGCGCTGGTGGGAAGACCGCCCAGCAGGCCGCCGACCATAGAGGTGAGGCCCTGGGACACGATAGCGCCGGAGAGCTCGCGCTCGGTGGGCATACGGTCGATGGAGCCCAGGCAGGCGGCGGAGACGTCGCCGATAACCTGGATGGCAACCATGGGGAACACGACGGCGAGGGTGATGCAGACCTCGGGATCAAACTCGAGCGCGTAGGGCATGAGCTTGGGAAGGGCGAAGACCTGAGCGGTGGCGACGCTGGAGAAGTCGATCATGCCAAAGGGGATGGAGACGATCATGCCAACGATCATGCCAAAGAACACGGATCCCAGCTTGAGCGTGCCCTTGCCAAAGTTGGCGAGCGCAAAGACCACGGCGAAGGTGATAAGAGCGACGCACCAGGCCTGCGGGGTGCCCCATAGCGGCGTACCCATACCGCCGGCCATATACTTGACGGCCGTGGGATAGAGAGAGACGCCAATGGAGAAGATGACCGTACCGGTCACGACGGGCGGGAACAGCCACTTGATCTTGCTGTAGGCCAGACCAAAGAGGACCGCGACGGCGCCGCCGACGATCTCGCCGCCCAGCAGCGCACCAAAGCTAAAGCCCGAGGCACCCATGGCCTGCAGAGCCGGCAGGAACGCGAACGAAACGCCCATGACGATGGGCAGGCCGCCGCCGATGCGACGGAAGGGAGCGAAGGCCTGAAGGGCCGTGTCGATCGCCGAAAGAATGAGCGCGACCTGGATGATGTCGGTGCTCTGCTGGCTATTAAAGCCGTAGACACCGGCCATGATGACAGCCGGGGTGATGATACCGGCAAACGAAGCCAGTACGTGCTGAAGGGCACACGGGATCATTTCCTTAACGGGAGGCATGCCTTCACGAGTGAACAGGGCTTCAGTGCCGTTCGTAACCGTCTCCTGGGTCATTTGACCACCAATCCTCGAAGTAGTTGTTTTCGCATCTAACGCTCTATTGTGACGCAGTGCGGGGTTGAGGTTGTGCCTTCGTTGCATATCGTATTAAAGATGATTCTCATTCTCAATAATAATTTTTTGTTATCAGACTATTCTTCGGCTGAAATAACTCGTTTCCGCAGGTCAGGAATGTGTCTGGTCTAAATAACATCTTACTTTTCTTTTGGTCGACCGTTTACCGCCAAAATCATACCGTTCGTCTGCATTACGCAATGTACCTGCGGATATACGAGATGATGAGCAGCGTGTTACCATGAGAAAAAATTGTTATGAACATTTCCGATTTCACCCAAAGGAGTTGCCCGTGAACGAGACCGTACGCCGCTTTTTGCCGATGGTCGATTTCCTGGAGCAGATACTCGGCAAGAACAGCGAGATCGTGCTGCACGATTTCTCGGATCCCGACCACGCCATCGTCGATATTCGCAACGGCATCGTGAGCGGCCGTAAGATCGGCGGTCCTGCCACCGATCTGGCGCTCAAGATCATGCACGACCCCAAGTATCGCGACCTGCCGTTTATTACGGGCTACGAGGGCCGCGGCGCCGGCGGCAAAACGCTGGAGTCGGCGACGTACTTTATCCGCGAGGATAACGAGATCGTCGGTATGCTCTGCGTCAACACCGACCTCTCGACCGTGCGCTCCATCAACACCATGGCGCAGCAGCTCATGGCATGCTTCGACGCGGCGCCGACGCGCACGGAGCCCGCCCCTATCGAGGTCGAAAGCCTTTCGGAGTCCACGCAGGAGCTCATCGACCGCAGCATTGCCGAGTTGCTGAGCGCACGCGGGCTGGATGTAGCGTCGCTTGGTCAGAGCGACCGCGTGGACGTCATTCGCCACCTCAACGGCAACGGGGTGTTCATGCTCAAGGGCGCTGTGGCCTGCGCCGCCACCGCGCTGGGCATTTCGGAGCCCAGCGTATACCGCTACCTGCAAAAAGTCCGCAAGGAAGGCTAAACGTGATCCCTTGGGGACGAAGGGAAACGGATCATTTTTGTCGCATCGCTTGACAAAAGACCCTGCAGCTCGCACGCGCTGCAGGGTCTTTTTGCATGTCATGTTTAGTTGTTACCAACACCTTAGAGAGCGGCGACAACCTCGATCTCGACCAGACCGCCAGCCGGAAGGGCGGCAACCTGGAAAGCGCTGCGCGCGGGGAACGGAGCCTCGAACTTGGAGGCGTAAATCTCGTTCACGGCGGCAAAGTCGGCGATGTCGGCCAGGTAGACCGTGGTCTTGACGACATCGGCAAACGTGGCGCCGGCAGCGGTCAGCAGAGCCTCGACGTTGGCGAGGGACTGCTTGGCCTGGGCCTCGACACCCTCGGGCAGCTTGCCGGTCGCGGGATCGATGCCCAGCTGGCCGGACAGAAACACCATGTTGCCAGTCTGGATACCGGGGGAATACGGGCCGATGGCTGCGGGTGCGTTATCGGAAGACACGACGGTCTTGCTCATGTTTTTCTCCTTACAAGTAAAAGGGAACGGGAGCGCGGCGTTCACACCGGGAGGCACAGTTCGGTCTGAACACCGCGCTTGATTGGGATAGTAGGGGATGAGTTTGCCCGATGCAAGATAATTATCAGCCTTCGAGAATATTTTATCGCCCAACGGTTTCCCCGGACCGCTGAACGGTTCTCATATGAAGCAGCCAGTCCAAGCTGCTGAAGACTTTATCCCGCTTAGAGCACGGGCATCGCCTGCCGCGATGGCACCACTATACTTTTGATTATCTGAGCATTTTGAAAGGCAGGATATGACCGCAACCGCCAGTCGAACCACCAACCGTAGACCCGAGCTCTTGGCCCCCGCCGGAGGCCCGGAGCCCTTCGCCGCCGCACTCGCTGCCGGGGCAGACGCCATCTACTGTGGCATGGGCAGCTTCAACGCCCGCCGCAAGGCAACGAACTTTACCGATAAGGCCTTTGAGCAGGCCTGCCGCGCTGCACACCTGGCCGGCTCGCGCGTCTACGTCACGGTCAACATCGTCATCAAGCAGTCCGAGATGGCCGATGCGTTGCAACTCATCCATCGCTGCTCCACGCTGGGCGCCGATGCCTTCATCATCCAGGACTGGGGTCTGTTCTTTGAGGTCAAGCGCACGATGCCCGGCATCGAGACGCATATCTCGACCCAGGCGAACATCCATGACGACCGCGGAACCATCTGGTGCCGCGAGCAGGGCGCCGACCGCGTGACCCTCTCGCGCGAGCTCTCCATCGACGAGATCGCCGCCATCCACGACGCCGCGCCCGATGTCGACCTCGAGGTCTTTAGCCACGGTGCCATCTGCTTTTGCTACTCGGGTCTGTGCCTGCTGTCGAGCTTTGCCATGGCGGGCCGCTCGGCCAACCGCGGCATGTGCGCCCAGCCCTGCCGCCTGCCCTACGAGCTAATCGACGAGAACGGCCGCACGCTCTCCCCCGCCGGTCGCGAGCGCGCGCTGTGCCCGCGCGACACCAACACTTCGCAGCTTGTTCGCCGTCTGTATGACGCCGGCGCCGCATCGCTCAAGCTCGAGGGCCGCATGAAGGCGCCCGATTACGTGTATTCCATCGTCGACGTGTATCGTCATCAGATTGATGACATGCTGGCCGGAACCACCGTTGCCAAGGACGAGAAAGCCGCCCGCCAGCGCCAGCTCAAGCGCTGCTTTAACCGCGACTTTACGCACGCCTATCAGGACGGCACCTCGGGCGACGAGATGATGAGCTATGAGCGTTCCAACAACCGCGGCCAGATCGTGGGCACGGTGCTGGGCAGCCGCCCGGCCAACCGAGATGTGCGCGGCCTCAAGCCCGACGACCGCCGTCGCCGCGCCGCCATCGCCCGCATTGAGCTGTTTGAGCCCGTGGAAAAGGGCGACCTGCTGGAGCTTCGCCACGATGATGAGTTCGATCAGTTCCTAACCACTATCGCTGCCGATGATGCCGCCGTCGGTGACATCATCGAGTGCCGCGTGCCCCGCAGCATGCCCGAGGGCTGCCGCGTGCGCGTCATCCGCAGCCAGCGCGCCATCGACGCCGCCGGCGCCGCGCTCAAGCGCGACGTGCTTCGCCGCCGCGCCGTTGATGTAACCGTTGTGGCGTATCTGGGCGAACCGTTTACCGTGACGCTCACCTGCTGCGACGCCCCATCGCTTACGGCCACGGCCACGGGCTTTACCGTCGAGGCCGCCAAGACCCGCGCGGTCGAGGCGTCCGATTTGGTAGAGCACGTCGGCCGCATGGGCTCCTCGCCCTTTGAGGCAGCGAGCTTTGACGTTTCGCTCGACGCCGGCTGCGGTATGGGCTTCTCCGCCGTGCACAAGGTGCGCGCCGCCGCCTGCAAGGCATTGGAGGAGGCCATTCTGGCGCCGTACGAGGAGCGCGCGAAAACGCTCGAGTTGCCGGTGATTGTAACCAGTGATTCCCGCCCCGCGCCCGCGCACTACCGCGACGAGCCGCAGATCTGCGCCACCGTCACCACGCTCGAGGCTGCCGAGGCAGCCCGCGCGGAGGGCGCAACGCGCATCTACATGACCACCAACGCGCTCGATGCGGCCAAGCTCTCCCCCGCCGATACGTTTGAGCAGGGCATCGTACCCGTGCTCGATGAGGCCTGCCGCGCCGTTGACCACGTCCGCGTTGACCCGTGGGTTGTTGCCGGTGCCACGGTCGCTATTGGCAACATCTCTGAGCTTGCCCTGGCCGCCCAGGTTGGCGCCACGGCCGAGATTCGCTCTTGCCTGCCGGTTCATAACACGCCCTGCATGGAAGCGCTTGCCGAGCGCGGAGCCGGTGCGTTTTGGCTCTCGCCCGAGATCACGCTCGACGAGATTGTCTCGCTCGGCGCCGCCGCGCCCGCGGCGCTGGGCATCACCGTCTTTGGCCGCCCGCGCGTCATGACAAGCGAGCATTGCATTCTGCAGGTTGCCAACGGCTGCATCCACGATTGCGCCAACTGCCGCCTGCGTGCCCGCAAGCTCTCGCTCAAGAATATCGACGGCAAGGTCATGCCCGTGCGCACCGACATCCATGGCCGCTCTCGCTTGTACGACGCCTACCCCATCGACCTTACGCCGCAGGTACCACAGCTGCTCGACGCCGGCGTGCGCCGTCTTATGGTGGACGGCACGCTGCTCGAGACGGATGAGGTGGGCCGCGCCGTCGCACGCGTCCGCCGCGCCGTCGAGGCCGCACAGGCCGGCCGTAAGCCCGCCGCCCGCCTGCGCGGGGCGACCTCGGGCTGCATGTTTGTGGGAATTAGCTAACCGAAAGGCTTACACGTGAACGAAGAACCTCAAGTCCTCTACTGCGACGCCTGGCTCATGGCCATCGACAAGCCCACCGGCATGATCGTCCACGGCGACGGCACCGGCGAGCGCACGCTCACCGACTACGCCAGCGACCTGCTGCTGGCGATGGGCGACGGCTTTGCCGCGACCGACATGCAGCCGCTCAACCGCTTGGACCGTGACACCACCGGCGTGGTGCTGTTCTCACTCGACAAGCAGACGCAGCCCGCCTTTGACCAGATGATCATCGACCACGCGTTCGAAAAGCACTACCTGGCGCTCGCCGAGGGCAAGATCGACTGGAACGAGAAGCTCATCGACAAGCCCATCGCGCGCGACCGCCACGATAGCCGCAAGATGCGCGTCGGCGCCAGTGGAAAGCCGTCTCAGACGCGCGTGAAGGTGCTCAAGCGTCTTAAAAGCCGTCGTGGCCTGCCCACGCGCTCGTATATCGATGTCGAGCTGCTCACCGGCCGCAAGCACCAAATCCGTGTGCATCTGGCGAGCGAGCGTCATCCCCTGGTAGGCGACGACCTGTACGGCACGCCACGTCCCTGTGGCCTCATGCTCCATGCCCACAGCGTGTCCTTTACGCATCCCGTAACCGGCGAGCACATCCACATCGAAGCCCCCTGCCCCTGGGAGCCCTAAAACCCGCCAAAAAGGGACAGGTTTATTTTGGCAGGTTTTATCTGGGCAAACGTCAAAGCCACCACGATGGCTCAGCCGTGGCGCCAAAACGTCTCGATCTGTAACAGTTAGAACCCATTTTTCGGTCTATCTGTTACAGATCGAGACATTCGAATCCCCCGCAAGAGAAAATCTCAATCTGTAACAATAACTCGGCAAAATCGGTCCCAGCTGTTACAGATCGAGACAAATGGACGGCACGGTTCGGAAGTATCTCAATCTGTAACATCTAGCCCACTTTTAACGGTCCAGTTGTTACAGATTTAGACAAACCGGTAGACAACAAAAGCGGCAACGCCCGGGATGGACGTTGCCGCTTTTCTATTGAGAAAACTACTCAGTTTTCATTACTAACCACCACAATGGGGACGGGCACCTTCGCGGTGGTTTTGGCCTTAGCCCGTCCCTGCCGTTAGACCGTGACGACGTTGTCCATTGCCCGGTACTTGGCGGGGACCTCGCCTGCGGTAATAATCGTTGCATCGCGGAAGTCCGCGAACTTGACGGGCGCCACCATGCCAAATTTACTGGCGTCCGAGATTACGAAGCGCTTGGCCGTATGGCGCATCGAGATACGCTTTACTTGCGCCTCCTCGATATCGGGCGCCGTGAAGCCCTGCTCGGCGGCAATGCCGTTAGAGCCCCAAAAGCCGCAGTTGAAGTTGTAACGGTCTAAGGTTGCCAAGGCATCGGGGCCAACGAGCGCCTCGGTCTCGGGTTTGAGCTCGCCGCCCAGCACCACGGTACGCATGCCGCGCAAAGCGAGATGCTGAGCATGGAGCACGGAATCAGTCACATAGGTGACACCTTCAAGGTGTGGAAGATGCTCGATGAGCCTGAGCGTCGTCGAGCCCGAGTCGATGTACACAAAGCTCTCGGGCTCCACCAGCGCCGCCGCACGGGCGCAGATACGTTCCTTGTCGTCGTTATGGAGATCGCTGCGCTCATTAAGCGTTAGGTCGCGCGTCACGTGCGCGCGCTCAAGGCTCGTCGCCCCACCGTGCACCTTGGCGATACGGTGTGCGCGATTGAGCGTCTGCAGGTCGCGCCGAATGGTAGACGCCGTCACGCCCAGGGCCTCAGCAAGCTCCGGTACGGTAACCGAGCCCGTCTGCTGCACCATCGACACGATTGCGTTGAGCCTATCTTCCGCAAGCATCGCTTACTCCTCCTCGGGGTACACGACTCCCCAATCGGCGCGAAGCTTGGTCATAAGCTCCATAACATCAGAAGCATAATCCAGAAGCTCGCGCTTGGAGTCGTCGCCGGCAACGGCCTTCTCAAGATCGGCCATCTCATAACACAGGGCGTAAGCCTCGGTGCCTGCGTGGACCTCCTCGCGGTGGCCGTCCGCAGTCCACACGATGGTCGCGTGATCGGCACGCGGATATTCGTTGACCTCGATGTAGCACTTGTCAAAGCTGATGACCGAGCGCTTGGGCTGCTTGGAGTGAAGCGTAAGGCTCACGACGCCCAGCTGCTGCTCGGCATTGCGGCAGACGATGCCGCCCGCAACATCGACTCCAGTCTCGCAGGTGTTGCCTAGAGACACGACCTCGGCGGGCTGGCTCGCCATAAACAGGCGCATGACGGACAGGGCATACACACCAATATCGAGCATGGCACCGCCGGCAAGGTTGCGATTGTAGAAACGGTTGGTCAGGTCGCCGTACTCCTTGTAGCTACCAAAGTTGAGCTGAGCGAGGTTCATGCGGCCGAACTCGCCGGCATCCATGCGGCGACGCAGCTCTTGATACAAGGGCATGTGGAGCACCGTGGTAGCGTCCATAAGGACCACGTTGTGCTCGGCGGCAATGGCACGGGCCTCATCGAGTTCAGCGGAATTGAGGGTAATGGCCTTCTCGCAGAGCACGTGCTTGCCGGCTGCCAGGGCAGCGCGCAGATAGGTGATATGAGTGTTGTGCGGGGTAGTGATGTAGACGGCGTCGATGCCAGGATCGGCGTAGAGGTCCTCAACCGTGTCGTAGACCTTCTCGATGCCATACTGCTCGGCAAAAGCCTGAGCCTTGGACGGCGTACGGTTGGCGACGCCCGCAAGCTTGCGACCGGCAAGAGCAAGGGACTGAGCCATCTGGTTGGCGATAACGCCGCAACCGATGACGGCCCAATGGAGCTCGGGAGCCGTAAAAATATCGTCGGGGAACGGCTTGTCCTGGACCGAAGCGAACGCTGCTTTGGCGGCTGCCGCGGCGTCGAGCGGAGCCTGCTTGGAATCTGCCATTATGTGCCTCCTGTGTCATAGAACGCCTTGCTTTCTGACAGCTCTATATTCGCACAAACACGCGCTTCTGTGCGCGTTTTTGCGTATCTCACCGCTAAACGGTCATTTTTATCCCGTAAACGGCGCATCTATACGCATATTCACGCAATCCCACGCACGTAAATGCGCACAAATGCGAACCGGTCATTGCTCAGAGACAGGGGCTTATGCTTAGAACTCAAAAGACAGGATGATCTGCTTCGCCTCGTCGCTCATGGCGCGCTGCAGCTCTAAGGACCGTCCCAAACTGCCGACAGAAAAGGAACGTTCCAAACTGCAGACAGAAAAAGAACGTCCCCAGGCGCCGGCATTTCAAGAGTACTCATTTAAGTCTGTCCCCAATGAGTGGGAGTAATCAGAGACCCTTTGCGAGGGAGGCCGGACGTGGCCTTCCTCGTTTTTATTCATGGACTTTAGTCCGTGCCGCGCGGCACGCGCGGCATAGAAAGCCACCCGCTCAGCGGGTGGAGGCCAATTTCCGCTACGCGACAAAAACCTTCCCCCTAGCATGAGGATTGTTCAGGTCATCATACTAGGGGGAAGGTGATTGCTGTGGCCCAGAAAGCCAACAGCTTCGCGCACACGAAATGGCTGTGCAAGTACCGCATCGCACCGAGGCCAAGCTCATCGCCGCCATCGTCGAGAAGCACCCCGAGGTGCGCTTTGCCGCGAGCCGCACCTCGGCCCACGCCGACCTCTACGACCGCATGGAGCAGGCCCTGTGCGAGCGCGTGGCCAACGCGGTGGATGTCGTCCGCTCCGACATCAGCCCCGCGCTTCTTGTCCACACCGGTCCAAACCTCGTGGGTGTGGCGGTCCAGGGACTCTAGTGGAGGCGGGGCGTCCTGCCCCAAAAACAAATGCAAAAGACGAGCACTTCTTGCCGCTCAATTGGCAAGAAGCGCTCGTCTTTTCTTAACGCGTTGTATGGCGGAGAGAGCGCAAGTTACGCGAGCGCCCTTCTTGCCAGCTCGGCCGCGCCGAGGATTCCTTGGTCGCCGCCGCAGCCCGGGGCGCAGATGTAGCTCTCCATGTCCTTAAGCTCGGCGGTCTGGATGTAGCCACCCAGATATTCGAGGGTCTTCTTGCGGACGATGCCGTAGAGCTGCTCCTGGTGCATCACGCCGCCGCCGAGGACGATGCGGCGAGGCGAGTACATGAGCACGAGGTTCGCGCACATCTGCCCCAGATAATCCCCCTCGAGCGCCCACACCTCATCGTTGTCCGCGAGCTCGGCCGCGGGCTTTCCCCAGCGCGCGGCGATGGCGGGGCCGGAGGCGAGCCCCTCGAGACAGCTCGCGTGGCTCGGGCAGACGCAGCGTCCCTCCTCGGTGGGACGGGTCCTTACCAGCATGTGACCGGCCTCGGGGTGCAGCATGCCGTGAAGGAGTCTGCCCGCGCACATGACGCCCGCGCCCACGCCGGTGCCGATGGTCACGTAGACGGCGTCCTCGAGCCCCTTGCAGCAGCCGAAGACCACTTCGCCGAGGCAGGCAACGTTCACGTCCGTGTCGTAGGCCACCGGAATCCCGAGGGCGTCGGCGAACGCGGCGCGAAGACCATGGCCTCGCCACGCGAGCTTGGGCGTCTGGAGGATGGAGCCGTAGCGCTCGTCGTTGGGGTCGACGCAGGTCGGGCCGAAGGCGCCGATGCCCAACGCGTCCACATCGCGGGCGGTGAACCACTCGATCATCTGCGGGACGGTCTTGGCGGGCGTAAGCGTCGGGGTCTCCATACGGTCGAGGACCTCGCCGTCGCCGGACACCACGGCACAGACCATCTTGGTCCCGCCGGCTTCGAGGGCGCCGAGCCTCATTTGCTTTTCGCTCATGTGATCCTCCTTACAAAGGGACGCCCGCAGTCATGGTCAACCGCGGGCGCCCATAACGTTGGCTTGTTTCGAGGCGACCCTACCTGGGCACGCGGTCCTGCCTTGCGGCAAACGGGGCGAGCACGGCGTGCGGCTCGCTTTGGTACCAGTAGGCGACGGTGGAGATGTCGTCCTCGCGCTCGTAGAGCTTGATGTCGTCGTTGCCGAGGTCCTGGAACGTCACGCGCAGGTCCTCCTTGAACGAGATCGGGTCGGGAAGGTGCCACCTGTAGAGGCCGTGCCTGGGCAGCGCGTCGTCGTTAGTCGCGAGCATCGGATTCGGGTTCGGCTTGCCCGCGCTGAAGCGGTCGCGCGTGGCGTCGCGCGTCGAGCGGTACGGGTAGCCGGCGAACAGCGTGTTGAAGCACTGCGCCTCGGGCAGCGCGTGGGGCGGCCTGTCGAGGAAGGCCCAGGCACCGCCGAAGTAGTCCTCGGCTCCCGTCGAGGTGACCGTGGGGAACTCCTCGTCGCCGTCGAGGAAGAACTTCATCTCGCCCTCGCCCCACCAATAGCGCTCCAGGGCGCACAGGGCCATGTAGGTGCCGACGTAGTAGCCCTTGCCGCGCACGCCGTCGAGCACGGTGTAGTCGACGCCCCTGCGGGTGCTGCGCTCGCGGTTAAAGCGGGCGTGGAAGTACATGGCGTCGTCCGGCACGTCGGTGAGCGCGTAGTTGAACGTGTAGAAGATGTACTTAATGAACCCGGGGTGCTCGCTCGTAAGCGTGACCTTGGCGTGCTTCCTGAAGGGCATCTCGAAGTAGCAGTTCATGCCGCCCGTCGGGTTCACGCAGATGGGCATCGAGTTGACGATGGCGCGCTCACCGAAGCCGTTGCAGAAGAAGTCGCCGACAGGGCACTCGACCGAGGGGGTCTCCTCGTCGTCCCAGTAGAAGCGCAGCACGAGGTCACGCATGACGAAGCTGCCGGCGGCGGTCTTGTCGGGGACGGTCATCCAGATGTGGCGGATGATGCCGGGGCCCTCGATGTCCGCGAGCGTGATGGTCTCGCCGGACTCAAGGGGCACGCAGCACGAGCCCTTGCGGCCGACGCCGAGGTGGCTGGCCGACATGGCGGCGCGGCCCTTCTCGCCCGTGATGTTCTCGGGGGTGATGGCGCGGCTTTCCTCACCGCCGTGCATCCACACGTCCTTAAGGAACTCTCTCATCGTCGACCTCCTCTATTCGTCGTCGTCGCACTCGGCGGAACTGGCACCGTTCACGTAGATGATCTGCTGGCGCGCCTCGTTGACGAGGGCGTCGAAGTCGAGTTTCTCGTCGGGGCGCGCGAGCGCGACCGTCATGGCGAGCGGGAGGTTGACACCCGCGATCACGTGGATCCGGTCGGAGGCGAAGCGGGAAAAGCGCTGGTTCACGCTGCCGCCGTACGCGTCGGTGAGGACGACGACCTCGTCAGTGCCCGAAAGAGCCGCCTCGACCGCCGCGTCGAGCCCCTCGCCGTTGTCGTTCACGTAGGCGCACACGGCGTTGACGGCGTCGCCCTTACCCGTAAGGAACTCGAGGGTGTCCTTGAAGCCCTGGGCGAGAAGGGAATGGCTCGCCACAACTATCTTTCTCATTGATTCACCAATCTCTTCGGTCGAAGCTAGGCGAGGATGCCGGCGGCGGAGGCGACCATCGCGAGGACGATCACCACGAGGATGAGGGCCGTCATGCTCGCGTTCTTCTTGGTAAGAAGGTAATACGCGCTTCCCGTGATGGCGGCGGGGATCATGGCAGGCAGGATCTTGTCGAGCAGCGGCTGAATCTCCATCGCGACGTCGCCGAAGCTGAAGCTAATCGGGCAGGTGACGCCGATGACCGAGGCGATGAGGCAGCCGACCACGGTGAGGCCGAGCACGGAGGCGGCGGCAGTGAGGTTGGGAAGCTTCTCGCTGAAGTCGGTGACGAGCTTCACGCCCTGCTTGTAGCCGAACTCGAGGGCGTGCATGCGGACCCAGAAGATGGCCAGGATGAGCGCGAACCAGATGCCGGCTCCCACGGGGTTGCCCTCGATGGCCATGTAGGCGGCGATGGAGCCCATGATGGTCGGGATCATGGTCATGAGCAGGGAGTCGCCGACGCCGGCGAGCGGTCCCATGGTGCCGATCTTCAGGTCTTGGACGGCGTCCGCCGCCGCTAGGCCGTCGCGCTCCTCCATGGCCACGCAGGCGCCAAGGATGATGGCGGCGAGCCAAGGCTGGGTGTTGTAGTAGCGGAAGTGGTTGTTGAGCGCTTGCTTATAGTCCTCGTCGTTCGTGTAGATCTTCCTCAGGACCGGCGAGAGGGCGTAGGCGACTGAGGCGCCCTGCTGGGTCTGGTAGTTGAAGGTGCACACGCTCATGAGCCAGCGCCAGTTCGCGTTGCGCAGGTCCTTCTTGGTGACCTTGTAGCCGGAGGGCTTGCCCTCGGCGACGGCGGTGATGTTCTCGTTTTCCATGGTTACTCATCCTCTCCGATGAAGGCGTCTGCGGAAGCGTGGGCGGCGAGCTCGGTGTCCCTCTCGGCACGCTGGTAGAACGCAATCGCGAGGGCAACGCCGACGATGGCGGCGCCGATGATGGGCACGTTCAGGAAGGCCGAGAGGAAGAAGCCGGCGAGCAGGTACTGGAAGTACTTGGCGGTTGGCATGTAGCGGAGCAGCATGGCGATACCGACGGCCGGGAGCATCTTGCCGGCGAGGGTGAGGCCGGAGAGGAACCACTGGGGCATGACCTCGAGGAGCCAGTTGACGGCGGGCTGGCCGAGCGTCACGGAGACAAAGACGGGCAGGGCGGCGCACAGGCCGAAGAGCGCGGGGCAGACCCACAGGATGGCGTTCATCTGATTGAACTTACCCTCGTTGCAGAACTTCTGGGACTTCTCGACGACAAAGCCGTTGAGGATCTTGGCGACGACGTCGAGCTGGATGCCGAGCATGCCGACCGGCAGGCCGATGGCGAGGCCCGTGTCGGAGCCCAGGGTCACGCCGTAGGCGGTGGCGATGATGGCCATCGTGCCGTAGTCGGGAATGGAGGAGCCGCCGAAGCCCGCGACGCCGAGCTGCATGAGCTGAATGGTGCCGCCGATGACAAGGCCGGTCTTCCAGTCGCCCATGACGACTCCGGTGATGAGGCCCCAGAAAACGGCGTAATTGACGAAGATCATCGGGATGCCGTAGTAGTCCACGTGCTTGATGAAGGCCAGCAGGGTCAAAAGGACGACCTGCAGGATAGTGAAGTTGACCATATTTCCCCCTTAGATGAGGTCTGCGACGGAGACGGGCTTGTCGGCGGGCACGAACTGGGCCGTCACCTTGACGCCACGGGCGATGAGCGCCTTGTAGCTCTGGACGTTCTCGGCGGAGGCGTAGGCGCGCTGGGTGAGCTGGATGCCGTCCTCCTTGACGAGCGAGCCGCCGACGACCAGCGACGGGAGCTCGACGCCCGACTCGACCAGGCGAAGCATCGTCTCGGGCTCCTTGGCGATGACGAAGACCTTCTCGCGGTCGTACTTGCCCGCGGCGAAGTTCTTGAGCGCGGTCTGCTCGGAGATGATCGAAACGGCCATGCCCGCGGGGCGCGCCATCCTCATGGTGGACTTCAGGACCTCGTCGCCGGCGACCTTGTCGTCGATGACCATGACTCGGGTCGCACCCGACACCGGGGCCCACTGCGTCACGATGATGCCGTGAAGCAGGCGATTGTCGATTCGTGCCATAACAACACTCATGTTTGCTCCTATCAAATGAAGTTTTACGTTCGGTACTGCCTCGGCGCTATCCGGATTCGCGCCGGGCAAGGGGTTATCGGATTATTGAGGACGCGCGGTCAGCTTGCGGCGGCGCGGGGAAGGTCACTCGTCGAGCAGGAGGTCCGAGGAGCCGAGGCGCTCTTCTCGCGCCGGGGCGGCGCTCACGCTTATGTAGTCGAAGACATATGCGATCTCGCTTACGGGAACCTCTACGCGATAGCGCGTCGAGATGCTCGAGAAGCTCTGCCTGAAGGACTCGATGAAATCGGCGCGTTCCTCCTCGAAGCGGTCCTGGCCAACGTAGGTCTCAATGGGGTTTCTGGTAACAAGGCGCTCGACGAGACAGCAGAGGTGAACGTAGAGCCCAATGATGGCGTTGCTGCCGATCTTCTCGCCTGTCCTGCGCTGAAGCTCGTGCACGGCGCTCTCGATCTCATGGAATAGCCGCTCCGGGTCGAGGATGGTGATGGAGCGGATGACGTTCTGCAGCGTCATGTTCGAGAGCAGCTTCTCGTGGAAAGAAGAGAGCTCGGAAGCGTCAAGCCACCTGCCGAACACGGCATCAACCTTAGAGGCGGACGCCGTCGACATGATGTCCTCGAGGGCGACGAAGGGGACGGAGGCGACCCCGGGGTCTCCCGTGCCGATGACGGCGCAGACGCGGTGCTCGGAGAAAACGGCGTCGTTCGACCCGTTCGCGACGAGCTGCTTGAAGGGCCTCGTGAGCAGGCGCGCGCCTATGGTGCGCGGGAGGCTCTGCGAGACGAGCTGGCGTATCCTCTCCGCGGCGTCGACCCCGGACTCGGAGCAGAAGACGATGGCGTCCTCACGGTTGACGCGCTCGATCACCTTGCAGTGCGTCACGCACGCGGCGGTCGCATCGCCAAGAACCTCGGCGATGGACTTGCCGCCGAGCAGCCCGACCCCGATCTCGAGCGCAAGACCGGTAGAGACGTTGTTCACCACGCCGATAGTGGAGTCGGTAACGTTCTCGAGGGCCTTATAGGCCTCCTCCAAGGAGCCCATGTCGACGAGGAACACGACCCCGGTGCAGTAGGAATGGCGGTCGACGAGGCGCTGGAGCAGACCGACGATGTCCTTCAGCTGCTGGTCGTAGGGCATGTCGACAGCCTCGTACACATGCATGCCGAGCATACGGTTCGCCGCGTCGGCGATGCTCGTCGCCGTTGAGTAGCCGTGGGACAAGATGACGCAGAGCGTCCGAAGGGCCTTCGCATCGCGAGACTCCGATGCGACGCACAGCGTCAGAAGCGTCTTCGTGAAGTGATCGAGCGAGATTCCCAGCGCCCCTTCCACGTCTGCGGCGACCTGATCGGAGACACTCGAGGCAAACGGCAATTCGGAGGTCACGGCACCGAGGAGATGGGAGATTTGCTCCGCACAGGCAGACTTTCGCTTAGCCAGGCCGATACCCGGCCACAACTGCAGGCAAATCTCCTGGGCCAGTAGAAAAGCGACCTTCCTCGAAAGCTCGATGCCATAAGAAGAGCCTGCGTCGGCAAGGACCGCGCCCACGACGCGCTCGAAGGCGCGCGACCTCGAGGAGGCGACGCCGTGGTCGAAGATCAAGTGATCCTCAACGCCGCGCACAGCGGAGACAGCTTGCGAGACAAGCTCGGAGACAGAGAGCTCCCCGGCGCAGAATCGCTCATCGAGGGAGCACAGGGCATCGAGCGCCTGCTCGACCGGCCCTGTGCTCTCGGCGGCATCCAGAGACGCGTCGATCAGAACGCCATCGTCGGGCTGTTGATCGATCTGCGCGGAGGAGAGGAGCCCGCTGGGAAGAAGATACGGGCGAACGACGACGTAGTCGCCCTCGCGATTGAGGAACGCTTTGGCGCAGCAGTTCGTCACGCAGGCGCGCAAGCCGGCGATGTTATCGGAAAAGTCCGCGTTCACGAGGCAACGGTATGCGCCGCGGCTGATCTTCACATCAGAACCGATTCGGCACCCCTCGCTGCGCAGGAAGCTCAAGATGAGATCCTCGCGCTCCTCGGGGGTCCGCTCCTTGAGTGAGGGGACGCGGGCACAGATGGGCATTTTGCTGTAGGCCGAGGAAACCTTCAGGTCATCGGCGGAAAGCGTCGTCGAAAGAACGAGGCGAGCGCGCGGCGCATCCTGGGAGGCATCGAGCCCGAGGGCCGTCGCAAGGCAGTGCTCCATCGCAGAGGGAGAGAGTGCCTCGATGCCGTTGACAAAGACCACACCCCCGCGCGCTTTCGCGATCGACTCGTCAAGAAGCCCGTTGAACGAGGCGGCGTCCGGGACCCCGGCGCAGTCGATGCGCACATAGGAGGAGTCGCGGGACAGCAAGCCCTGGTTCTTGCCGTACTCGTACACAAGGCGAGAAAGGAAAGACTTACCGACACCCACGCCGCCGCTCAAGAGGATGGGCAGGCCAAACGGAGGGTACTGAACCGCAGCCTTGCACTGCTCGACAACGGAGCTGAGGCTCATGTCGAAGCCCACGGCACGCGCGAAGTCGCGGTGATCGGCGATTCCCGTCGCCTGGATGAGGTCGGCGAGCGAGGCGTACTCGCTTGCAGAGAGCTTTACCTGAAAACGCTTCTGGAACGCGCGGCGATGAAAATAACGGACAGGCCTGCCCGCCACCTTAACCACAAGACCGGCGCGAACAAGGTCGTTGAGGTACTGGCTCGCCAGGCTCCTGGAGATGATGAGCGTCTCGGCGATGTCGGAGGTGGACAGACGGGCAAGGTCGTCGAGCGAGACGGCAGAGGTGAGGGCCTCGAGATGCTCGAGAATCCTGTCCCTCATGTCGACGGGTTTCTTTGCCAAGCTGTCCTGTGTGGTCTTGTCCATGACTTCTTACCTCCTCGTACAAGGAGTATAAGGGGAGAACAGAGAACGGAAGGGGGCGCGTGGGGGAATCAACAGCTCCGAGGAAAAGTCCACCACTTGAGGGGCAGAAAACAACGGCCATTGAACATTCAGGGCCGACGCTCAACACTTCGGCTCGACACTTCGCTTTGGAAAGGGCCCGGCGCGCCGGGGTCCCAACATAAAGAAGGGCCCCGGCGCGCAGGGCCTAAAGCTTAACCATGCGCGCGGCGATGCGGGCGCAGTCGCAGGCGGCCTTCTTCTCGAAAGTGTTGTAGTCACGACCCGGCCCTCGGCGCAGGGCTTGTCGCTGATGGCGCGCACGACGACGAGGGGCACGCCGTTGAGATAAGCGGCCTGCGCGATGGTGCAGCCCTCCATCTCGCAGCACAGGTCGCCGAAGGTCGCGAGGATTCGCTCCTTCTGTTCCGCGGGCGAGACGAACTGGTCGCCGGAGACGACGCGGCCCTTGAGGACCTTAATGTCGGGGGCGACGGCGGCCGCGGCGGCGCACGCCGCCAGCAAGGGCCGGAACGGATCGCGCAAGATCAAGGCGTCGCCCGGGAGGTCGGGCGTTACCGTCAGCCGGCGCCGCGTCTGCCGCATCATGAGGGAGAACGGCCTGGCCGGCGCATACGGCAGGAAGAGGTTCAAGGTGCACCCCGGGGCGGTCAACGAGGCCGACGTGTCGAACGTCGTCGCGCGCGGCTTCGGCGGCAGGGCGCCGTGCACCCATATATGCAGCGACTTGGTCTGCGTGCGCGTCGGGGCGTCGTGGAACTACGTCTGCCCGCTCGTCGACCTCTGCAACGGGGAGATCGTCGGCCACTCCGAAGGACCGAGGAGGGACGCGCGAGCTCCGAGCCAAGCTCTTGGATTACGTGCACTGGTACAACAACTTCAGGATCCACTCGACGCTGGGCTACATGTCGCCGGTCGAGTTCAGGGAGGCGGGGCCGTCCCTCCCGGAATCGTCCAAATAAGTGTTGCCAATCCATAGCCAATCCAGCCATCATCTTCGCGAAGGCGGACGTCAGGAAAAGCTCGGCTTGAGCTCGGTCGGACGCGGTCTGTGGGGCATCATTCAGGCTCAGGGGGTCTCCTTGTCTTCTTCGGTCGCAACCTGAATGATAGGGACGGCCCCTTCTCTCTTTCCCCTTCGTTTTCGACGCGTCACCCTCTCGGCGGGCTTAAGGCCCGCGCTCGCGGGTGCAGGGGCTACGCCCAAACCCCAAAAACGTAACGCCGTGCTCGAAGCGTTTCCGGACGTCAGCGTAATCTCAAATCCCGTTCGTCAACTCATGGGCAAGCCACCTGAGACTACTCATTTCTCCTACTGGCAATGAAGACCTGCGACCTGCAGTTTTGCAAACTGCTTGAAAGCCACCTGCGTTGATTCACTTCCTATTGCAGCTGGCGGCTTGCACGCGAAAAGGCATTTAAGTTTCAAAACGGGCGTTTTTGGCGCTATCGAGCCTCCAAAGGCATCCCGCCGCGCCCTTTGGGACAAAAACAAAAACTCAAAGCCCTGAGTTCGAAAATAGTTTTTGGAGTTGTCCCGACTTTTGTCCCCGAAGCCGACGAAACGCGACAGGGTGTCACCTGGCGGCACTCGATTCGAGACGGCACCGAAAACTGGATGCAACCGGAATGACAGGACGGCAGAACCGAAGCCATCGAGTAGGGATAGAAAAAGGCCCGGGTGCCATGGCATCCGGGCCTTTGCTAGCAACTTGATGTTGCGGGCAGCTTAGAACTTGTGGCCGCACTTCTTGCAGACGCGCAGCTTGTTCTTGCCGTCCTTCTCGTGACCGACGCGGGTAACCTTACCGCACTCGGGGCAGACGAGATTGACGTTGGAGGCGTCGATGGGAGCCTCCTGCGAAACGATGCCGCCCTGCTGGTTGGCAGCGTTGGGCTTGACGGCCTTCTTGACGACCGAAACGCCCTCGACAACGACCTTGTTCTCGGCAGGGAGAGCACGCAGGACAACGCCCTGCTTGCCGCGATCCTTACCAGAGAGAACCTGGACCTTATCGCCCTTCTTGATATACATATATCTCCCCTAACTACAGGGTCTCGGGAGCGAGCGAGACGATCTTCATGTACTTCTTGTCACGAAGCTCGCGAGCGACGGGCCCGAAGATACGGGTGCCGACGGGCGAACCATCGTTGTTGATGACAACGCAGGCGTTCTCATCAAAGCGAATGTAGGAGCCATCCTTGCGGCGGATCTCCTTAACGGTGCGAACGACGACGCAACGGACAACGTCCTTCTTCTTGACGTTGGCGCCAGGGGTAGCCTCCTGGACAGCACCGATGAACACATCGCCGATGCCTGCATAACGACGCTTGGAACCGCCAAGCACCTTGATGCAGCGAATCTTGCGAGCGCCGGAGTTGTCGGCGACGTTCAGCATGGTTTGCATCTGAATCATGGTAGATGTTCCTCCGAACTAAGAACCGAAGAGAGGTGCGCAGCCGTTATGCGGCCCGTGGTATGCAAGCCAGGCATACGCACATCTTCGGAAACGTACAAGTCGTAAGAGCGACTGCTTATTTAGCGCGCTCGACGACCTCGATGAGGCGCCAACGCTTCATCTTGGACATAGGACGGGTCTCCATAACGCGGACGGTATCGCCCACGCCAGCCGTGCACTCCTCGTCGTGAGCGTGCAGCTTCTTGGAGCTGGTCATCATCTTGCCGTACTTGGGGTGACGCTTGCGCTCGGTGATGGTGACAACGATGGTCTTGGCACCGGAGACGGAGGTAACGACACCCGTACGGACCTTACGCGAGTTACGCGAATCAGTCATGTTCTCTCCTTAGGTCCTACTCGGCGACAGCGGACTTCTCCGCTGCGATCTCGCGGGCGCGCTGCTCCGTGAGGACGCGAGCGATGTCCTTCTTCACGGTGTTGACGCGAGCGGTGTTGTCCAGCTGGCTGGTGGCCATCTGGAAACGAAGGTTAAAGAGCTCGGCGCGCATTTCCTTCAGCTTCTCAACGAGCTGAGCGTCCGAGAGCTCACGAATCTCTGCGGGCTTCATTAGTTCTCCTCCTTGGCGGCGGCGGCGTCCTCAGCAGCCCACTTGGCCTCGAGAGCGGCCTCCTCAGCCATCTCCTTCTCGATGCGCTGCTCAGCGTTCTTAGCAGCAACAATCTTGGTCTTGATGGGAAGCTTGTGCTGTGCAAGACGCAGAGCCTCGCGAGCGACCTCCTCGGGCACGCCCTTGACCTCGAACATGATGCGGCCGGGCTTGACGACGGCCACCCACTCCTCGGGGTTACCCTTACCAGAACCCATGCGAGTCTCGGCAGGCTTCTTGGTGATGGGCTTATCGGGGAAGATCGTGATGTAGACACGACCGCCACGCTTCATGTAGCGGGTCATGGCAATACGAGCGGCCTCGATCTGACGGTTGGTGATCCAATGGGCCTCGAGAGCCTGGATACCAAACTCGCCGAAATGCAGCTCGGTATTACCCTTGGCCTGGCCCTTCATGGAGCCACGCTGCACCTTGCGGTGAAGAATACGCTTAGGGGCAAGCACTACTGACCCCTCCTCTCGGAGTTACGACGACGAGGACGGGAAGAGCCCTCGAGTGCAGGGTTGGGAACAGGCTGGCCCGGGAGCTTCTCGCCCAGGTAGATCCAGACCTTCACGCCGCAAGCGCCCATGGTGGTGCTGGCGACAGCCGTGCCGTAGTCGATCTTGGCACGGAGGGTGTGCAGAGGCACGCGACCCTCACGGTACCACTCACGACGGCCCATCTCGGCACCGCCGAGACGACCGGAGCACTGGATACGGATGCCCTTAGCGCCGGCCTTACGGGCGGACTGGACAGCCTTGCGCATAGCGCGACGGAAGGCAACGCGGCCCTCGAGCTGCTCGGCGATAGACTGAGCAACGAGGTTGGCGTCGAGCTCGGGGCGCTTGATCTCGACAACGTCGACGGAGAGCTGGCCCTTGGAGACGCCAGCGACCTTCTCGAGCTCGGTGCGGAGGGTATCGATCTCGGCACCCTTCTTACCGATGACAACGCCGGGGCGAGCGGTGAGGATGATGACCTTCACCTTGTCGCCAGCGCGCTCGATCTCGACGCGGGAGACAGCTGCGCGGGAAAGACGCTTCTCGAGGTACTTGCGGATCTCGAGATCGTTACCGAGGGTCTTAGCGTAATCCTTCTCTGCGAACCAGCGGGAGCGCCAGTTCTCGGTGATGCCAAGACGGAAGCCGGTGGGGTAGACTTTCTGACCCATACAGCTTTACGCCTCCTTTCGAGGAGCAACGACGACGGTGATGTGGGAAGTACGCTTCAGAATGCGAGAAGCGGAACCCTTGGCGCGGGGACGGATGCGCTTAAGCGTCGGACCCTCGTCAACATAGGCAGCGGCGACAACCAGGTTGTCGGCACGCAGACCATTGTTGTTCTCGGCGTTCGCAACGGCGGAACGGAGAACCTTCTCGACATCCACGGCGACGGCGCGGTCGCAGAAGTGGAGGATGTCGAAGGCCTGAGCGACAGGCTTGCGGCGGATCAGATCGACCACCAGGCGGGCCTTGCTGGGGGAAACACGCACGTACTTAGCGACGGCGCGAACCTCGGTGGCCTCAGTTTCAATAGACTTAGTTGCCATTTACGGTTAACCCCCTATTTGGCCTTGTGGCCACGGAACGTACGAGTCGGCGCGAACTCGCCGAGCTTGTGACCAACCATGGACTCGGTAACATACACGGGCACATGCTTGCGGCCGTCGTGGACGGCGATGGTGTGACCAACCATCTCGGGGAAGATGGTGGACGCGCGGGACCAGGTCTTCACGACGTCCTTCTTGCCAGCCTCGTTCATCGCGGTGATACGCGAGAGAAGGCGAGTCTCCACGAACGGGCCCTTTTTGAGACTTCTGCTCATAAGTGCTTTCTCCTAAAACTCGGTATCCGAAATTACTTCTTACGGCGACGAATGATGTGCTGGTTCGAGACCTTCTTCTTCTTGCGCGTACGAAGGCCCTTCGTCGGCTTACCCCAGGGGGTAACAGAGGGACGACCAGAGGTGTGGTTCTTGCCCTCGCCACCGCCGTGCGGGTGGTCGACAGGGTTCATGACGGTACCGCGGACGGTCGGGCGCACGTTCATGTGACGCTTACGGCCGGCCTTGCCGATGACGATGTTGGAGTGATCGGCGTTGCCGACCTCACCGACGGTGGCGCGGCAGGTAACGAGGATGCGGCGCATCTCGGAGGAAGGCATGCGGACGATAGCGTACTTGCCCTCCTTACCCATCAGCTGGCAGGAGTTACCGGCGGAACGGGCGATAGCAGCGCCCTTGCCCGGCTGGAACTCGACGGCGTGGATGAGCGTACCGACGGGGATGTCGGCGAGGGGCAGAGCGTTGCCCGGCTTGATGTCGGCGTCAGAACCGGACATGACGGTCTGACCGACCTCGAGGCCCTTGGGGGCCAGGATGTAGCGCTTCTCACCGTCAGCGTAGTGCAGCAGAGCGATGCGAGCGGAACGGTTCGGATCGTACTCGATCGTGGCAACCTTGGCGGGCACGCCGTCCTTGTTGCGCTTGAAGTCGATCACGCGGTAACGACGCTTCACGCCGCCGCCCTGGTGGCGGGTGGTGATGCGGCCGTTGTTGTTACGACCGGCCTTCTTGGGCAGGGGCTCGAGAAGAGACTTCTCGGGCTTGGTGCAGGTGATCTCGGAGAAGTCGGAGATCGTCTGCCAACGCCTACCAGCGGAGGTCGGCTTAAGGTGCTTTACAGCCATTACAATCCCTTTCAATAGGAATCCGTTAGCCATCGCAGACAGGGATTCGAGGTTCTGCCTCGGGTGCGATGACACCGGACGTATACACGGCTCCGGGCGTGTCCATTTTATACGCCCAAAACCTTGAGCTCTCGCCTCCCCTATTTGGGAGGCATGAGCTCACTCAACAGCAGCGAGTCTTAGGCCTGGTTGCCAAAGACCTCGATGGTGTCGCCCTCGGCCAGCGTGACGATGGCCTTCTTCCAAGAACGGGTCTTGCCGGCGACATAGCGCACGCGCTTGGTCTTGGGCTTGACCGTCAGGGTGTTCACGCGAACGACCTTGACGCCGAAGATCTCCTCGACAGCGTCCTTGATCTGATGCTTGTTAGCATCCTTGGCGACCTCGAACGTGTACTTGTTCTGCTCCATGCCGGAGAAGGAACGCTCGGACACGATCGGACGGATGATGATCTCGTGGGCGGTCATTTAAGCAAGCACCTCCCCGAAGTGAGCGGCGATGTCGGCGGGCATCAGCACGGCGTTGTTGTTGACGAGATCGTAGGTGTTGGCCTCGTCGGCAGTGATGATGAACGTCTTGGGAATGTTGCGGAACGACAGGTAGGCGTTGACGTCCTCATCGCGAACGATGATGGTCAGACGCTTGCCCTCAAGGCCGAGAGCCTTGAGCATGGCAACGGCAGCCTTGGTGGAAGGCTTCTCGAAGCCGTAGTCGTCGACGAGCACGAGCTCGCCATCGGCCAGCTTGGCGGACAGCGCGGAGCGCATAGCCAGCTTGACCTCCTTGTTGTTCATACGCTTAGCGTAGGAACGGGGCTTGGGGGCGAAGACAACGCCACCGTGACGCCACTGGGCAGCACGGATGGAACCCTGGCGGGCACGGCCGGTGCCCTTCTGACGCCAAGGCTTCTTGCCGCCACCGGAAACCTCAGAGCGGCCCTTAGCGGACTGGGTGCCCTGACGCCAAGAGGCCATCTGGCACTTGACGATGTGGTGCATAACGTGGATGTTCGGCTCGATGCCGTACACCTCAGCGGCGAGCTCGGCCTCGGCGACCTTCTTGCCCTCGCTGTTCTTTACTTCAAACTTTGCCATTTAAGTGTTCTCCTTGGTATGACGCTGGGCTAAATGGGCTGGGCCCTTAGGCCATACGGATGGCGACGAGACCATTCTTGGCACCCGGGACAGCGCCCTTGACCAAGATGAGGTTCTGCTCGGCATCGATGCGGACAACGGAAAGGTTCTTGACGGTAACGCGCTCGTTACCCATGTGACCGGCCATCTTGACGCCCTTGAGGACGCGCGCAGGATAGGCGCACTGACCGATAGAACCGGGGTGACGCTGGAAGTGAGAACCATGCGTCATAGGACCGCGGCGCTGACCCCAGCGCTTGATGCGACCCTGGAAGCCCTTACCCTTGGAGGTACCGATGACGTCGACCTTCTCGACATCAGCGAAATCAGCGACGGTGACGACCTCGCCGACCTTGTGCTCCTCGCCGTTCTCGACGCGGACCTCACGAAGGAAACGGACAGGCTCGACGCCAGCCTTAGCGAAGTGACCAGCCATGGGCTTGTTCACGTTCTTGGCCTTGATGTCGCCGAAACCGATCTGGACGGCGTCATAGCCGTCGGTTGCCTGAGTTTTAACCTGCGAGACAGCGCAGGGGCCAGCCTGGATGACCGTGACGGGAACGACGTTGTCGTCCTCGTCCCAAACCTGGGTCATGCCAATCTTGCGGCCGAGAATCATGCTGATCAAGATATGATCCCAACTCTCGCGTGGTCTTGGGACAATGCGTACACCACCGAGCGTACGCCCCTAGAGGACCACTACTTACACGACGTGCTCCCCAGTCTTGTATTGCGCCCAGACTACCTGACAACCCTATTAAGCAGGCATTTTGTCCAGCCAGAATACTCCCCTGGTTTCACACAGCTGTTTAGTATACACGGCTGCGGGCGTATCCATCGAGATTCATATTTCACTCACATTGTTTACGCAGGTAAAGTGCGTGGAGTCGCCTGGGCTTGGCAGAGGGGCGGCGAAATATATTAAGTTTGCTGCTCTACAGTCCTGCGCAAGACGGAAAGCACATTAAGTGCTTTCCTTTGCGTGCGGAACTCGCGACAAACTTAATATATTTCGCCGCCCCTCTGCCAAGCTCGGGAGACGACACGTTGATGTCTGCTTAACTCTGCTCGCTCAGCTAATTACTTTGTTGGGGGTCCACTATTTGCTGAAGGGTGAACTTACACTGCATTGGCTCGCCTTCTGCTTGCGGCTTTTCCTCGTCAAAATCGAAGATCATGATGGCGCAGTTGGGGAGTTTTGCTGGGAGCTCGAAGCCCTCTGGGGCTGCAGCCTTGATGAATTGGCGGCTGGCGCTGCCGTGGCTTACTGCTAGGAGGGTTTCGATATCCTCGGCGCCCATGATATTGGTGAGGGTGTCTACCATGCGCTCCTGCAGGGCATGGCTTCCTTCTCCGCCAAATGGAATCAGGTCCTCGCCGGGGTCCCAGACGTCGGTGGGCAGGGCGTCGTGGGGGCCTTCTTCGAAGGTGCCGTAGCTGCGCTCGATGATGCCTTCGCAGGGCTCGACTGCTGCATCCGGACCGAGGAGTTCGCATGCGACGAGACTTGCCGTGTCCATGGCTCGGCCTAAGGGTGATGAGACTACTTTGTCGGGGACGACGCCATGGACCTTGAGCCATGCGGCGGCTGTCTGTGCCTGTTGACGACCCAAATTGGTGAGCGGTGAATCGCAGCGACCCTGGACGAGCTTTTTGACGTTGAATTCCGTCTGGCCGTGGCGGAGCAGATACAGCTTCTTCATAGTCTCCCCTTCTGTATAACTTGCTTTGCCGGCACAGCCCTACTCGTGGGTATGCCCTACGTAGTCTTCGTCGATCGTAATCTTGGCAATCGACTTGGGATATTCCGATTCGACCCGTTGTGCCAGCGTGTGCTTTAAGTCTTCGGCACTCATCTGCAGGTCCGAGGGTCGCACGCAGTCAAAGATCACATTGGTGTGCGTGGGGCCCGGCACGCAACGCAAATCGTGAATCGAAAGGCGTCTATCGATCTCCTGGGCCATAGCGTTGATGCACAGGCGCATGCTCGCCACATTTGAATCGTCGGTCACAATGGGATCGTAATGGAGCGTGACGATCATGCCGTCCTCGTCCCTAAACGACTGCTCGATATTATCGAGCGTGTCGTGACTTTCCAGCGGGCTGGCCTCGGCCGCCATCTCGGCATGCGCACTTGCAAACTTCCTGCCCGGGCCGTAGTCGTGAACCATCAAATCGTGAACGCCCAAAACGCCGGGGTAGCTCATGATCTTGTCTCGGATATGCTTGACCAGCTTGGGATCGGGTGCCTGGCCCAAAAGGGGGCTCACCGTATCTTGGATAAGCTCAAAGCCGCTCCAGCCAATATAGGCGCCAACGGCAAGGCCGACCCAAGCATCAAGATTGACATGCGTCACCTGGGAAACAATCGCGCACGCCAGCACAGCGCCCGTGGCCAGGACATCGTTCTTTGAGTCCTGAGCCGTCGCATGCAGCGTATCGGACTCAATACGGTCACCGAGCTTTTGGTTGAGGGCCGCCATCCAGAGCTTTACGACCATCGAAAGCACTAGAACCGTCACCAAGGCAAGCGAGAACTCGACAGGTTCGGGGTGGATGACGCGCTCAACCGAGGACTTGATAAGCTCAAGGCCGATCAGCAGCACGAGCGCCGCCACGACCAGACCCGAGAGATACTCGTAGCGACCGTGACCGTAAGGATGCTCGGGGTCGGCCGGCTTGCTCGCCAGCTTAAAGCCCAGCACGCTCACGATATTCGAGCTGGCATCGGACAGGTTGTTCATGGCATCCGCCACGATCGAAACCGATCCCGAAACCACACCAATGGCACCCTTTGCAGCACAAAGCGCCACATTGGCGACAATACACACCATGCCCGCTAACGTGCCCACACGCGCACGATCGCCCTGCGCGCGCTTAACAATCCACTCGACCATCTGCATCCGCCCCCACGGTACTACTTATATATCTATTGCTTGACCGGATTGTAGTGTAGCCACTTTGTCCCCCAGATACAAAAAGGCCGCAGCCCACACGGGCCGCGGCCTTGGAACACGACAAAGGAATCGTCCTTTTGTCGCACAGGTTTATGCGCTTACTTCAGCAGCGCTCGCCACTGTTTCGGGCGAATCGGCTCCGTCCTCCGTCGCCTGCCCCTTCGCCGGCACCACGCCAAAGCAGTAGCTCAGCGCCGCAGACACCGCAAATGCCGTGCCGCCGGCAACGCAGCACCACAGCAGGTTCGAGATGCCGCCCGTGGCAAAGCCAATGACCATGAGAACATTCGTCATGCCGATGGTATAGGCCGTAACGTGGCCCACGGCTGCAACAAGGCCTCCGACGGCACCGCCAATGGCCATGCACGTCAGGCACCTGCCATATTTAAAACCGCAGCCGTACAGCGCCGGCTCGCTTACGCCGCCAAGCACGCCCGAGATTGAATAGCCCAGCATGAGCGCCTTCTCGTCCTTATCCGCAACGCGGAGCGACGCGCCAAAAGGCATGCCCCAAACGGCGAACGTCGCCATCGTCGCGGCGATGAGGATGCACGAATCCGTTCCCACACTCATAAACTGCGCATAGGCGAGCGATAGGACAACGTTGCTGACGCCCGCGATCTTGAGGAACTCCCAGCCCGCGGCAAGCCCCATGAGCGTGAGCAGCGACACGATGCCACCGGAATTGCCAAGCATAAACATAAGCTGGCCCAGCAGCATGCCCAGATAGCTGCCCGCCGGCGCCGTAATACACAGCGAAACCGGAACCATGACGAGCATGGTCGCAAACGGGACGAACGAAAACGCCACGGCCTTAGGGATAACGCGCCGAAAGAAACACTCCACTCGCCATAGCACGGGCACCGAGATGAGAACCGGAATAACAGTCGTCGTGTAATCGTTGACCGGCGCGGGAAGCAGACCATACACGGAAGTCATCGATGTCCCCGTCGTCGATGCGACATCGACGAGCTTAAGCAAATCGGGCGCAATCAATACGCCGCCCAGCATCATGCCCAGCTGCTCCGAGCAACCGAGCTGGCGGGCGGCCGCCCAACCAAGATAAATGGGCAAAAAGTAGTAGCCGGCGTTATAGAGCCAACTGTAGAACAGGCGATAGATATCGGAATCTGCAGACCACAGACCCAGCATGCCTTCGCCCATAATGACGGCGACGGTGCGAAACAACGCCGCGCAGACAATAAACGGCAGCGCCGACATCATGCTTTTGGACAGATAGTCCACCACGGCCATGGCGTTTGATGAGACCGTCGTTGTAAACGAGGTGTTAGAAACTTGTGACATGGAACGCCTTTCCCAATGTGACATGCGGACTGTCCCTTTGTCACATCGTGCGGTACTGACCGATTGCGCGGTACTTTTCGTAGCGGAGGTTTGTGAGGGTCGCGTCGTCGAGCCGCCCAAGCGTATCGAAGGCATCAAATGCCGAGGACATGACGGCACCGGCGATCTCCTCATGTGACAGGCCCTTATCGTCGACAATGCCGTCGATGATGCCGAGCGCCAACAGATCGGGGGCCGTGAGCTTAAGCGCCTCGGCGGCCTCATTCGCACGCTCGGTATCTTTCCACAGGATCGACGCACAGGCCTCGGGGCTCACGACCGAATAGGCCGAGCTCGAGAGCATCAGGATGCGGTCGGCCACGGACAGCGCCAGCGCGCCACCAGAGCCGCCCTCGCCTGTCACCACCGAGACAATCGGCGTCTTAAGGCCGCTCATCTCCATGAGATTCTGGGCAATCGCCTCGCCCTGGCCGCGCTCCTCGGCACCGATGCCGCAAAACGCACCCGAAGTATCGACCAGGCACAGAACCGGTCGACCAAACTTTTCGGCCTGGCGCATCAGGCGACGCGCTTTGCGATAGCCCTCGGGATGCGCCATGCCAAAGTTGCGGCGCATACGCTCTTTGGTCGTGGTGCCGCGCTCGATGGCGATGACCGTTACGGGGCGTCCGTTTTTCCAGCCAATACCGGCCACCACAGCGGCGTCGTCTCCAAAGTAACGGTCGCCGTGCAGCTCCACAAATCCATCCAGGCCCAGTGAGATCATCTCACCCGCCGTGGCGCGATCTGCCGAGCGGGTCTGCTTGACAATCTCGAGCGCGGTTTTTGGTGCCATCGAGCGCTTAAACAAGTGTCCCAGCTTTTTGCCGCGGCGACCCGTATGCACGATCTCGTGCGGTGCCCCCAGACCGGGCGCGTGTCCTTCGTGCAGCGCCAGCAGCTCTCCCACTGTGAGCGCAATCTCGCCACGCGGAACAACGGCATCGCAAAAGCCGTGCTCCAGCAAAAACTCGGAGCGCTGGAATCCCTTGGGCAGGCGCTTGTGCATGTTCTGCTCGATCACGCGCGGGCCGGCAAATGCCGTCAGGGCATCGGGCTCGGCCAGGATAATGTCGCCCTCCATGGCAAAGCTCGCGGTTACGCCGCCAGTCGTGGGATCGGTGAGCACCGTGATATACAGGCCGCCCGCCTCGCTATGCTTTCTCACGGCAGCAGAGATCTTGGCCATCTGCATAAGCGATGTCACGCCCTCTTGCATGCGCGCACCGCCCGAAACGGTAAAGCCGACAACTGGCAATCCCAGCTCGGTCGCATGCTCAAATGTGCGACAGATCTTCTCGCCCACCACGGAACCCATCGAGCCCATCATAAAGTTGGCGTCCATAAAGAAGAGCGCCGTATCGCAACCGCAGATTTTGCCCTTGCCGCACACAACGGCATCGCGCTCGCCCGAATGCTCGACCGCGCTCTTGAGCTTGTCGGCATAACCGGGAAACGAGAGGAAGTCCTCCGACGCCAGATTGGCATCCCATTCCTCAAACGTGCCCTCGTCGACCGTCATGCGCATACGCGCGCGACCGCTCACGCGAAAGTGTTTGCCGCAACGAGGGCAGACCTCGAGGTTGTCGTGCAGACGTGTTTCATCGATCACACGGCGGCACTCCGGACACTTGATAAACACGTGGCGCGCGGGAAACTCGGCGCACGACTCGGTCATCGGCCCCTCAAGGACATTGACCGTCTTCGCTTTTCTATTCACCAGCATAGAGATGCCCCATCAGATCGGTGTGATACATGCCCGACAAGAACTCATCGTTTGCCAGCACGTCGAGCTGAAGCTCGCTGTTCTCGCTCACGCCCTCAATCACGAGCTCGCCCAGGGCCGAGCGCATCTTGCGAATGGCGCCGTCGCGCGTGGGCGCACACACGATGAGCTTGCCGAGCATGGAGTCGTAGTACGGAGGAACGTTCGCACCGGTAAACATGGCGGAATCCCAGCGCACGCGCGGACCACCCGGCACACGCAACGCGGTGACCGTTCCGCATGACGGCAGAAAGTCCGGCGTTTCGGCATTGATGCGGCACTCCATGGCGTGGTTGCGGACCGGAACGTCCTCCTGCTCAAAGGGCAGAGACTGGCCGGCTGCCACGCGCAGCTGCCACTTGACCAAGTCGGTATCGGTCACAAACTCCGTAACCGGATGCTCCACCTGCAAGCGCGTGTTCATTTCCATAAAGTAGAAATCGCCGTCGTCCGAATACAGGAACTCGATGGTACCGGCTCCTTCGTAGCCGACGGCACGAGCCAGGTCACGCGCTGCCTTGTGCATGCGAGCACGAATGTCGTCGTGTCCGTCGAGGCACGGCGCGGGGCTCTCCTCGATCAGCTTTTGGTTGCGGCGCTGCACCGAGCACTCGCGCTCGCCGAGCGAAAACACATGGCCCTGCTTATCGGCCATAATCTGCACCTCGACGTGGTGCGCCGGCGCGACGAACTTCTCCATGTAGCACTCGCCATCGCCAAAAACGGCCTCTCCCTCGGCACGCGCCTCGATGAACGCCTTTGCCGCATCTTCCACGCGCTCGACCTTACGAATGCCGCGACCGCCACCGCCTGCACGCGCCTTAATAAGCACGGGGCAGCCAATGCGCTCGGCCTCGGCCGTTGCCTCCTCGGGGCTTTTGAGCAAATCGCAGCCCGGCACGATGGGCACGCCCGCCGCGGCAGCCGTTCGACGTGCGGCGTCCTTGTCGCCCATGTTGTCGATCACCTCGGCCGAAGGGCCGACAAACGCCAGGCCATACTTGTCGCAGTCGCGCACGAAGCTCGCCTTCTCGGAAAAAAAGCCATAGCCCGGATGAATTGCCTTAGCTCCCGTCTTTACGGCACAGGTGAGCACGGCATCGTCGTTGAGATAGCTCTCGGCAAGACGCGGGCCGCCGATGCAATACGCCTCGTCGGCAAGCTGCACGTGCAGCGCGTCCGCATCGGCCGTGGAATAGACGGCGACGGTCTTGATGCCCATATCACGGCACGCGCGGATAACACGGACCGCGACTTCGCCGCGGTTGGCGATGAGCACTTTGTCGAACATGAAGACTTCCTTAACTTTCGTGCATGAGTGCAAAGGACATATCGGCGCGGCAGCAAACCTCACCGTTGACGCTCGCAGTACCAGTCGCAAAGCGGAACGGCCCGCGCGCTCGCGTGATGGAGCACACCAGATCCACCGTGTCGCCCGGGCGCACCGGACGCTTAAAGCGCACCTTGTCCAGACTCGTGTAGAACGGCGTCGTGCCACGCGCCTCCTCATCGCCCATCAGCAGCACGCAGCAGTTCTGGGCGAGCATCTCGCATTGGATCACGCCGGGGACCACCGGGTTTCCCGGAAAATGCCCCTGCAAAAAGTACTCGTCGCCCGTGATCGTGATCTTGCCGTGGGCCTCGTCGCCCACCAGCTCGGCTTTGTCGAGCAAAAGCATCGGCTCTCGATGCGGCAACAGCTTCTTGAGCTCTTCTTTGTTCATGGATATCACCTATCCGATCCTCATGAGGCAGTTGCCAAACTCTACGAGGTCGCCGTCGGCCACGCAGATCTCGAGCACCTCGCCATCCGCCTCTGCCGTCACCTCGTTGAGAACCTTCATGGCCTCGATGATGCAGAGCGTCTCGCCGGCCTTGACCTTGGAGCCCACATGCACAAACGGCTCGTCGCCCGGCGCCGGGGCAGCATAGAAAACGCCGACCATGGGAGCGGTCACCTCGGTGCCCTTGGGCTCCGGTGCGGCGGCAGGCATGGCGACAGGAGCCACCGCCGGAGCAGTCACGGCACCCGGCATAGGCATGGGCACGGCAACCGGCTGCGCGGCGCTCGCGCGCTCGAGTTCGACCGCGGTGCCATCGGGCTCCTCAACGCGTACGCGCGTGAGGCCGCGGTCCTCCATCACATCGGCTATCTCGGCAAGTCTTTTGGAATCCATGCTCTAGCTCCTCATATATCTACGCAGCGCGATGGCGGCGTTGTGCCCGCCAAAGCCCAGGTTGGTCGAAAGCGCCCAGGTAAGGTCGGCGCGAACCGCGCGATTGGGCGTGTAATCAAGATCGCAGGCGGGATCGGGTGTGTGGTAGTTAATGGTCGGCGGCACCACGCCCTGCTCGAGCGCCATGGCGCAGGCCATGACCTCGATGGCGCCCGTGGCACCGATCATGTGGCCGGTCATCGACTTGGTCGACGAGACATGTGCGGCGCGCGCCGCGTCCTCGCCGAGCGCTCGTTTGATGCCCGCCGTCTCGGACGAATCGTTGAGTTTGGTCGAGGTGCCGTGAGCGTTGATGTAGAGGCCCTCGGAAGGCTTAACGTCGCCCTCGGCCACCGACAGCGATATCGCACGGGCGATACCTGCCGCGTCCGGGTCGGGACTCGTGATGTGGTAGGCGTCATCGGTGTTGCCGTAGCCCACGACCTCTGCGTAAATGTGCGCACCGCGGGCCTGTGCGTGCTCCATACCCTCGAGCACGAGCACGCAGGCGCCCTCGCCCATCACAAAACCGTCGCGGTCTGCATCGAACGGGCGGCAGGCCGTCGCGGGATCGGGGTTGGTGGTCAATGCGCGGCAGGACGTAAAGCCCGCAACGGCATCGGGGATAATGGCGGCCTCGGCGCCGCCGGCCAGGATTGCATCGGCATAGCCGTGCTTGATGGCGCGGAACGCCTCGCCCACCGCATGGGCAGAAGTCGCGCACGCGGTCACCACGGGCAGGGTCGGGCCCTTTGCCTCATGGCGAATCGCAATGTTGCCCGAAGCCATGTTGGGAATCATCATCGCAATCATGTAGGGCGATGCGCGACGAGGCCCGCGATCGGCAATCGTGTGGACGTTGTCGACAAGCGTCTGCATGCCGCCCACGCCCGAGCCCACATAGACACCCAGGCGATCGCGATCGACCGCGCCCTCAACATCGAGGCCCGCATCGTGCATGGCCTCGTCCGACGCCGCCATCGCAAACTGAACACAGGGGTCGAGATGCTTGGCGTCATGCTTGCCAAAGTACTCGTTGCCGTCAAAGCCCTTGACCTCGGCCGCCACTTTAACGGCGAACGCATCGGTATCGAAGTGCGTGATCGGGCCGATACCGCACGTGCCGGCGCACATGGCCGCCCAGGTGGCAAGCGCGGTATTGCCGAGCGGCGATACGGCACCGATGCCGGTGATTGCAACTCTCTGTTCCATCATGGTCTCCTCATCCAAGCCGCTTAACCGGCTTGCTTTCTATATCGCCATTCCGCCGTCGACGCGTATGACTTCGCCCGTAATGTAAGCGGCCGCATCGCTCGCCAAAAAGCGCACCACGCCGGCCACTTCCTCGGGGCGCGCCATGCGCTTAAGGGGAATCTGCTCCTCGGTTGCCGCGCGAACCTTCTCTGAGAGTTTTGCCGTCATATCTGTCTCGACAAACCCGGGGGCGACCGCGTTCACTCGTACGCCGCGGGGCGCAAGCTCGCGCGCTACCGCCTTAGTCAGGCCGATAACGCCCGCCTTGGAGGCAGCGTAGTTGGCCTGCCCGGCATTGCCCATCAGGCCCACAACCGAGCTCATGTTGACGACGCAACCGCCGCGCTGGCGCATAAAGGTCTTGGTGAGCGCGCGCGTCGTATTGAACGTGCCCTTGAGATTGACATCGAGCACGCGGTCGAAGGCATCGTCGCCCATACGCATGAGCAGGCCGTCGCGCGTGATGCCGGCGTTGTTGACGAGCGCCCAAATGGAGCCAAAGTCATTGAGAATCGCTTCCACGCAGGCGTTGACGGCATCGGGGTCGGCCACATCGCATTGATACGCGCGCGCCGTGGCGCCAGCGGCCTCGCAGGATTCGCACGTCTCGCGCGCCGCATCGACGCTACCGGCATAGACGACGGCGATATCAAAGCCGTCCTCCGCCAGACCGACAGCGCAGGCGCGGCCGATACCGCGCGAGCCGCCCGTAACCAGTGCCACGCGACGTAAGTCGTTGCGCTCGAGCGTGCCGTTGTTCAAGTTGCCCATGTCATTCCTTTCGGGTTATAGCCCTGTGGACTATGCGAGCTCGTCGGCAATAGCTGCGACCTGCTCGGCCGTTTCGCACGAATACACGCGAACGTCGCTCAGCGTACGCTTGACCAGGCCCGACAGCGTTTTGCCAGGGCCAACCTCAATAAACGTGTCGATGCCTTGATCCTGCAGAGCATGCAGCGTTTCGACCCAGCGCACGGCATGGCTCACCTGGTTGGCCAAGACATCCGATGCTGCTCGCGGGTCCGCCGGATAGGGCGCCGCCGTCATATTTGCCATAACAGGAATGAGCAACGGGGACGGCGTGTGACCGGCCTCGATATATGCAGCAAGGCCACAAGTCGCCTCGGCCATATAGGGGCTATGGAATGCACCCGACACCGCGACTTTCATAGCGCGGCCGCCAGCCTCTTTTACCAGGACGTCGAGCTCCTGCAGCGCCTCGGGCGCTCCGGCCACAACCGTCTGCTGCGGGCTGTTGTAGTTGACCGGCCAGCAGTCCTCGCCGGCTTGCGCAGCCAGGTTCTCGACTTGCGCTGCATCGAGCTTGATGACGGCGCGCATGCCGCCCGGATGGCGCTCGGCAGCCGCGGCCATCAATGCCGCGCGCTCACACACGAGCTCAAAACCCGCTCGCGTATCGAATGCCCCCGCAAAGGTGAGCGCGGCGACCTCGCCAAGCGAAAAACCCGCACAGGCGGCAGGCACCACGCCGCGCTCACGCAGGGCGGTAGCCGCTGCCAGGTCGTGAACGAACACGCACGGCTGCGTGTTCTCGGTCTGCGAGAGCTCCTCCTTGGAGGCGCTCCGGCACTGCTCGCTGGTCCCCGGGCGCACCTCGTCGGCAATGGCGAACACCTCGGCAGCCGCCGGCGATGCCCCGATCAGGTCAACGCCCATCGCGGGGTGCTGGGCGCCCTGGCCGGCAAACAGAAACGCTACGCTACCCATGTGGACGCACCCTTCAGAACGCGCTCGGCACCATCGACCAGGTCGTCAACGATTTCACGTGCGCTTTGGCGCTCGTTGACCATGCCGGCAATCTGCCCACACAAAAACGAACCCTCTTCGTAATTGCCGTCCTTGGCGGCCTTGCGAAGGGCGCCCGTACCCATGGCCCCGAGCTCCTCGGCACTCGCGCCGGAACCCTCGCTCTTGGCATAGGCGTTGGTGAAGGGGCTCTTGAGGGCGCGCACTGGATGTCCCGTCGAGCGACCGGTCGCACGCGTTGAAGTGTCGTTGGCCTTCAGGACCATCTCTTTGTACTGCTCCGAGACGGTGCACTCGTCTGCGACCAGAAAGCGCGTACCCACTTGCACGCCTTCGGCGCCCAGCATAAAGGCGGCCGCCACGCCGCGGCCGTCGGCAATACCGCCGGCGGCCACGACGGGAATGTCAACCGCATCGACGACCTGCGGCACCAGTGCCATCGTCGAGGTCTCGCCAATATGGCCGCCCGATTCGGTACCCTCGGCAACAACCGCCGTGGCTCCACGACGTGCCACGAGGCGCGCCAGCGCCACCGAGGCAACGACCGGGATGACCTTGATGCCCGCCTCGTTCCACGCCTTCATGTACTTGGCGGGATTGCCGGCGCCCGTCACGACGACCGGCACTCGCTCGTCAATCACGACCTGTGCAACCTCGTCGGCAAACGGGCTCATGAGCATGACGTTGACGCCAAAGGGCTTATCCGTCTTGGCGCGCAGCTCATGAATCTGGTCGCGAAGCCAGTTGGCGTCGGCGTTCATGGCCGCGATGATGCCTAAGCCACCCGCCTCGGACACTGCGGACGCCAGCGAGGCATCGGCAATCCAGGCCATACCGCCCTGGAACACGGGCTTTTCGATGCCGAGCAGATCGCAGAGAGGAGTCTTGAGCATCTCTACTTCTCCAATGCCGCCTCGACCGTATCGGCGAACTCGCCGACCGTCTTGGGGTTCTCCTCGGTATCGAGCTGGATGCCAAACTCGTCCTCGACGGCAACGAGGATCTCGACGGTGCCCAGGCTGTCGAGACCAATCTCCTCGAGCGTGGACTCGGGCTTCATCTCGACATCGTCAAGACCGGCGGTCTCGCGGATAACGTCGCAAACGCGCTCGAAGGTCTTCTGATCTGCCATGGTAGTTCTCCTTTGGTTGTGCCCTAGGGCGTTTTTATTTCCTATGTGCGACTACTTCCAGCGAAGTAAATAGCCACCTATATCCAAACCGGCGCCAAATCCAACGAGGGCGATGGTGTCGCCCGCAGTCAGTGCGTCGGTACGTGCCAGCCGGTCAAGCGCAAAGGGAATGCAGGCGCTCGAAATGTTGCCGGTCTCGCGCAGCGTTCGAACCACGCGCTCGTCTGGCACGCCGAGGCGCTTGACCGCCTGACTCAGGATTCGTTCGTTAGCCTGATGGAATACAAAATGATCGATGTCTTCGACCGAAATGCCCGCATCGATCGCAAGCTTATGGACCGTGTCGCAGATGGCGTTGACGCCGAACTTGAACACGCGGCGGCCATTCATGGACAGCACGCTCTCACTATCAGCGGAGTCCTTAAACGGCGAGGTGCCGATCAGACCGGGAACGCGCAACGTCTCGACGTCGGGCGCCGTCGAAAGCTCGACGGCAAGGGGGCTGTCTCCCCCAGCTTCTATCACTGCAGCACCCGCGCCGTCACCAAAGAGCACGCACGTGGCGCGATCTGTCCAGTCAAGCGCGCGCGTCATCTGCTCGGCAGCAACGACAAGCACATGCTTGGCTCGTCCTCGGGCGATATAGCCCTCGGCGACATCGAGCGCAAATACGAAGCCGGCGCAGGCCGCCGAGACATCGAAGGCAGGGCACGTCGCGCCCAGACGCACGGCAACGGCACATGCCTCGGCGGGAACGAGATGGTCACCCGTTGTCGTCGAGCAGACGATCAGATCCAGCTGGCTCGCGTCGATTCCGGACACCTGGAGTGCCCGCTCGCTCGCCGCTACGGCGAGGTCGTCAAGTGACTCGGTGGAGCAGACGTGGCGGCTCTTGATACCTGTGCGGGTAAAAATCCACTCATCCGAGGTATCGAGGAACTCAGACAGCTCGTCATTGGAAACACTGCGCTTAGGAAGCGCCGAGCCTGTTCCAAGAATCGTGAAACCCATCACTAACCTCCTTTGAGTTATTGACGTGTTTACATCGACCAAGAGAGGATAACGCATTTCAGTCGTTGTTGACGTGTTAACATTAAATTGTTCAAATGCGACAAAGGCTTCACATTGTGTCTATCTCTCGACACCATTACGCGATTGCCTTATTACCTTAGGAGGTAGCAGCTGTTATGGATTCTCGTTTAACGGTGGTCGACGTAACCGGATCGACCAACGATGACCTGCTCGAAGCAGGAAAACAGGGAGCGCCGCACGGCACAGGACTTGCCGCCCGGGCTCAGACAGCAGGACGCGGCCGGCGCGGCCACAAGTGGGATTCAACCGCCGGCAACCTATTGCTTTCGATTGTTCTGCGCCCATGCGTTAATCCTGCAAAGTACTCTGGTCTTGCCGCCGTCAGCGGCCTAGCGGTGCTCGAGGCGCTCGAAATGCAGGGCCTTGCAAACGAGATTGACCTCAAATGGCCCAACGATCTGGTCGCGCGAGGGCGCAAGCTCGGCGGCATTCTGGTCGAGGCCGCACGCGATAACGACGGCAAACCTTTCGCCGTATGCGGCATTGGCGTCAATGTGAACTATGTGCCCTCGGAGGTTCCCGATGGCGGCCTGCCGGCAATCGGTCTCTCGGATCTCAACGAGAACGTTCCCGCCGTCGATGTGTTACTCAAGGAGGTCTATCACACCGTCGTAAACGCTGTGAACGCGTGGGCAGAGCGTCTCAACGCCATGGAAGATAACGCCGGACCACTCGCGCCCGTCCACGGCGAATATGTCGCTCACCTCAATTGGATTGGGGAGCACGTTATCGCCCGTTCCCCTGCCGGTGACGAGCTGGCACGCGGCATCTTTAAAACCGTCGATGCCTTTGGTCGCGCGTGTATCGAAACGGAAGGCGGCGTGCGATCCTTCCATTTTGAGGAGGCATCGCTGCGCCCCTTGAGCGAATAGGGCGCCGCAGCCACCTACTCGGCAGCAATACCCGGCAGTCCAAACCATCATTCAAAACAAAAGAGCCCCGCTACCGTAATGGTAGCGGGGCTCTGTAAGCTATGAGCGATATCGCTTAGAGCTTGATGTCGATGTCGACGCCAGCGGGAAGGTCGAGACGCATGAGCGAATCAACGGTGCCCGAGGTGGGGTCGAGGATGTCGATGAGGCGCTTGTGGGTGCGCATCTCGAACTGCTCACGGGAGTCCTTGTTCACGTGCGGCGAGCGGATAACCGTGTACAGGTTGCGCTCGGTGGGCAGGGGGACAGGACCGGAAACGCGAGCGCCGGTCTTCTGAGCGGTCTCAACGATGAGCTTCGCGGACTGATCGACGACCTCGTGATCATAGCCCTTGAGGCGAATGCGGATCTTCTGGGTAGCCAACTTAAACCTCCAAAGAGTGCGAGAGATGTTCTCGCGGATTACGTAACAGGGAGCTCGAACTTAGGCGTTCTTGCTCATGACCTCGTCCACGATGGACTTGGGCGCCGGCTCATAAGAGTCGAACTGCATCGTGTAGGATGCACGGCCCTGGGTCTGGGAGCGAAGGTCGGTAGCGTAACCGAACATCTCGCCCAGCGGCACCTTGGCACGGATGAGCTTGCTGTTCTTGCGATCCTCCATGCCCTCGATCTTGCCGCGGCGACCGGAGAGGTTGCCCATAACGTCGCCCATGTACTGCTCGGGGGTCTCGACCTCGACAGCCATGATCGGCTCGAGCAGCTGCGGATCGGACTTCTTGAGGGCGTCCTTGATAGCCATGGAACCGGCGATCTTGAAGGCGGCCTCAGAGGAGTCGACCTCGTGGTAAGAACCGTCGAACAGGGTGACCTTAACGTCGAGGACCGGGAAGCCGGCGATAACACCGGTGTTCAGGGCCTCCTGGATGCCCTTGTCGATGGACGGGATGTACTCCTTGGGCACGACGCCGCCGACGATAGCGTTGACGAACTCGTAGCCGAAGCCCTCCTCCATCTTCTCGAGCTTAATGACGGCGTGGCCGTACTGACCGCGACCACCGGACTGACGGACGAACTTGCCCTCAGCCTTCTCGACGTCGTGACCAGCGGTCTCGCGGTAGGCAACCTGGGGCTTACCGACGTTAGCGTCAACCTTGAACTCGCGGAGCAGACGGTCGACGATAATCTCGAGGTGCAGCTCGCCCATGCCGGCAATGATGGTCTGGCCGGTCTCGTGGTTGGTGGACACCTGGAAGGTCGGGTCCTCCTCGGCGAGCTTGGTCAGAGCCAGGGACATCTTGTCCTGCTCGGCCTTGGTCTTGGGCTCAATGGCAACGTCGATAACGGGCTTGGCGAACTCGATCTTCTCGAGAACGATCTCCTTGCCCTCGGCGCACAGGGTGTCACCGGTGGTGGAGTTCTTGAAGCCGACGCAAGCGACGATGTCGCCGGCAGCGGCGTCGTCACGGTCGATACGCTCGGCGGCGTTCATCTCGAGGATGCGGCCGAGGCGCTCACGCTGACCGTTGGAAGCGTTGACCACGTAGGAGCCGGACTCGGCGCGACCGGAGTAAACGCGGACGTAGGTGAGCTTACCGACGAACGGGTCGGTCATGATCTTGAAGACCAGGCCGGAGAAGGGCTCGTCGAAGGAAGGATGACGCTGGATCTCCTCGCCGGTGTCCGGATCGGTACCGGTGACGGCCTCGACGTCGAGCGGGCTGGGCAGGTAGTCGACGACAGCGTCGAGCAGCTCCTGAACGCCCTTGTTCTTGTAGGCGGAGCCCACGAAGACGAGGTTGAGCTCGTTGGCCAGAACACCCTTACGCAGAGCAGCCTTGAGCTCCTCGACGGTGAAGTCCTCCTCCATGAGGATCTTCTCCATGAGCTCGTCGTCAAAGCTGGCAGCAGCGTCGAGGAGCTCCTCGCGCTTGGTGGCAGCGATGTCGGCAAACTCAGCTGGGATCTCGTCCATCGGCTCGGGGTAGGTCATACCCTTCTCGTCGGCCTTGAAGTCCCATGCGGTCATGGTGACCAGGTCGATGACGCCCCAGAAGTTGTCCTCGGCACCCATCGGGACCTGAGCGGCCACGGCGTTAGCGTCGAGACGATCCTTCATGGTCTCGATAGCGTTGAAGAAGTCAGCGCCCACGCGGTCATACTTGTTGATGAAGGCGATGCGGGGGACGTTGAAGGTGGAAGCCTGACGCCAAACGGTCTCAGACTGGGGCTGAACGCCGGCAACGGCGTCGAAGACGGCGACAGCGCCATCGAGGACGCGCAGGCAGCGCTCGACCTCGGCGGTGAAGTCAACGTGGCCCGGGGTATCGATGATCTGGATGCGGTAGTCCTTACCGTCCTTGTTCCAGAAGCACGTGGTAGCAGCGGAGGTAATGGTTACGCCGCGCTCCTGCTCCTGAACCATCCAGTCCATGGTGGCAGCGCCCTCATGGACCTCACCGATCTTGTGGGTCTTACCGGTGTAGTAAAGAATACGCTCGGTCGTGGTGGTCTTACCGGCATCGATGTGAGCCATGATGCCGATGTTACGGGTATCGGAAAGCTTGTACTTAGGCTTAGCCATGTTAGTTCCTTACCTTAACTTACCAACGATAGTGAGAGAACGCGCGGTTGGCCTCGGCCATCTTGAAGACGTCCTCACGCTTCTTGACGGAAGCGCCCAGGCCGTTGGAAGCGTCGAGGATCTCGTTGGCGAGACGCTCGGCCATGGTCTTCTCCTTGCGAGCGCGGGAGAAGTTGACGATCCAGCGGATGCCCAGAGCGGTGGATCGACGGGAGTTGACCTCCATCGGGACCTGATAGGTAGCGCCACCGACACGCTTGGGCTTGACCTCGAGCGTGGGCTTGACGTTGTCCATAGCCTTCTTGAAGGTAGCGAGAGCGTCGCCACCCTCGGACTTCTCGGCAACGATCTCGAAAGCGGTGTAAACGATGCGCTCAGCGGTGGCCTTCTTGCCGTCAAGAAGGACCTTGTTGATGAGCTGAGTCACCAGGCGGTTGTTGTAAACGGCGTCAGGCTGAACCTCACGACGATTAGCTGCTGCACGACGCGGCATGTGAAATCTCCTTAAGTGTCTACCGTGCGGCGCTTAGGCGGCACACGGCGAAAGTATCAAAACGTTATCTGGCTTATTTGGCCTTGGGGCGCTTAGCACCGTACTTGGAACGGGCCTGCATACGGTTCTGGACCGGAGCAGCGTCGTAGGCGCCACGGATGACGTGATAACGGACACCAGGGAGGTCACGGACACGACCGCCGCGGACGAGCACGATGGAGTGCTCCTGCAGGTTGTGGCCCTCACCCGGGATGTAAGCAGTAACTTCGATGCCGTTGACAAGGCGAACACGGGCAACCTTACGAAGAGCCGAGTTCGGCTTCTTGGGGCTCGTGGTGAAGACGCGGGTGCACACGCCGCGCTTCTGGGAGTTGTGCTGCAGAGCAGCGTTCTTGGACTTCTTGGGCACGGAACGACGGCCCTGGCGAACCAGCTGGTTAATAGTAGGCAAAGCGTACTCCTTCTCGAATGATTCCAGCTTTCTGTAAAGTGCAACGGCTTGAATCGAGGGGTCAGCATCCCCCTACGAAACACGCAGTTCGATAGGATACGTGCCGTTAGCTGTGTCGTCAACAGACCACGCCGCCGGGCGTATCCCAAAATTGGCACATTTCCGCAAAGCCTACACAAAAGGAATCCCCTCCTGTGCGCTTGGGCGGATTCCCGGACCGGGCGGCCCAGGTTTTAAGTTTGCTGCTCTAGAGTCCTGCGCAAGACGAAAAGCACATTAAGTGCTTTCCTTTGCGTGCGGAACTCGCGACAAACTTAAAACCTGGGCCGCCCGGGCCGGGAATCCGACGTGCTCGTCGGGGCAACGTTTCTCACCAAAAAAGACCCGCTTCCCTGTTGGGAAACGGGTCTTTGGAAGGGCGGTTAACGTACTAGGAAATTACTCCTCGTCGTTGTCCTTGGCCTCTTCGGCGTCGTCGGTGTCCACGAGCTGGTTAAGCAGCTCGTCGAGAGAAGCCATGTCCTCGTTGATCGCGCCGTTGGCGGGAGCCTTCTTGTCGTCGATCGGGGCGCCCAGGAGCTCCTCGTCGGCGTCGGCGTGATGCGTCGGAGCGGAGGTGCCCAGCAGGATATCGTCCGGACCGTCGGGGCTAAAGACCATCTGCAGCAGCTGCGAGAGGTCTTCCTCGTCGGCAACGTCGTCGTTGTTCTCGAGGATGTAGAGCAGGTCGTGGGCCTCCAGGCCGTCACGGAGCTCCTCGATTGCCTTGGCACCGATGCCATCGATGCGCAGCAGATCCTCCTCGGACTTGCCAACCAGGTCGCCGACCGTCTCGATGCCGACCTCGCTGAACTTGTTGGTCCAGCGCTGCGACACGCCCAGGTCGTCGAACAGGTACAGGCGAGCCTTCTCGGCGGAGATGGTGTGGCCGTTGCGGGTGAACGAACCGTCAGCACCACCGAACTCGTCGTAGCCGGCCCAGTCGAGCTGCTGCGGGAGCTGCTCGTCCAGGTCCTTGAGCTCAACCGGAGCCCACTCGGGCAGCGACTTGGCGTTGGGCGAAGCCGGACCGTCGATGTCGACATAGCCGTCGGCCGTGCGATACGTCAGCTTGGCGTTGGCGTACGGCTTGAGGCCGGTACCAGCCGGGATCTTCTTACCGACGATGACGTTGGACTTAAGGTCGAGCAGGTGATCGACCTTGCCCTCAATGGCAGCCTCGGTAAGGACGCCAGCGGTACGGATGAACGAAGCGCTCGACAGCCAGGAGTCGATGTTGGACGCGACCTTGAGCGTACCCAGGATGACGGGCTCGGCCACAGGAGCCTGACCGCCCAGGCGGGCAACGCGCTCGACCTCGTCGGCGAACTCGTAGCGATCGACGTACTGACCAAGCAGGTACTTGGAGTCGCCGGGGTTGGTGATCTGAACGCGACGCAGCATCTGACGTGCGAGTACCTCGATGTGCTTGTCGTTCAGGTCGACGCCCTGGCTGGTGTAGACGTCCTTAACGCTCTCGACGAAGGTGTGCATCGTCGACTCGATGTCGGTCAGCTTACGCAGGTTGCGGAAGTTGACGAAGCCCTTGGTGATCTGGTCGCCGGCGCGAACCTCACAGCCGTCCTCGATCTCGGGCATAAAGCGCACCGAAGCGGGGACGCGACGCTCGTCGAGGACACGGGTGTGATCCTCGGAGTCGGTGAGCGTCAGCACGTACTCGGACTTCTCGGGCTTAATCGAGAGGTGGCCGGAGTACGGAGCCAGCTCGGCCTCGCGACCCAGGATCTTCTCGTTGACGTTGCCGACGATATCGAACATACGGCTGACCGTAGGCAGACCCTGCGTAATATCGTCGACGCCAGCGACGCCACCGGAGTGAATGGTACGCATCGTAAGCTGCGTACCGGGCTCGCCGATGGACTGGGCGGCAATAATGCCGACCGCGGTACCGATGGCGACCGGACGACGGGTGGAAAGATCCCATCCGTAGCACTTCTGGCACACGCCGTACTTGGAGCGGCAGGTGAGCAGCGCGCGAAGCTTGACCTTCTTAAGGCCGGCATCGACCATCTTCTGGATGTCGGCGACCTTCTCGATGTAGCCGTCCTGCTCAAAGAGCACGGTGCCATCGGGGGCCACGACGTCCTCAATGAAGCAACGGCCGACAAGGTCGGTGTTGAGGTCGGTGGTGCCGGGGATGATGAGGTTGTAGGTAACGCCCTCATGCGTACCGCAGTCCTCCTCACGGACGATGACGTCCTGGGCCACGTCGACCAGACGACGGGTCAGGTAACCAGAGTCCGAGGTGTGGGATGCGGTATCGACCAGGCCCTTACGGGCGCCGTAGGTCGAAATGAAGTACTCGAGCGGCAGCAGGCCCTCGCGGAAGTTCGCCTTAATGGGAAGGTCGATCGTCTCGCCGGACATGTCTGCCATCAGGCCACGCATGCCGCCGAGCTGACGCAGCTGGGTCTTAGAACCACGGGCGCCGGAGTCGGCCATCATGTACAGCGGGTTCTCCTCGTCGAACATGTCGAGCATGAGCGCTGCGACCTTATCGGTACAAGCGGTCCACTCGTTAACGACTTCGATGTGGCGCTCCGTCTCGTTGATGAAGCCCTCCTCGAAGTACTCGTTGATCTGGTCGACGTTGGCCTGGGCGCGGTCGAGCAGCTCCTGCTTCTCGGCAGGGATGAGAGCGTCCCACACCGAGATGGTAAGGCCGGCGCGGGTAGCGTAGTGGAAGCCGGAGTACTTGATGGCGTCGAGGATCGGGCCGACCTTGGCCTCGGGGTAACGATCGCAGCAGTCCGCAACCAGCTTGGCCACATCGCCCTTGACCATCTTGTAGTTCATGAACTCGTAGTCTTCGGGCAGGCACTGGCGGTTGAAGATGATGCGGCCGATAGAGGTCTCAAAGCGCGCGGTCTTGTTGCCGGTGACGTCGTAGTCGACAAACTCGTTCTTGCCGTTCTTGACGCGGAAGATACGGGTGCCGTCCTCGTTGATGACGTTGGCGTTCTCGGCGGACACGCGGACCTGGATCTTGGCCTGCATGTCGACCTCGGAGCGGCAGTCATAGGCGTGCAGCGCGTCGTCGAAGCTGGCGAACACGTGGTTCTCGCCGGGCAGGCCGTCGCGGACCTGGGTGAGGTAGTACACACCGATGATCATGTCCTGCGAGGGGATGTTGACCGGCTTGCCGGATGCCGGCGAGCGCAGGTTGTTCGCAGAGAGCATGAGCACGCGAGCCTCGGCCTGAGCCTGGCTGGACAGCGGCACGTGGACAGACATCTGGTCGCCGTCGAAGTCGGCGTTGAAGGGCGAGCAGACCAGCGGATGCAGGTGGATAGCCTTGCCCTCGACCAGCACCGGCTCAAAGGCCTGGATGGACAGACGGTGCAGGGTCGGTGCACGGTTGAGCAGCACGACGCGGCCGTCGATGACCTCTTCGAGGATATCCCACACAAAGGTGGCACCGCGGTCGATAGCGCGCTTGGCGCCCTTGATGTTCTCGACCTTGCCAAGCTCGACCAGGCGCTTCATGACGAAGGGCTTGAAGAGCTCCAGCGCCATGGTCTTGGGCAGACCGCACTGGTGCAGCAGCAGCTTGGGGTCGGTAACGATGACCGAACGGCCGGAGTAGTCGACACGCTTGCCCAGCAGGTTCTGACGGAAACGACCCTGCTTGCCCTTGAGGGCCTCGGCGAGCGACTTGAGCGGGCGACCGCCACGGCCAGAGACCGGGCGACCACGACGGCCGTTGTCAAACAGGGCGTCCACGGACTCCTGGAGCATGCGCTTCTCGTTGTTCACGATGATCGCGGGGGCGTCCAGGTCGAGCAGGCGCTTGAGTCGGTTGTTGCGGTTGATCACGCGACGATACAGGTCGTTGAGGTCGGATGCGGCGAAGCGGCCGCCGTCGAGCTGAACCATCGGGCGCAGATCGGGCGGAATGACCGGGATGACGTCCAGGATCATGTTCGCGGGGCTGTTGCCGCCCTTCAGGAAGGCGTCAACGACCTCGAGGCGCTTGACGGCCTTCTCGCGCTTCTGCTTCTGGGAGTCCTCGTCGGCGATGATGGCCTTGAGCTTCTCGGCCTCGGAGGGGAGGTCGATGGCAGCGAGCAGGTCGCGGACGGCCTCGGCACCCATACCACCCTTGAAGTACATGGAGTAGTAACGGGTCATCTCGCGGAACAGTGGCTCATCGGAGATGAGGTCGCGCTCGGTGAGCTTCATGAAGGCGTTGAAGGCGTCCGTGCGGAGCTGCTTCTCGTCCTTGCACTCTTCCTCGATGTCGACGATGCCAGAGGCGATCTCCTCGGGGGTCAGCGGCTCCTCGTCGGAGAACTCATCAAAGTTCTCGGGGTTGCCCTGCTCCTTGAGGGACTCGATCTGGCGGGCGCACTCGGCATCGATCTCTTCCAGATCGGCGGCGAGCTCCTCGCGCAGGTCGTCAGCGTCGGCCTCGCGAGCCTCGTAGTCGACCTCGGTGATGATGTAGCTGGCAAAGTACAGAACCTTCTCGAGGTCCTTGGACTTGATGTCGAGCATACGGCTCATCGGGAAGCTCGTGGGGCTCTTGAAGTACCAGATGTGGGACACGGGAGCGGCGAGCTCGATGTGACCCATGCGGTCGCGACGCACCTTGGCCGAGGTGACCTCGACGCCGCAGCGCTCGCAGACGATGCCCTTAAAGCGGATGCCCTTGTACTTGCCGCAGGAGCACTCCCAGTCCTTGGCGGGACCGAAGATCTTCTCGCAGAACAGGCCGTCCTTCTCGGGCTTGAGGGTACGGTAATTAATGGTCTCCGGCTTCTTGACCTCACCGTGCGACCAGGAACGGATCTGGTCGGCGGAGGCAAGGGAGATCTTTACCGAGTCAAAATCAGTAGCTTCGAAATCTGCCACAGTCAACTACTCCTTATCAGTGGTCGTGGCGGCGACAGCCTCGGGTGCCTCGGCGGTCTCGGCATCCTGGGCCTCGACGTCGGCGTCAACGCCGGCGAGCGCAGCCAGGTCGTCGAGAGCAGAGGTCTCCTCGGCGGTCACAGGGGCGGAGGCGTCCTCGTCGGCATCGTGCATGGGCTCGATGTCCAGCGCGAGGGAGCGAATCTCCTTGACGAGAACCTTGAAGGACTCGGGGATACCCGGAACAGGAACGTTCTCGCCCTTGACGATGGACTCGTAGGTCTTGACGCGGCCCACGGTATCGTCGGACTTGACGGTCAGGATCTCCTGCAGGACGTTGGAAGCACCGTAAGCGTACAGTGCCCAAACTTCCATCTCGCCGAAGCGCTGGCCGCCGAACTGAGCCTTGCCGCCCAGAGGCTGCTGGGTAACCAGGCTGTAAGGGCCGGTCGAACGGGCGTGGATCTTGTCGTCGACCATGTGGCCGAGCTTGAGGATGTAGGACGTGCCCACGGTAATGGGCTCGCGGAACTCCTCGCCGGTGCGGCCGTCGAACAGGCGGGTCTTGCCGCGCTCGTCAAGCTGGGTGACGAACTCGGGGCGCATGTGATCGCCAAAGGCAGCGGTGGCCTTGTTGAGCATGTTCTTGTTAGCACGACGAATGACCTCGGCGATCTCGTCCTCCTTGGCGCCGTCGAAGACAGGCGTCGCGGTGAAGAACGGACCGGGGACGTACTTGTCGGAGTCGGCCTGCTCGGTATCCCAACCGCAGGCAGCAGCCCAGCCAAGGTGGCACTCGAGCAGCTGACCGACGTTCATACGCGAAGGAACGCCCAGCGGGTTGAGGATGACGTCGATCGGGGTACCGTCAGCCATGTAGGGCATGTCCTCGACCGGCAGAACGTTACAAATAACACCCTTGTTGCCGTGGCGGCCGGCGATCTTATCGCCCTGCTGAATCTTACGACGCTGGGCGACGTAGACGCGCACCTGCTCGTTGACGCCGGGAGCCAGGTCGTCGCCGTTCTCGCGGCTAAAGCGGACGACGTCGATGACGCGGCCATAAGCGCCGTGAGGCATCTTAAGGGAGGTGTCGCGGACGTCGTGGGCCTTGGCACCGAAGATGGCGCGCAGCAGGCGCTCCTCGGCGGTCAGAGCGCTCTCGCCCTTAGGCGTGACCTTGCCGACCAGGATGTCGCCAGGGCCGACCTCGGCGCCGATGCGGATGATGCCGTCCTCGTCGAGGTTGGCAAGCATGTCCTCGGAGAGGTTCGGGATCTCGCGGGTGATCTCCTCGGGACCGAGCTTGGTGTCGCGGGCGTCGATCTCGTGACGGGTGATGTTGATGGTCGTCAGCAGGTCCTCGGCCACCAGGCGCTCGGACACGACGATACCGTCCTCGTAGTTAAAGCCTTCCCACGGCATGTAGGCCACGGTGAGGTTCTGACCCAGTGCGAGCTCGCCGTGATCGGTCGAAGGACCGTCGGCCAGAGGCTCGCCCTGCTCAACGGTGTCACCGACGCGCACGAGCGGACGGTGGTTGATGCAGGTGGACTGGTTGGAGCGCTGGTACTTGGCCAGGTGATACTCGTCCATGCCGCCGGCATGCTTGACGATAATCTTGGCGGCGTCGGCAAAGATGACCTCGCCGGCGTTCTTGGCCAGGGTGACCTCGCCGGAGTCCAGAGCAGCGCGACGCTCCATGCCGGTACCGACATAGGGAGCGGCGGGGTGAACCAGCGGCACGGCCTGACGCTGCATGTTAGCGCCCATCAGCGTACGCTTGGCGTCGTCGTGCTCAAGGAACGGGATCAGCGTGGCTGCGACGGAGAGCATCTGACGCGGCGAGACGTCCATGTAGTCGACGTCCTCGACAGGCACGTCGGCGGGAGCGCCGAAGGAGCCGTCGAAGTCGCGGGTACGGGCGATCACGGTGTGCGGACGGACGATCTTGCCCTCGGCATCGGTCGTGATGAACTCGTTGGTCTTGGGATCGAGCGGCGTGTTGGCCGGCGCGATGACGTGCTTCTCTTCCTCGTCAGCGGTCATCCAGTCGATCTGGTCGGTGGCAACGCCGTTCTCGACGCGACGGAACGGAGCCTCGATGAAGCCATACTCGTTGACGCGGGCGTAGAGGGCGAGCGAGCCGATCAGGCCGATGTTGGGGCCTTCGGGGGTCTCGATCGGGCACATGCGGCTGTAGTGCGAGTTGTGAACGTCGCGGACGGCCGTCGGCACGTTGGTGCGGCGGCTGGAGCCCGACTTGTGGCCGGCAAGACCGCCAGGGCCGAGTGCGGACAGACGGCGCTTGTGGGTCAGACCGGTCAGGGGGTTCGCCTGGTCCATGAACTGCGAGAGCTGCGAGGAACCGAAGAACTCCTTGATGGAGGCAACGATCGGGCGGATGTTGATGAGCGACTGCGGGGTGATCTCGTCGATGTCCTGGGAGCTCATGCGCTCACGGACGACGCGCTCCATACGGCTCATGCCGATACGGAACTGGTTGGCGACGAGCTCGCCGACGGTACGGATGCGGCGGTTGCCAAAGTGGTCGATGTCGTCGACCTTGAAGCCCTGCTCGCCGGCAGCGAGGGACAGGAGGTAGCGCAGCGTCGCGACGATATCCTCGTCGGTGAGCACCGTGACCTCTTCCTCGGTGGTGAGGTTGAGCTTCTTGTTGACCTTGTAACGACCGACGCGGGCCAGGTCGTAGCGCTGCGGGTTGAAGAGCAGACCCTCGAGCAGGCTGCGGGAAGCGTCCACGGTGGGAGGCTCGCCCGGGCGCAGGCGACGGTAGATCTCGATGAGGGCGTCCTCGCGGGTGAGGGCGGTGTCGCGCTCCAGGGTGCGCTTGATCACATCGGAGTTGCCGAGCAGCTCGATGATGTCGTCGTTGGTGACGGCGATGCCAAGGGCGCGCAGGAACATCGTGGCGCTCTGCTTGCGCTTACGGTCGATGGAGACCATGAGCTGGTCGCGCTTGTCGACCTCAAACTCAAGCCAGGCACCGCGGGACGGGATGATCTGGGCCTTGTAGATCTGCTTGCCTGAATCCATCTCGGAGCTGTAGTACACGCCCGGGGAGCGGACGAGCTGCGAGACGACGATACGCTCGGTACCGTTGATGATGAAGGTGCCCTGATCGGTCATCATGGGGAAGTCGCCCATAAAGACGAGCTGCTCCTTGATCTCGCCGGTCTCCTTGTTGGTGAGACGGACGTCGGTCAGAAGCGGAGCCTGATAGGTCATATCCTTCTCGCGGCACTCCTCGACGGTGTGCGCGGGGTCGCCGAACTGATGCTCGCCGAAGGTAACCTCGAGAACATGGTTCTGGCTCTGGATGGGGCTGGATTCCTTGAACGCCTCACGAAGGCCCTCGTCCTTAAAACGCTCAAAGGATTCCCTTTGAACAGAGATAAGGTTGGGGAGCTCCATGGCCTCCGGGATTTTCCCGAAGCTGACGCGCTTGCGCTCAGTGGCAGTGTATGCGTAGGTCACCAGGTTTTTCCTCCTTCACGGAAATGCTCGGTGGGTTGGCGAGGCATAGCTTCGCCAGTTATCGCAACCTAATAGTTTATCAGGTAGCGACCGTTGGGCAAGAAAAGCCTTGACGCGATTGAGTTTTTGGAGTAGCAAAGTTTTTCGACAGAAAACACGCAGGTAGATGTATGTGTATCGAACATATGTTCATATATTTTCTGTGAACAGAGAGCCGGAAATCGCAGCTCTTATAAAAAACGGGCGCGAACCGAGGTCCGCGCCCGTAAATGTCGATGTCCGAAGGCTTACTTGCGCATCAATCCGCCGCGCTCGTCGATGGCGTCCCAGAAGGCGCCGGCAAAGCGAGGATCGTTTGCAGCCATGAGGGCGTTGGTGGCCATCCAACCAGACGGGGTACCGGTATCGTAGCCCGACAGCGGGTCGATAACGACAGCGTACATGGCCTCGCGGTCGAGCGAGCGGGCCATGGCGTCGGTCAGCTGGATCTCGCCGCCCTTACCGGCCTGCTGATCGGCCAGCAGGTCCATGACCAACGGGCTCAGCAGGTAGCGACCAACGATGTACAGGTTGGACGGAGCCGCCTCGGGAGCGGGTTTCTCGACCAGACCACCGATGCGCCAAACGGCACCGGGCTCGTCATCGGCGGCATTCTCGAAGCCCTCGAGAGAGCCCACGCGATCGCCGGCGATGACGCCATAGCGGCTGACTTCCTCGGGAGCGCACGCGGCAACGGCGATAACCGAAGCGCCACCGTGCTCCTTGGAGACAGCGAGCATCTTGTCACAGATGTCGCGGTTGGGCACAACATAGTCGCCCAGAAGAACCAGGAAGTTCTCCCCTGCCACAGCGTCGGCAGCAGAGCGAATGGCGTGACCGAGGCCCTTGGGCTCGTACTGATAACGGAAGTCAACCGGCATACCGCCCGCATGGGCGACAGCGTCGGCGTAGGCGTCCTTACCGCGCTCGCGTAGCAGGTTCTCGAGCGAACGGTCGGGCTGGAAGTAGTTCAGCAGCTCGGGCTTGCCGGGCGAGGTAACGATGATGGCGTCGTCGACCTCCTCGGGGTCGAGCGCCTCCTCGACGACATACTGGATGACCGGCTTGTCGAGAACCGGCAGCATCTCTTTGGGCGTGCACTTGGTGCCAGGCAGAAAACGCGTGCCAAGACCGGCGGCGGGGATGATTGCCTTCATATTATTCAAGGATCCTTTCGCAGGCGCAGGATGCGCCCTGTGCGTGCGGCACGGCGGCCGCAGACCAAATTGCGATACCGAATTATCTTACCGCTGCTAATTAACGTTAATGCAGGCAAGCGCCATTCTTCAGCAGGTCAACGCAAATAATTGCTCGAATGGTGCAATTTTATCGCCCAGCGGTAGCGACCCCAAACCACCGCAAACGGCGGCAATTTGCATGCCGAGCCACAAAATAAAGGGGTCATAACAAAAAAGACGGGGCTCGCAACGCGAACCCCGTCTGCAAAGAAATCTGGCGAGAGAGCCTGATTACTTGAGGGTGACAGCAGCGCCAGCAGCCTCGAGCTTCTCCTTGGCAGCCTCGGCGTCCTCCTTCTTGGCACCCTCGAGAACAGCCTTGGGAGCGCCCTCGACGACCTCCTTGGCCTCCTTCAGGCCAAGGTTGGTGAGCTCACGGACGGCCTTGATGACCTGGATCTTGTTGTCGCCGAAGCCCTCGAGCACGACGTCAAACTCGGTCTTCTCCTCGGCCTCAGCAGCGCCAGCAGCGGGAGCGGCGACAACAGCGGCAGGAGCAGCGGCGGAAACGCCGAAGGTGTCCTCGATAGCCTTGACGAGCTCGGAAGCCTCGAGAAGGGTCATTTCCTTAAGAGCATCGATGATCTCATCGGTGGTAAGCTTAGCCATTTCTAAGTCCTTTCGGTTTCCGTGCGAATGCACGGAGATCAGTTAAAACACAGCGCGAATACGCCAGGGGTGCGGCGTTGCCGCCGCGGGTGAAAACAGCGACTAGGCTGCCTTCTGCTCGGAGACCTGCTGGATCGAACGAGCGAGACCAGAGGAAACGCCGTTGACGCAGACAGCGATGTCGCGAGCGAAACCGGAGATGAGACCGGCGATCTGGCCGAGAAGCTGATCCTTGGTGGGCAGCTCGGCGATAGCCTTAACATCATCAGCGGAAACGGCCTTGCCGTCGGAGATACCGCCCTTGATCTCAAGGACGCCCTTGGACTTAGCGGAGAAGTCCTTAAGGGCCTTAGCGGCCTCGACCGGCTCGGACTCGTAGAACACATAAGCGACGGGGCCGGCGAGGATCTCGTCGAGCTCGGGCTGCTCCTGGTTCTTGAGTGCGATCTTGACCAGGTTGTTCTTGTAGACCTTCATCTCGGCGCCGCACTCGCGAAGCTGATGACGCAGCTCCTGAGCCTGCTTAACCGTCAGACCGTTGTAATTGACGACGAACAGACCGGCGTTCTCGGCGATACGGGACTCGATCTCTGCAACCTTGTCGATTTTGTACTGCTGGGGCATGAATTACACCTCCTCGAATTCTTTCCGGGCACGGTCCGCCACAAGGACGTGACGGGGGCATGTCCAAAAAGAAAGCCCCCGCGCTGCATGAGCGACGGGGGCGAGAAGACATATCTACTCGACCACCTCGGCTGGCGGGATATCCCATTAAGCTCGCGGGCGATGCCCGTTTGCACCGGCTGTCTCTGGCAGCGGATTCGTGCGTGAACCGAAAGTATTATGGCGGGGACCCCGGCGTCGGTCAACGGACACGAGGATTCGTACACAAACCCTGCATACGCTCCGGTCCGAGGGGCCGGGTTGAGATTTTCGCTCGGTCAAGTCCTGGCTCGCACGAAGGCCACATTAAGTGGCCTTCGGCTCGTGCGGAATCTACGAAAATCTCAACCCGGCCCCTCGGACCGGAGCTACGGTAGCTTTGTTGCGAATCCTCGTGTCCGTTGGCCGGCGCGCCCCACGCATAATGCTTGGGTCGGTGGGCTGATGTTTTTGGGTCCCGCTGGGCTACAGGGTTGAAACGAAGGTGGACAGGCGGTGGAGGCCTTCGTCTAGATCTTGGTCGGAGACGCAGTAGCTTAGGCGGATGTGGCCTTCGGTGCCGAAGCAGTTTCCGGGGACTAGGGCTACGTTTGCCTCTTTGATGGCTTTGATGCAGAAGTCTTCGCTTGTTAGGCCGAATTGTTTGATGCTGGGGAAGGCGTAGAAGGCACCTGCCGGTTCCACTACGTCGAGGCCGATGGCGTCTAAGGCTGCGAGTACACGTTTGCGACGAGCTCGGTAGACTTCGAGCATGGGGGTGGGGTCGACGGTCAGAGCTCGAGCTGCAGCGTCCATCTCAAATGAAACGGCGCTCGATACTAAGTATTGGTGGGCTTTTGCGATCTCGGCGATGACGGGAGCTGCCGCTGCGAGCCAGCCCAAACGCCAGCCGGTCATGGCCCAGGGCTTGGAGAAGCTCTCGATGACTACCGTCTGCTCGCGCAGTTCTGGGTGTCGCTGGGCAAAGCGCTCGTAGCCGTCCGCGTAGACCAAGCGGTTGTATACGTCGTCGCAAACCACGTAGATGCCCGCCTGGCCTGCCACGCGCGCCACGGCGTCGAGCGACGCCGTATTGAGGATGCAACCCGTAGGATTGTTGGGCGAGCAGATGACGATGGCCTTGGTCGCCGGCGTAACGCAAGCGCGCAGCGCTTCCTCATCGATCTGGAATTGCGCAGGCTCCGTATCCAAAAAGACCGCCTTGGCGTGGTTGGCCACGACGATGCTTTCGTACAGGCCAAAGGCCGGCGTGGGGATAATGACCTCGTCGCCGGGGTTGAGCATAGCCATGAATGTTGCCGACAGGGCCTCGGTCGCGCCATCAGTCAGGATGACCTCGTCGGCCGAAAACGCAAGGCCCGCGTCCCCCATGTAGGCAGATAACGCCTCGCGCAGGGCGGGGCGACCGTTGTTCGGCGGATAGTGCGTGTCACCGCGGTCCAGTGCGGCGGTCACCTCGGCGCTAATCACATCGGGCGTGGGAAAATCGGGCTCGCCGAGCGCGAGCGCGATGCACCCCGGATGCTGGGCGGCGAGCGCGTTGATCCGGCGGATACCGGAGGGCTTGAGCGTGGCAAGCGAGGTATTCATGGGCAGACGCATGGCGTTCCTTTCGTAAGGGTTGCACTAGGATAGCGCGGCGAGGCGCCGTCAGACGGTGTAACCTAAACGGAAACGAGCCGGAAAGGAGATGGCATGGAGACGACCGCGCGCGGCGATGTACCAAAAACGCTGCAAACCATTGCGTATATCAGCATTCCCAATAGCGCCGATCTTGAGTTTTTGCTTTGGGACCTGCAGGATGCCATCGCCGCCTATGCACAGCTTTCCGGCACTACACTCCCCCTCCCAGTCGACTTGAAGGCAAATGACGCCGGCAGCGTTGCCGATGGCATCGTGCTGGCCATTGAAGATGTGGCTGACGATGAGACGTTGACAGCTATCGAGCAGACGCTTGAGCGCTTTGGCGGTACGGGAACACGCGTCTATGCCGCGATTCGAGCCGCACAAGAGGGCACTGAGCAGGCGCGTGGGGCCGCCGTTCGCCTGCACAAGGCATGTGAGCGCCATGACCAATTGTGGTGTGGCGGCGTTGCCATCTGCGCCGGCAGCGGCATTGCGGCGCTTCGTCGCTCCCCGCGCATGGGACTCTTGCGGCGACCGTTTTCGGAAGCGATGGATAAGCTTGTGGGCGCTGTGCGCATGGGCTGCTCCGTCAAGCATGCACAGCGACTTGGCGGTGGCAATGCCGCCAACGTCGACGCCGACGGCATGGTTTGCGCCGAGCCAGCCGTGCCCGCGCCGATCTGGCGAGGCGTTCTAAAACGTCTGGGCACCCACGCTCAAACAAAAATCTAAATTAAATAACAGCCCAGTCAACGGCTTCGTGCCAACGCTCAACAAGACGCTCCAGGCGCCAGGCCGCATTGGCGGGACTTGTCGAGGGCAGGACGATAGCGGGCAGCCCGGTGTGTTCTTGTAGATAGCGCTTGTAGAGCCGGCCAGCTGTACCACCGTTGCATATCACCTGCTCAATTGGGGCTGCGCCGGTAATGCGCTCGATATGTGCCGGCACAACGTTGCGAATGCTCGCGTCGCTTGAGCCCTTGATATCACAGCTCTCGATCACGTCCCACAGGGCCACACCGCCGTTGAGCAGCATGGATCGCTTGGCAGCAATCGAGGCGTCGAGCGTCGCGGGCTCGCCGCTCGCCAAAAAGTCTCCCTCGTTGGGCGGCACGGGCACACCGAGGCACGCGGCCATCACGCGCCAAAAGCGATTCTGAGGGTTGCCGTAATAAAAGGCATTGGCGCGCGAAAGCACCGAGGGAAACGACCCCAGCAGCAAAACGCGCGAGTGCTCGTCAAACACGGGTTCAAACCCATGCTCAATATGTTGATAGCCCTCGTCCGGCGCGGCCACGAGCTAAGCCCTCAGCAGATAGCGCACCTCGTAGGGCGCAAGCTCAAGGGAGCCCGCCAGCTCGACCGTGGGCACGCCGTCGGCCAGCAGGTCGACAAAGGACCCATTGAGCTCGCCGGCGCCAAAGGTGTAAGGCTCGCCCACGGCATTGACCGCCACGAGCACCGTCGCGTCGTCGCAGGCGCGCTCGAACAGCAGCTGCTTGTTCTGAATCACCACGTTGCGATAGGCACCATAGTTGAGGGCACGGGCCGCCGCGTCGTCTGCCGAGCGCAGGTGCGCGAGCTGCTTGATGAAGGCCGTCAGCTCGTTGGGCGCAGGCTCATCGAGCGCAGGTCGCAGCGCCCAGTCACCATCGGGGCCGCCCTTTTCGCCAGGAATCCCCCACTCGCTGCCATAGTAGACGCACGGAATGCCCGGCATGCCAAAGAGCATGCCATAAGCGGGGCGCAGACAGGACTTGTCGGTAAGGATGCTCGCCAGGCGCGGCACATCGTGGTTGTCGACAAACGACAGCAGATGCTTGCCGCGATAAATGCACCACGGGTCACCGCCAAACTGGCGGTGCAGCGAGTGCGCGATCTCGAACATATTGACCGAGTTAAAGCTGGAGTACAGGCCCTTGTAGCACTCGTAGTTGGTGCAGGAGTCGAGCATCTCGTCGTTGACGATCTGGTTGTAGTCGCCGTGGAGCGTCTCGCCGATCAGCACAAAGTCGGGCTTGAGCTCACGGGCAAAGGCGTGCAGGCGGCGCATAAAGTCGCGGTCGAGCATATAGGCAACGTCCAGGCGCAGGCCGTCGACGCCAAAGACGTCGGCCCAACGGCGCACAGACTCGAGCAGGTAATCGACCACAGCGGGATTTTGCAGGTTGAGCTTCACAAGCTCAAAATGGCCTTCCCAGCCCTCGTACCAAAAGCCGTCGCCATAGCAGGAATCTCCGTCAAAGCTAATATGGAACCAGTCCTTGTAGGGCGAGTCCCACTTGCGCTCCTGCACATCGCGGAAGGCCCAAAAGCCGCGACCGACGTGGTTGAAGACGGCATCAATCACCACGCGGATGCCATGGGCGTGCAGCGTGTCGCATACGGCGGCAAAGTCGGCGTCCCCACCCAGGCGACGGTCGATATGGCGCAGGCTGCGCGTGTCGTAGCCATGGCTATCGGACTCAAGCGGAGGGTTGATCAGCACGGCACCGATACCGAGCTCCTGCAGGTAATCGGTCCATTGGGCGATTTTCATGATGGGGGCATCGGGATTGGACGCGGTACCGGCAGCTTGGGAGAGCTCGTCCTCGGCAACGGGCGCGACGTTCTCGCGCGGAGCTCCACAAAAACCCAGCGGATAGATCTGGTAGAACGTCGTCTCGTATGCCCACATAGCAACCTCCCGGTAAGCCCAACACAACGACATCCATTGTATGCCCAGCTTGTATCCTCTCCCCCAAAATAAGTTGCGGTGAAATACGGACTGTTTAGCCCAGTAAACCTGGTAAACAGCCCGTATTTCACCGCAACTGATGAGGGGACGTGATTAGGCGACGGGCTTTGCGCGGCGTATGGCCGGGAACAGCACCGTAATGGCGAGGATGACGCCCACGACGGTAATCGCCCCGCCCGCAAAGCCAATCCAAGCGATACCGGGACCCGAAACCACGGCGCCGCCGATTGCGGTGCCCGTGCCGATACCGAGGTTAAACAGGCCCGAGAAGATCGACATGGCGACGGCCGACGAATCCGCCGGCGTGTACTTGATGAGCTCGGCCTGGAACGCCACGTTAAAGGCTGTGGAGCAGCAGCCCCATAGCGCGCAGACGGCAAGCACTGCTACGAGCGACGATGCGACCGGACCCATGAGCAGCAGAGCCGCCGGCACGCCGGAGAGCGTGATAGTCAAGAACGGGAAGCGATGCCCATCGAACAGGCGGCCAAACAGCCAGCTTCCGAGCAGACCGGAGCAGCCAAACGCCGTCAGCGTCATGGTAATAGCGCTTGCGTCGACGTGCGCGACCTGCGCCAGGAACGGCTCGATATAGCTGTAACCCGCGTAGTAGCCGGTCGCCATAAAGACCGTGACCGCGTAGAGCGCGATGAGGAACGGGTTCTTGAGCAGCTCGGGCAGCTGTTTGACGGTAAAGCGCTCGCCCGCCGGCATGGCTGGGAACACCGCTGCCTGATACACCACCGAAGCGGCAGAGAGGGCCCCAACCACGGCAAACGTCATACGCCAGCCCACGGCCAGGCCAATGGCGCGGCCGATCGGCAGGCCAAAGATCTGCGCGATGGACGAGCCCGTGGCGATCATGCTGATGGCGAGCGCCCCGTGGCGCGTGTCAACCAGACGCGACGCCATGATTGAGGCGACCGACCAGAACACGGCATGCGCGCAGGCGACCACCAGACGCGCGCAAACCAAAATAGGATAGGTGGGCGCCACAGCGGACAGGAACTGGCCGAGCGAAAACACGGCCAAAACGCCCAACAGCATCCGCTTGAACTCAAAGCGCGAGGCAAACACCATAAGCGGCAGCGACAGCAGCATGACGCCCCAGGCATAGACCGAAATCATGATGCCTGCCTGGGCCTCGGTGAGCGAGAACGACGCGGCGATATCAGTCAGAAGGCCGATGGGCATGAACTCTGATGTGTTGAACACGAACGAACAGCAGGCGAGCCCGATAAGCGGGAGCCACTGCCTGAGCGAGATGCCGTCTTGCCTTGCCTGAGTCATACAAAGAACCTCTCCGATTCGTTTTGAGCGGGGGCGATTATATAGCAACGGCCCCGCATCCGTCAGCAACAGATGCGAGGCCGAAATCAACTCGATGCGCAGAGGTTACGCCGTCAATAGATAGCTAAGCCAACCCCAGCAATATGCCTGCCGAATGCACGACAAACGCCACAATCCAGGCAACCGTCACTTGGAACGCGAACACGGCCACGGCGTAGCGCGCGCCCAGCTCGCTCTTGACGGCGCCGATGGCCGCCACGCAGGGCGGGTACAGCAGCGTAAAGACCAGGAACACATAGGCGGTGAACGGCGAGAACATAGTCGACAGTGCGGCGGGCGAGGTTGCGCCCAGAAGCACCGTGAGGGTCGAGATGACACTCTCCTTGGCGATAAGTCCGGTGACGAGAGCCGTCGACGCACGCCAGTCGCCAAAGCCGAGCGGCGCCAGCACCGGCGCGATGATGCTACCCAAACTGGCAAGCAGGCTTTGCGACTGATCGGCGACCACGTTAAAGCAAATATCGAACGTCTGGAGGAACCAGATGACCACGGTGGCGGCAAAGATAATGGTGAAGGCCTTGGTAATAAAGTCCTTGGCCTTATCCCATGCCAGCATCACCGTCGTCTTGACGCTCGGCAGACGGTAATTGGGAAGCTCCATGATAAACGGCACCGGGTCACCCTTAAATGCCGTGCGATTGAGCACCAAAGCCGCGATGCAACCGACCGCAATGCCAATCAAATAGAGCGAGACCATGGCGGGAACCGTCGCCTGCGGGAAAAACGCCCCGCACAGCAGACCGTAGACCGGCAACTTGGCCGAACAGCTCATGAACGGCGTGAGCATGACGGTCATCTTGCGGTCGTGCTCGGATGGGAGCGTACGGGTTGACATGATAGCCGGCACGGTGCAGCCAAAACCGACGAGCATAGGCACGAAGCTGCGGCCCGACAGGCCAAAGCGACGCAGCACTTTATCCATGACAAAGGCCACGCGCGCCATGTAGCCGGAGTCTTCCAGAATGGAGAGGAACAAAAAGAGCACGACGATAATCGGCAGGAAGGTCAGCACGCTGCCCACGCCCGTAAGCACGCCGTCGACAGCCAGCGAGCGCACCACGTCGTTGGTGCCGAACGCCTTGAGGCCCGCATCGGCCGAGGCGATGACGGCAGCGATGCCGTCCTCCATGAGTCCCTGCAACGCCGTGCCGATCACGCCAAACGTCAGCCAAAAGACGAGGCCCATGATCACCAGGAACGCCGGAATGGCCGTGTAGCGACCCGTCAGGATGCGGTCGATCTTGACGGAGCGCACGTGCTCGCGGCTCTCATGCGGCTTGACGACGCAGCGCCCGCACACGTCGCCGATAAAGCTAAAGCGCATATCGGCCAGCGCGGACAGGCGGTCGGTGCCGGCTTCGCCCTCCATCTGGGTAATGATGTGCTCGATAGCGTCGAGCTCATTGCGATCCAAGTGAAGCGCCTCGGTCACCAGCTCGTCGCCTTCAACCAGCTTGGTCGCCGCAAAACGCACCGGAATGTGCGCCGTCACGGCATGGTCCTCGATCAGGTTGGCAATGCCGTGGATGCAGCGATGCAGTGCACCGCCGTCCGAGCCATCGGGCGCACAGAAGTCCAGGCGACCGGGGCGCTCGCGGAACCGTGCCACGTGCAAGGCATGATCCACCAGCTCGCCGATACCCTCGTTGCGGGCAGCGCTAATGGGGACAACAGGCACGCCCAACAGGCTCTCGAGCAGGTTGACGTCCACGGCGCCGCCGTTGGCCGTCACCTCGTCCATCATGTTGAGCGCGATGACCATGGGGCGGTCGAGCTCCATAAGCTGCAGCGTCAGGTACAGGTTGCGTTCGATATTAGTAGCGTCGATGATGTCGATGATGGCGTCGGGGTTTTCGTCCAGGATAAATTGGCGACTGACGATCTCTTCGCCCGTGTACGGAGACAGCGAATAGATGCCGGGCAGGTCGGTAACGCTTGCCTCGGGATGGTTACGGATGGTGCCGTCCTTGCGGTCGACCGTCACGCCGGGAAAGTTACCGACGTGCTGGTTGGAGCCCGTAAGCTGGTTGAACAGCGTGGTCTTACCGCAGTTTTGGTTGCCGGCGAGGGCAAAATGCAGCGGTGCGCCCTCGGGCACGGCCGTTTTTGCCGCACGGGGCGAATACGTCCCCTCGCCAAGTGCCGGGTGCTCCGTCATGCCGATTGCGGCGTTAGTGCGCGGACCCGTGTCTGTGTCGTGAACACCCACGAGCTCGATGCGAGCAGCATCGTCCTTGCGCAGCGTCAACTCGTAGCCACGCAGGCGAATCTCGAGCGGGTCGCCCATAGGAGCGTACTTCATCATGGTGACTTCGGTGCCCGGCGTTAGGCCCATGTCCAAAATATGCTGTCGGAGTGCCTGATCGTCCGATGCCACCGATGCGACAACGGCGTCCTTTCCAATCTCGAGTGTATCGAGCTTCACGCGCTCATCCTTTCGTTAGACGCGGTTAACCGTTTACCGGGGCTAACCAACTCGTAACGACAAATGATAGCGCTCTGAACTATTATATAAAGTCAAATACCGATGTTTACCTGCGCAAACTTTATGCGGTGCGCCCCGAAAGCTCTTTGCGCATACCGCTCAGCGAGATCGAAATGGAACCCGACCGCGCGGTAGCAGTGAGTCGATCACCCTCAACCGACCCCGTGCATGTAAAGGGCGCCTTGCCCATCAAGACGTGGGAGATAGTGCCCGAGAACTCAAAGAAATCGCCCTCAGCGCGGGCACCCGAGAGAGCGATATTGAGACCCCTGACGTTTAGTACTGCCCTGAGCGCGCCGTTCACCCCATGTGAAAACGTCACCTCGCCGCGTTTGCTCCCCACCGGCGTCTGGGCCAAAACCACATACGTACCCTCAAGCATGGCTCCTCCTCTAAGCAGACTTTTTGAAACGGGCAAGTAGTCTACTTTTACATATGGCGCTCCAGGAAGCGGAAGGCCAGGCGGATCCAAGGACGGACTGCCACTTGCTTGTCCTCGTTGTCGATCGCGGTATTGGCGTTGCCGAGCGAAAGGCCGTGGCCACCCTGGTCAAAGACGTGCATCTCGCATGCGACCCCTTCCTCGGCCATGCGCTGCGCAAACGGATAGACCTGCGCGATCGGCGCCGTCTTGTCGTCGGACACGCCCCACACAAAGGTCGGGGGCATCTGACGCGAAACATGCGTGGTGGGGCAGATATCGGCCAAGTGCTCGTCAGTTGCCTCACCGCCCGTCACCATCGACAGGTAGTCGTTGAGCAGATCGCGTCCCGTCTTGCCACCCGTCTTGGGCACGCGCAGGTCGATGCGCGGGTCGCGTGTCTGCATATCGCGCACATAGGCAAGGTCGAGCAACGGATAGCCCAGCACCACGGCATCGGGGCGAATATCTTCCGCGCGCGCCCCTGCAAGGCCCGCGAAGGGTCCGGTCTTCCACTGCGTCGCCAACGAGGCGCAGATCATGCCTCCCGCCGAGAAACCCACGATGCACACGCGCTTGGGATCGACATGCCACTCGTCGGCGTTGGCGCGCACGGTAGCAACCATCTTGGCAAGGTCTGCCTGCGGGTGCGGAAAACTCACGTCACCCGTGCCACTCGTCACATAGTTGAGCACAAAGGCCTGGTAACCGTGATCCAAAAACGCAAACGCCACGGGATCCTGCTCGTGCGGAGCGATATGCGTAAACCCGCCTCCGCCGCAGATGATCACCGCGGGGCGGCGGCCATTGGGCTTGTCGGGCAGCGGCTCGGCACCCAGATACGTAAACGTCGCCGGATAATCCTCGGTCGGCTCCTCGCCCCACAGCGCGTGATTCTCAATAATCATAGGTGCTCCCTCCGTGCGATTCGTGCGCACTCGTTTTTCGCACCTTAGCGTACCCCACTTGAGCCCGCGGCGCAGAAACACTCCGGCAATAAGTTTCCCTTCAACTGATATATCACATAATCCCAGTTCAGAGGTATCTTTGAGCAGCGTAGAATAGGGGCGTTGACCAAGCCGCGAAACACATGTGAAATGTTTCCGGCAAACCAAACGCGCGATATGCGCCTATTTAAGTTGGAGGCAACTATGGGTCTGCTCGATTCGCTTAAGTCCACCTTCACCTCGACCGGCGAGGCGTCCGTTCCGCCCGCAGCAAGCTTCGCCACCCGCGAAGGCGTCATCTATGCCCCCGTCAACGGCGTGCTCGTCAACCTGGACGAGGTCCCCGACGAGACCATCGCCTCGGGCATGCTCGGCCAAGGCTACGGCATCGAGCCCATTACCGGCACCATTTACGCCCCCGCCAACGGCCGTATCGGCGCCACCACCGTCACCAACCACTCCATCGGCATGATCACCGAGGACGGTCTTCGCGTGTTTATCCACGTCGGCCTGGGCACCGTGGAAATGAATGGTAAAGGCTTTGCTCGCTTTGTCGAGATGGGTGACACGGTCAAGGCCGGCCAGCCGCTCATCAGCTTCGACCGCGACGCCATTAAGGCCGCTGGCCACGAGGACATCGTGACCGTCATCGTCTCCGAGCTCGATCGTCTTAAGAGCATCGACCACGTCGGCGAGTCTGGCACGCTTATCGGCGGCAATCCGCTCGTCAAGCTCGGCGACCCGCTGCTGGTAGCCAAGACCAAGTAGCTAGGCCCCGCGCCACACAGCCAAAAGGCACCTCGTCAAGCGCCCGCGACCATTTGGCCGCGGGCGCTTTTCGTTTGAAAAACCATCCCGCCAATGCCTTATCTGTATAGCCCAAATGAGCCGAGCTGCTAGAATATCGAACTGTATGGATAACTACCATTCAACCGTTATGGGAGGATACGTGAACCGCACCAAAATCGCGCAGCTCTATGCCGATACCGAGTCGCTCGGCGGCCAGACCGTCACCGTCGCCGGCTGGGTCAAGTCCGTCCGCGACATGAAGAACTTTGGCTTCGTTACGCTCAACGACGGCAGCTGCTTCCGCGACCTGCAGGTCGTCATGAACCGTGAGGCACTCGACAACTACGACGAGATCGCCCACCAAAATGTCTCGGCCGCACTCATTTGCACCGGCACCGTCAAACTGACCCCCGATGCGCCCCAGCCCTTCGAGCTTTCTGCCACCTCCATCGAGGTCGAGGGTACGAGCGCCCCGGATTACCCGCTGCAGAAGAAGCGCGCAACCGTCGAGTTCCTGCGCACTCAGCAGCACCTGCGTCCGCGCACCAACCTGTTCCGCGCCGTGTTCCGCATCCGCTCTGTCGCGGCTGCCGCCATCCACCGCTTCTTCCAGGAGCAGGGTTTTGTCTACGTCAACACCCCCATCATCACCACGAGTGACTGCGAGGGCGCCGGCGAGATGTTCCGCGTGACCACGCTCGACCCCAAAAATCCGCCCCTCACCGAGTCCGGCGAGGTCGACTGGAGCCAGGACTTCTTTGGCAAGCATGCGAGCCTCACCGTGTCCGGCCAGCTCAATGCCGAGAACTTTGCCATGGCCTTTGGCGACGTGTACACCTTTGGCCCCACCTTCCGCGCCGAAAACTCCAACACCACGCGCCACGCCGCCGAGTTTTGGATGATCGAGCCCGAGATGGCCTTTGCCGATCTGAACGATTACATGGATAACGCCGAGGCCATGCTCAAGTACGTCCTTAAGGACGTTATGGCCACCTGCCCCGACGAGCTCAACATGCTCAACAAGTTTGTGGACAAGGGCCTGATCGAGCGCCTGGACCACGTGGCAAACTCCGACTTTGCCCGCGTTACCTACACCGAGGCCGTCGAGATCCTGGAGCAGGCCGTCGCCGCCGGTCACAAGTTTGACTATCCCGTGAGCTGGGGCATCGACCTGCAAACCGAGCACGAGCGCTTCCTGACCGAGGAACACTTTAAGCGCCCGACCTTTGTAACCGACTACCCGGCCGAGATCAAGGCGTTCTACATGCGCATGAACGAGGACGGCAAGACCGTCGCCGCCGCCGACTGCCTGGTTCCCGGTATCGGCGAGATTATCGGCGGCTCCCAGCGCGAGGAACGCCTGGATCTGCTCGAGGCCCGCATCAAGGACCTGGGTATGAATCCCGAGCAGTACAAGTACTACCTTGACCTGCGCCGCTACGGTTCCTGCAAGCACGCCGGCTACGGTCTGGGCTTCGAGCGCTTGGTGATGTACCTCACCGGCGTGGGCAACATCCGCGACGTCCTGCCGCACCCGCGCACCGTGGGCAACGCCGACTTCTAATCGCCACAGCGCCACCCAGCGCGTTACAGCGCATCGCGCCAGCGCCTCTCGGCAAGCCGAGGGGCGCTTTTTTTCAACAGCACCCGTCAAGCTTTTGGCAAGGTTTTGGTTAGTTGAACAGGGCTGTTGAAAACTCGACCCGCCGTCTGCCGACGACTACCGACCGCCCAGAGCGCCCTGCGGCCCTAGGCAAGCCCCGCGTCCTAGGCTCCGTACCGTCGCCACCCAAAATGGAAAGGACGTGGGCGTTATGACCGAAGCCGTTGTTGAAAACTATGAGACCACGACCAGAGGCGCCGCCTCGATGACGGCCTATCGCGCCGTGCGCATCCTGCAGCTCTTGAGCGAAAACACCGGCGAAGACAAGGCATTGCTTTCCGATGAGTTAATCGAGCACCTCGCCCATCCCGATGACCCCACCCGCATGCCCATCTCGGCGGCGCGGCGCAGCATCTACACCTCGATATCCGCGCTTCGTCACGCCGGATACGAAATCGACTACAAACGCGGCGTGGGCTACAAACTTCTTACCCGCCCGCTCACCGATGAAGAGATCATCCGGCTCCACGGCATGGTCATGCGCAACCGCTCCACGCCTATCGCTATCCGCAAGAGCATGGCGCAGCATTTAGTTGCCATGGCGAGTGCCGACGTTCGCGGCTACCTCGATACACCCGAACCCGCTCCAAGCGCAGGCAGCAAGGCTACCAAGGCAACACGCACGCCCATCAAGCGCATCGACACGTGCGAGCTCGTCGAGCAGGCCATCGACCACGGAACGACCGTCAGCTTTGATATCTCGAGTACCCTCGCCCGTGGCGAAACCGAAGCGGTGCGGATGACGCTCCGACCCTTTGCCATCAGGCAGCGCGATGGCATCTCGTATCTGTTGGGAACGGTCTACGACGCCCGAGGCACCGACGATACGCTGCGCACCGTCGAGATCGCCCGTATGAGAAACGTCAGCACGCGCCTCCTTGACGGCAAGAAACTCTTTGCCGCCCTGGACGAGGATGATGACGCCGCCTCCGCCGCATAAGCATCTCTGCCACCCATTCGACTACCCGCACCGCCCATCCGGTTCTGTATTAAAAAACCCGCCAGGCTGTTGTAAAAATGGACATCGGCGTTACTATAGTTCCACTTGCACTTTGTCCCAGTGCAGTGTTTCCAGCCATTTTTATACTGGGGGTAATGATATGAAGGACATCACCATCAGCCGCAGGAGCCTTCTGGTCTCCGCCGGCCTGCTCGCGCTCGCCCCGCTCGCCGGATGCGGCGGCAACTCTGGTTCCGGCTCTGCTGCCACCGGTTCCGACTACACCATCGGCGTTCTGCAGCTCACCGAGCACTCCGCACTCGATGCCGCCAACGACGGCTTTGTCAAGGCCATCAAGAAAAGCGGCCTTAAGGTCAAGATCGACCAGAAGAACGCCCAGAACGACCAGTCCACGTGTAAGTCCATCGCCGACAAGTTCGTGGGCGATGGCGTCGACCTGATCTACGCCATCGCCACGCCTGCCGCACAGGCTGCTGCCGGTGCCACGGCGGATATCCCCATCGTGGGCTGCGCCATCACCGACTACGCCGCCTCCGGCCTGGTCCAGGACAACGACAAGCCCGGCACCAACGTCACCGGCGCCTCCGACCTCACCCCGGTCGCCGAGCAACTCGAGATGATGCAGAAGGTCCTGCCCGACGTAAAGAAGGTCGGCCTGCTCTACTGCACCGCCGAGTCCAACTCCGACGTCCAAATCGAGGCCGCCAAGAAGGAACTCGACAAGCTTGGCCTGGAGTACACCGACTTCACCGTCTCGAGCTCCAACGAGATCCAGTCCGTCGTCGAGTCCGCCGTGGGCAAGGTCGACGCGCTCTACTCCCCCACCGACAACACCATCGCCGCGGGCGCTTCGCAGGTCGGTCAGATCTGCAAGGAGAACAAGCTCCCCTTCGTTACCGGCGAGGAGGGCATGTGCAAGGCCGGCGGTCTGTTCACCCTCTCCATCAACTATGAGGACCTGGGCTATACCGCAGGCGAGATGGCCGTCAAGATTCTGAAGGGCGAGGCTAAGCCCGAGGATATGGCTATCGAGCACCTCTCGAGCAAGGACCTGGTCGTCGTCAAGAACGACGAGATGGCCGAGGCGCTGGGCATCGACCTTTCCGCCCTGGACGAGTAGCACCATGCGCCGTAACGCATCTAGGGTTCGTTCTCGCACCATAGCTGCGTTATTCAATATCTGAGCCATTGGGGCGAGCGTCATAGACCGGCGTTCGCCCTGCTTGTTTCAGATATAACAAAACGTTTGCCCGCCGTTCTTATATTCATTGTTATCGCTATTATGGAACATCGCGTGTCCACCCTATCCTAGGAGGTATGAAGCATGCTCATTGCATTGCAGGGCGCCGTTTCGCAGGGCGTCCTCTGGGGCATTATGGTGCTTGGCGTGTTTATCACGTTCCGTCTGCTCGACATCCCCGATATGACCTGCGACGGCAGCTTTGCCCTCGGCGGCTGCGTCTGCGCCGTACTCATCGTCAATAATAACGTCGACCCGCTGTTCGCCGTGCTGGCCGGCATGTGTGCCGGCGCCATCGCGGGTGCGGTCACGGGCATTCTGACCACCGTCTTTGAGATTCCCGCGATCCTCGCCGGAATCCTCACCCAGATCAGCCTGTGGTCCATCAACCTGCGCATCATGGGCAAGTCCAACACCCCCATCCTCGCCAAGGGCACCATCTTCTCGTCTGTCAGCAACATGACGGGCCTGCCGCAGTCCACCGTTGCCATCATTCTGGGCATCTTGCTCGCCGTGGCTATCGTTGCCATCCTGTACTGGTTCTTTGGCACCGAGATCGGCTCAGCGCTTCGCGCCACCGGCAACAACGAGTACATGATCCGCGCCTTGGGCGTCAACACCAACTCCACCAAGATGATTGCGCTGGTGCTCTCCAACGCCCTTATCGGCCTTTCGGGCGCGCTCATCTGCCAGAGCCAAAAGTATGCCGATATTGGCATGGGCACCGGCGCCATCGTTATCGGTCTTGCCGCCATTGTCATCGGCGAGGTGCTCGGTCGCCTGTTGCCCGGCGGCCTCACGCAGTTTAGCGTCCGTCTTGCCTCCGCAGTCTTTGGCTCCGTGGTGTACTTCCTCATCCGCGCCATTGTGCTGCAGCTGGGCATGGACGCCAACGACATGAAGCTGCTCTCCGCCGTGATCGTGGCCGTGGCCCTGTGCGTGCCCGTGGTTTGGGAGCGCTATAAGCTCCGCAGCTCCTACACGAAGGGGGATGAAGCAGATGCTTAAGCTCTCACGCGTCAAGAAGACCTTTAACAAGGGCACTGTCACCGAGAAGCGCGCGCTCACCGGCGTCGACCTCACCCTTAACGACGGCGACTTTGTAACCGTGATTGGCGGCAACGGCGCCGGCAAGTCCACGCTGCTCAACATGATCGCCGGCGTGTATCCGCTCGATTCGGGTGTCATCGAGCTCGACGGCACCGACATCTCGCGTCTGAGCGAGTCGCAGCGCGCCAAGTACCTGGGCCGCGTGTTCCAGGACCCCATGCGCGGCACCGCAGCCGACATGCAGATCGCCGAGAACCTGGCCCTCGCCAAGCGCCGCGGCCAGCGTCGCGGTCTTTCGTGGGGCGTCACCAAGGCCGAGAAGGACGAGTACGTCGAGTTGCTCAAACGCCTGGACCTTGGTCTGGACACGCGCCTCAACGCTAAGGTCGGCCTGCTCTCGGGCGGCCAGCGCCAAGCACTCACCCTGCTCATGGCCACGCTCACCAAACCGCGCCTGCTGCTGCTCGACGAGCACACTGCGGCCCTCGACCCCAAGACGGCCTCTAAGGTGCTCAACCTGACCGAGGAGATCGTCGACGAGAACCGCCTGACCACGCTCATGGTCACGCATAACATGAACGACGCCATCCGTCTGGGCAACCGTCTGATCATGATGCACGAAGGCCATGTGATCTACGACGTGGCCGGCGACGAGAAGAAGTCGCTCACCGTGGCCGACCTGCTGCAGAAGTTCGAGGAGGTCTCGGGCGGCGAGCTCGCCAACGACCGCATGCTGCTGAGCTAAACCTGCCAAAAAGGGACAGGTTTATTTTGGCAGGTTTAATCTAGGCAAACGTCAAAACCGCCGCTAAGGGACAGCCACCTTTGCGGTGGTTTTCGCTAACCCTCATATCGAGCACAGAAGCCCGTCCGATGTGATCGAACGGGCTTTTTGGTGGGTATCATGGTTGGACGATCATTAGGAGGTTTTCCCTACATGGAATTATTTGAACCGATTCTTCATTTCTTTGAGCAGAGGTGGGTCCACAGCGTCATCTGGGCCATCGTCCTGGCCATCGGCACCGCCGTCGCCGCCAAGGTCGTATCCAAGACCCTGCACCACCTACTCAGCCGAGACGATAACCCCCTTCCGGCATCGAGTATCTTCATCAACATCGCGCGCGCCGTCATTTGGATGATCGGCGGCAGCTTTATTCTCGACAACTGTTTTGGCATTAATGCAAACGCCCTCGTCGCCGCTCTTGGCGTCGGCGGCATCGCCATCTCGCTCGGCTTTCAGGACACGCTGTCAAATCTTATCGGCGGCATGCAGGTAACGTTTATGGGCATCATCAAGCCCGGCGACAATATCGAGGTCGGTGGCGTATCGGGCGTGGTCCAAGACATCACCTGGCGTCATACGACTATTGAGGACGCCTGCGGGCAGACCATCATCGTCCCCAACTCAAATATCTCCAAGAACACGCTCGTGCACCTCATGCCCTTTGGGCGCGTGGCTGTGCCCGTTGCGGTCAAGGAAACGTCCAAGTGGGCCTCGCTCGACGCGTTAGCAGATGAGCTCACCGACGCCACCAAGGCCGCCGTGCTTCCCATCTCGGACTTTGACAAGGAGCCCTACGTGCTCTTTAGCGAGATCGGCGACTTTGGCATCAAGGGCAAGATCATCTTTATCGTCAGCGACGACAGCACCACCTTCACGGCAGCCGACGCCTGCATCCGCGCCATCGCCCCCATCATCGCCTAAACCACCACAAAGGGGACAGGCACCTTTGTGGTGATTTCGCATCGTGGTACCATGGTTCATATCGTTGTTTAAACGACTAAGGGAGTAGACACCATGGAAGAGGCCTATCGTCAAGCACGCAAGCGCGGCGAGCAAGGACGTCGACGTGCCATTAGCCAAAGCGAGCATCCATACCTTACTGACCTCGACAGTTTGGTTGCTCAGCTCCCCTTAGGTCAGCGAGAGAACGTCGGCCTTCGGGATATTCCGCTCGAAATGGTCGTCGGCACGGTCACCAAGGGCCGTCAGTCCGCCTTTTCATGCAACTTTATGCCCCTGCTGCCGTTTAACACCGAGTTCGCCCGCAAGTGGTCCAACCTCTATGACATCCAGGTGACCGAGGGCTATCGCGACCCCATCATCGTCACCGAGTTCATGCATCGGTTCTACGTCCAGGAGGGCAACAAACGCGTCAGCGTCCTCAAATTCCTGGACGCCCCGACGGTTTCGGCCAAGGTCACCCGTCTCTACCCCGGCACATGGGATTCCGTCGAAAGTCGCCTGTACGGCGAGTTCTGCGCGTTTTGGCGCGTCTGCCCCCTATACGAGATCGAGTTCTCGCGCGAGGGAAGCTACGAGACGCTCGCCAAGATGCTCGGCCAGGACCTTGTCGAAAAGTGGCCACAGAAAAAGGTCGACTACCTGCGCCATACCTTCCTACTCTTTAAACGCGCCTACCTGCGCGCCGGCGGCGACCATCTGGACATTACGCCCGCCGACGCCATGCTCGTCTACCTCAACGTGTACAACCAAGACCGTCTACTGGATACGCCGACGGACATCGTCGTAAACCGCCTGTGCAAGATTTGGCGCGAGCTGGTCATTGCCGGCAAAAATGACGAGGACAAGGTCGATCTTGTCGAAGCGCCGAGCGTCGATGAGGAAGAGGCGCCCGCCAAGCCCACCTCCGGCGTGCTCAACTTCTTTATGGGCAAGACCGTCTACTCGGCGGCCAACCCCCTACGCATCGCCTTTATCCATGAGTTCCCCTGTTCGACGTCGAGCTGGGACAGCCTGCACGATCAAGGGCGCCAGTATCTCGATGAGCACTTTGGCGGTATCGTGCGCACCGAGGCGTTTGAGGACTGCCACGATCCGGACGTGTTCTACGCCGCCGTGGAAACGGCTGTCAAACATGGAGACAACGTCATCTTCTCGACCTCGCATCGCCTGATGGAATACACGCTCAGGGCTGCCGTTGAGTATCCCCAGGTGCGATTCCTCAACTGCTCTATCGGCCTTCCCCACCAAAGCGTCCGTTCGTACTTTGGCAAGATGTACGAGGCCAAATTTCTCTTGGGCGCCCTTGCCGCCAGCATGGCGGACAACCACCGCATCGGTTACCACGCGTCGGTCTTCGCTTCGGGCGCGCTCAGCGAGATCAACGCCTTTGCGATTGGCGCCTCGCTGCTCGACCCCCGCGCGCAAATTATCCTGACCTGGGGCGATGTGCCCGCCGGAGGCCTTGCCGAGGCCATGTGCCGCGAGGGTGTGAGCGTCATGACCGGCGCCGACATGTCAAAGTCGCTCGAAGACCCTACGGCCTACGGACTTCACCGCCTGGTCGATGGCAAGGTCGCCGGCATCGCCATGCCGGTATGGAACTGGGGCCGATACTACGAGCTTATCGTGCGAAGTCTGCTGCACGGCACCTGGGATGAGACCAGTGACGACAGCCAGGTTCGCGCCGTCAACTACTGGTATGGCATGAGCTCGGGCGTTATCGACATCCGTTATGCTCCGGGCCTGCCCTACCAGACGCGCAAGCTTGTTCAGCTCCTCCGCAATGGCATCGTCGAGGGCTCCATCAATCCATTTGGCGGCGAACTCCATAGCCAAGACGGCGTGGTGCAGATCGAGGGCTTTCCCCCGCTGCCGAGCACGCAAATCGTCGAGATGGACTGGCTGGCCGACAACGTGGTGGGAACCATTCCGCAACTCGACGATGAGCCGAAGGTCCGCGCCCTATGAAAATCCTTGCCATAGCCGATACCGAAGAACGATGCCTATGGGAGTGCTTTCGCAAGGAGCGCTTTGAGGGTATCGACCTGATTCTGTCTGCTGGCGATCTGGACCCGGATTATCTTGAGTTTTTGGTCACGGTCATCAACAAACCGCTCATCTACGTACGCGGCAATCACGATGACCGCTATGCACGTCATGCACCGGGCGGCTGCATTTGTGTCGAAGACACCGTGTACGTGTATCGCGGCGTCCGCATTGCGGGGCTTGGCGGCTCCATGCGCTACCGAGACGGTGCCAACATGTATACCGAGCGCGAGATGACCAAGCGTGTGCGCAAGCTGTCCCGCAAAGTGAGGATGGTCGGCGGCTGCGACATTCTGCTGACCCATGCACCCGCCGCCGGCGTGGGCGATCTGGATGATCTGCCGCATCGAGGATTCGAATGCTTTAACACAGCACTCGAATCCTGGAATCCCGACTACATGGTGCACGGGCATGTGCACCAATGCTATGGTCGCGACTTTCAACGCGAACGTCAGCACGCATGCGGAGCAACGATCATCAACGCCTGCGGCTATACGCAGTTTGAGCTGGACGAAGCGCGCTACCCCATCCGTGGCTGGCAGGCAGCCTGGCTCAATTCGCAAACCATGCGCCGCGAGCTCAAGCGCCACGAGGCAATCGAGTCCTCTACCGCCAGAACACCCTGGTAACCGCCACAAAGGGGACAGGCACCTTTGTGGCGGTTTTGGCCCTAGATAGCAAGAAACCCGGTCCTGCACGAGGCAGAACCGGGTTTCTTTAGCAATGCTTGCTTTGCTCAGGCAGTAACTGTTAGTTACTCAGCCAGGAAGTCGCGCTGGACAGCGGGATCGACCTTGACGCCAGGGCCCATGGTGGAAGACACGGAGATGGACTTGACGTACTTGCCCTTAGCAGAAGAGGGCTTGACGCGCAGGATCTCGGTGTACAGGGCAGCGTAGTTCTCGACGAGCTGCTGCTCGGAGAAGGACTTCTTGCCCAGGGGCACGTGGCAGATGCCGTAGCGGTCGGCGCGGTACTCAACGCGGCCAGCCTTGAGCTCGGAGACCATCTTGGCGACGTCCATGGTCACGGTGCCGAGCTTGGGGTTCGGCATGAGGCCACGGGGACCAAGGATCTTACCGATGCGGCCAACCTTGGCCATCATGTTCGGCGTAGCGATAGCGGCGTCGAAGTTGATCTCGCCCTTCTGGATCTGGGCGACGAGCTCGTCGGAACCAATGATGTCGGCGCCGGCAGCCTCGGCCTCGCGGGCCTTCTCGCCCTCGGCGAAGACGGCAACACGAACGGTCTTGCCGGTGCCGTGGGGCAGGGAGATGGAACCACGGATGTTCTGGTCAGCCTTACGAGTATCGATGCCCAGACGGAAGTGGGCCTCGACGGTCTCGTCGAACTTGGCGGTGTCGAGCTCCTTGATGAGCTTGGCAGCCTGAAGGGGGGTGTAGAGCGTGGCGCGGTCGATCTTCTCGGCAGCGGCGTTATAGCTCTTACCATGCTTAGCCATGTGCATTACCTCCTGTGGTTAAACGGGCGTGAGCCCTCCCACATCGTATCGTGTGCCCTATTGCACACATATAACGGGCGCCCCGGTCGGAGCACCCGTCATTACCTAAAGAAATCGCTACTCAGCGATGGTCACGCCCATGGAACGGGCGGTACCGGCGATGATCTTCTTGGCGGCGTCAATGTCGTTGGCATTGAGGTCCGGCATCTTGATCTCGGCGATCTTGGTGAGCTGCTCCTGGGAGAGCTGACCGACCTTGTCGGCCTGGGGCTTAGCGGAACCAGACTTGAGGTTCAGCTCCTTCTTGATGAGGTGAGCCGCCGGCGGGGTCTTGGTGATGAAGGAGAAGGACTTATCCTCGTAGACAGAGATCTCAACGGGGATGATGTCGCCCTTCTTGTCCTGCGTCTCGGCGTTAAAGGCCTGGCAGAACTGCATGATGTTCACGCCAGCAGCGCCCAGGGCGGGGCCAACGGGAGGAGCGGGGTTAGCTGCACCAGCAGGAATCTGGAGCTTAATGACGTTGGCAACCTTCTTCTCAGCCATGGTCATTCCTTTCGAATCACGAGTGTGAAGTACTTGCTATATCGTAAGCACGCACGTGTTAGAAGCACTCCTGAGATGAGCAGTCACAGAAGAAGCACGCTCGCGCGAACGGACGCAAACTTAAGCGATGACAGCGACCTGGTTAAAGTCGAGCTCGACCGGCGTCTCGCGGCCAAAGATCATCAGCGTGACCTTGAGCTTGCCTGCCTCGGTATTAACCTCGGAGACCTTGCCATCAAAGTCGGTAAGCGGGCCATCGGTGACGCGGACGGACGTGCCGACCTGAATATCAACCGACGTACGCTTGGGCGAATCGCCCTTACCGGGACGACGAGTCATCTTATTGTACTCGTCGCGGGAAAGCGGAGCGGGCTTGCCGTTGCCGCCCAGGAAACCGGTGACGCCGGGCGTGTTGCGAACACACGTCCATGCATCGTCATCCATCTCCATGCGAACCAGGACGTAGCCCGGGAAAATCTTGGAATCCTTGGTCTCACGCTTGCCACCCTCTTTAATCTCGGTGACGCGCTCCATAGGAATCTCGATATCAAAGATACGGTCCTGCATGCCCATAGTCTCGATGCGATGCTCGAGATCGGACTTAACGCGGTTCTCGTATCCAGAGTAAGTGTGAACGACGTACCAACGCTTAGACATGGTTTAGCCCCTCAATCCAGAGAACAGAGCAAGAGCCTCGCCAAAGCCAGCATCGAGCAGAGCGATGACGACGCCGACGACGATCAGAGAAGCGCAAACGACGACCGAGTAGTTCACGAGCTCCTTCTTATCGGGCCACGTGACACGCTTCATCTCGGACTTGACCGAAGCGAAATATTTCTTGGTGCGGGCGAAGAAACCAGGCTTCTCGTTCTTCTTGGACTTCGCAGCCTTCTCGTTCTTCTTGGCAACGGCCTTCTTGGCCTCAACCTTGGAGTTGGCGGCAGCGTTGTTGGCAGGTGCCGGCTGCTGAGCCTTCTTCTTGTTCTTCTTGTTGGCCATTTGGGTTACCTCCGCGCAATGCGCTTATACATGAGTAAACCGTAAGCCCCCAATTGGGAGCTTACGGAATAATGACTGGCACGCCAGGAAGGACTCGAACCCTCAACACTCGGTTTTGGAGACCGATGCTCTACCAATTGAACTACTGGCGTATGTGACTAGAGACTAGCGAGTCTCTTTGTGCAGCGTGTGGTGACGGCACCAGGGGCAATACTTCTTGATCTCCATACGATCAGGCATGTTCGCCTTGTTCTTGGTGGTCGTATAGTTGCGGCGCTTGCACTCAGTGCACGCAAGAGTAACTAGAGTACGCATGTATCCTGAACCTTTCATATCCGCCCCGTACGGGCACGAGATGGTACTTTATCAGCTCTATGTAAGTGCTGTCAATGAAAACCTCGAATCAATTGGTTCTCGGTGGATCCATTCATATTTGGAACACATCAATGGGGCCAGCGAGATCTAATCGACGGTGTACCCAGAACCATTATCGATCCTCTCGACACCAGCAGCGGCTCAATATCCATTGCAGAAAAGAACCCGGCACCCAAATAAGTGCCGGGTTCTCTAAGTCAGCTATATCAAAGAGCTAATTTACTCAATGATCGTGGAGACGATGCCCGAACCGACGGTGTGGCCACCCTCGCGGATAGCGAAGCGCAGGCCCTCCTCCATGGCGATTGGGTGGATGAGGTCGCCCTCGATGGTGATGTGGTCACCAGGCATAGCCATCTCGGTGCCCTCGGGGAGCTTGACCGTACCGGTAACGTCGGTGGTACGGAAGTAGAACTGAGGACGATAACCATCGAAGAACGGGGTGTGACGGCCGCCCTCCTCCTTGGTCAGAACGTAGATCTCGCCGGTGAACTTGGTGTGAGGGGTAACCGAACCGGGCTTGCAGAGAACCTGGCCGCGCTCGATGTCCTCACGCTTGATGCCGCGGAGCAGCAGACCGACGTTGTCGCCAGCCTCGCAGAAGTCCATGGACTTACGGAACATCTCGATACCGGTAACAACGGTGTTCTGGGTATCCTTGATGCCGACGATCTCGACGGGCTCGTTGAGCTTGAGCTCACCGCGCTCGACACGGCCGGTAGCAACGGTACCACGGCCGGAGATGGTCATAACGTCCTCAACGGCCATCAGGAACGGGAGGTCGTTGTTACGAGCAGGCGTCGGGATGTACTCGTCGACGGCGTTCATGAGCTCGCGGATAGCGTCCATCCACTTGGCGTCGCCCTCGAGAGCGCCCAGAGCGGAACCACGGATGACGGGAATGTCGTCGCCGGGGAAATCGTACTCGGAGAGGAGCTCACGGGTCTCCATTTCGACGAGGTCGATGAGCTCGTCATCGTCGACCATATCGCACTTGTTCAGGAAGACGACGATGTAGGGAACGCCGACCTGACGGGCGAGCAGGATGTGCTCGCGGGTCTGAGCCATGGGGCCGTCGGTAGCGGCGATGACCAGGATAGCGCCGTCCATCTGAGCAGCACCGGAGATCATGTTCTTGACGTAGTCAGCGTGGCCCGGGCAGTCAACGTGAGCATAGTGACGGGAAGCGGTCTCGTACTCGACGTGGGAGACGGAGATCGTAATGCCGCGCTCGCGCTCCTCGGGAGCCTTGTCGATGTTCTCGAACGCAGTGAAGTCAGCCTTGCAGCCCTCGGTCTCGGAGAGAACCTTGGTGATGGCAGCGGTCAGCGTGGTCTTGCCGTGGTCGACGTGACCAATGGTGCCGATGTTAACATGCGGCTTAGTGCGCTCAAACTTCTCTTTGGCCATAAAGCCCTCCTCTAAACAGGTCGTCCCCGGACGGGACTTTGCCTTTATACCATAGTGGCCTCTCAACATACTATTGAGAAGCCACCGTGTTACCTATGGTAGCGGTGACTGGATTCGAACCAGTGACGCCACGGGTATGAACCGTGTGCTCTAACCAACTGAGCTACACCGCCGGATGGAGCCTGCAACCAGACTTGAACTGGTGACCTCTTCGTTACCAACGAAGTGCTCTACCGACTGAGCTATACAGGCACTTGACGGGTGGGAGCTATAGGATTCGAACCTATGTAGGCAGAGCCAACGGGTTTACAGCCCGTCCCCATTAACCACTCGGGCAAACTCCCAATCGTTCAAGTATCCGCAGGTTCTTTGGTCTTTTGGACCGCCGCCCCCGCGAACGAAAAAGATAATACGATGCAACCTTGGGGGCTGTCAACGAAAACCTCTAAATACACGGTGCCGGGCGTATCTATATACCTTTTACCTGCGGTTTTGCTGAGTTTGGATATGAAGGACAGTGAATTTGCATATAGCGGTGACATTTCCCGAGGGAACACTTTGGCGTAGTGGAGTGAGCCTGCAGAATATTACTTCGATAACGACTCATTTGCACCTATATATAGGTCGAGATCGGGCTTTCTTGGCAAATTCGAGCGTGGATATTCTCCCGTTTGAAATCGAGCGTGGACAATCTCCCACTTTTGGCGTGCCACTGGGCCCAAAGTGGAAGATTATCCACGCTCATTCACTAGGCGGGAGATTTTACACGCTCGTATGTCCGGAAATCCTCGCTCGACCAGGATGACCGGGACCGGTCCGGCCTTTGTCTCGATCTGTAACATTTAGAGAACATTTTCTCCCCTATCTGTTACAGATCGAGATGTTACGCAGAGACCCCAGCTTACGTCTCATTCTGTAACAGTAAGAACGGTTCTCAGCCTCTTCGTGTTACAGATCGAGATGTTATCGGTCATCCCTTGGCATCGTCTCGATCTGTAACTATAAAGAGGGTTTTCAGCCCACCCGCGTTACAGATCGAGACAAACCTGAAGCTTGGTTGGTGCCAAACCCGCTGACATATCGACATATATATAAACGAGTTAGCCTCGAAAATACCGAACCTCAAGTCACGAATCGACGACTACCAAACCGTAGCGCAAGACAACAAATCGCAACGAATATAGCGATGGGTTCACCAGCGGCGCCATTCTGATTTGACCGGCAGCAGATCTTTAACGAACCGACCGGTCCATTCATTTGGCTCTAACCCGCGGCACGCGGCGCCTACGCCGTATTCCCCGCGGATCACGGCGCGCGCCAGCGCATCCACGTCACAGTCAATACCGCCAGCTCCGGCCATAGCTAGGTAGTCATTCGACTCGGTTTTGCCCGTGGGCCTGCCCACGGCGACATAGAGTGTCGTGCCGCCTCGATACAGGCGTCCCCAGATTCACCCGTCGACAGACGTGTACCAGGAGTCCAGCATCACGGTCTCGCCCCATCGCGGTGCGCCGACCACACGCCCTGCCAAGCTCGGGGCCGCGCGCGGACTCAATGCTCGCGCAAAGTGAGTCATCATTGCCCACATCCACGCCACCGTGTCGGCGGGTTGCGTATGGCATACGACGCCGCTGTTCAGCTCCATAACATAGTGCGTCATGCGCGCCCAGCTCGCGGTACGCCGCCAGTAGGCAACGTGGTTGGCAGCACTCGCGCCGGCATTCCCCGTCTCATGGACGGCCAAAACGTCGGAGAGCAGGCGCCGCGCCCCCGAGACGCGATCGCCTCGCGGTTCTTGTAGGCCGCAGCCGGCGTGGCGAGCGCCATCGTCACGGCGCCCCTGGGACAGACTGGATCACCTCCTAGGCCGCACCGCCCGAATCAAGTTCGGCCATCAGCGGGGAGAGCACTGCCATGACAAGGGCCACGACCAAGGCTCGCCAGGCCAGGTCCAGTACCACCTGGCCAAAGATCAGGTCGACATTGGCGACGGGCACACCCGAGATGCCCTGGACGATAGTGCAAGCCAGGAGCCACTGCCACTCGTTGACTTCAAAACTGTTCCATCTACTCCGTCCTTTCCGCCAGCGACTGAACGTCGTGTTTCATAACGGCTACGGCCTGCTCGAGCCCATAGGTACGCTCAATCAGGGTGTCGTGTTTCTCGACGTGCTTCGGCAGCAGATCGATCCTGATCTCCATCACCGCTCGATTTTTCGAGTTGAAGCACAGCACGCCGACGAGCGTGACGACACCACCGATAAGAGCAACAACAAACGATTCCAAGCAACCTCCTAACGTCTTTCGTCAGGGCAACCATCGCGGACGGTCACAAACTACTTTCTATTACTACTTTTCTAGGTTACCGTTAATACTACATTAGTGTTATAGTAGTGCTAGAGAGGAGAAGGCCTTGGAAACTTACAACGTCAAAGACATTGCAGATCTGCTGAAAACAAATCCGGAAACGGTCCGCCGATGGATCAGGAGCGGAAAACTAAAAGCAACGCGCGGAGCTTCGAAAAAAGAGGGAAGCTCAATTAGCTCGGACGACCTTCTTAAATTTCTCGAGAACAATGCAAAGTACGCAGGGATTGTTGCCGGCGCAGCCTCTTCCCCCATCGGAGCCATATCCGTCGCGCTTCTTGGCGCGGCAGGTGGAATCGCTGCCCTTAAACATGAAAACGACCAGGCAATCGAAAACTCGACGGCAACTCAATATCAAATCTGCGCTTACTTGAATAATGAGATACAAAGGCTGTCGGAAGGCGTTGAGCAAAAGGAAAAGGTCGCCTCTCAACTAAAAGCAGAAATCAAAAGAGACAAAGCAAGAATCAATGAGATGCGAAAGGCGGTTCTTCAGCTTTCGCAGGAAAAAAGTAAATCTATAGAAGGATAAAAATATGTGGGATTACGCAGAATTGACCAAGACCGCCGCCGAATTCGGCGGCCCGAAAGACTATATCGACGCGATCGAGACCTTTGCCTACGCCGAAGGCGCCGTTAACGGATTCAAGAAAGGTGCCGGCATAGTCACTTTAGTGGCCCTACCGGCTTGCGCCGTCATCGCGAAACTCTATGCAAGTTACCAGCTCAAGAAGGAGGATGCGAAAAAGGCGAAGCAAGCTCTATCAAGCTATATGGAATCAAGTGAGACTACAGAGGCAGCCCAGGAGGAGCAAAATGACTAAATACAAGGTTATCTACCATTACCCGAACGGAACCGACGGCGAAGAAGACGACCTATTCGACACCGAGGACGAAGCCTTTGATGTGGCAAGCTATGGCGTTTCCTGCTATAGCTCCGGCGCAGAGATCTTCAACATGTCAAACCCGGGCGATTACCCGTTAGACGGCACGGAGGATGACTGCGAATTCGAGATCATCGAAGTCGACGAATAGCGCATCCGGCCCCGCCCACAAGGACGGGGCCTTTTCATGCCTATTCTGTCATCAAGTACCCCGGCGCCGCCGCAGCGTCCACCACCGCCGTGGCGCCAGATATTTTGTTCGAGCTCCAGAGGCCTGTTCTGTTCGAGCGTGCAACTGCCCACGACGTGCTGCGGCCCGGCCGCGCCGAACAACTTGACCAGCCACCCCATCACACTCTTGGCGACATCGCACTCGACCATAATCTCGTATTTCGGTTTGCCGACATTACACAAGTCAACCATCCGACCTTGAGCGCATCGATGAAATGCCTCGGGCGCTTGGAATCCCTCGCATACGTTCTTCCGCCTCTCGTATCTTTCCCGAAACTGTCCACGCCGATGTATTCAATTCGTCGATCGTCTCTTCGCCATCAACCTCAGCTCCCATGGACACCCTCCATAACCGGGCCCTCGCGGCCTAGTCGCTATTAAGGGCTTCCAAGATTTGGGACGCAGTTCACAACCAGCGCGGGCGTTTCTTTTAAAAGAAACGGGCCCTATTCCCCAAAGGGAACAGAGCCCGAAACTCTCATGGAGCCAGTGACAGGAATCGAACCTGCAACCCACTGATTACAAATCAGTTGCGCTACCGTTGCGCCACACTGGCACACTTGGCGCTTTCACGCGAAGCCAGTTAAGAATAAAGGAATTGCGGACGAGGCGCAACAGACCGCACGACGTTATATAAATATGCAAAATCCAGCAACAACAGGTACCAGGCCCGTTCATTACTGCCGGTTTACCCTCAATCTTAAAACCATTCGCCGAAACGAATAGTTTTAATTACAATTGGCTATATAAAACTATTCGTTTCGACGAAGGGTTTCGCGATGCTTACTACCAAGGAAGCCGCCGAGCTGCTCGGCATCACTCCGCGCAGGGTGCAGGAGCTCATAAAAAACGGAGCACTTGAGGCCCGCAAGGCTTCTGGTGTATGGCTCATCGACAAAGACAGCGTCGACGCGCGGCTCCGCTCTGTGACCAAAACGGGGGGACGTCCCCGCCGCGGCCACGGTAAGAGCGAGATCGCGTTCACCCTCATGAATCGCACGCACGAAGTCGCTCAGCTGGTCTACAGCACATCGCGAAAAGACTTTACCCACATCGGCGCCGACATCGATTACGCCCACGCCCCTATTGGAGTATTTGGCCCTAATAGCCCCATATCGCTCGACTCCTTCCGCATCTGGTGGCGCGGCCGCGGTATCCCGCTCGCACGCATTGGGCTAGCCTCCCTGCTTGCAGAAGCCGCAGTCGATGTTCCCGATGAACTCGTCCAGCGAAATCTCGGCCTCTCCCTATCCGACCAGTATTGGATTAGACCCCAAGATTCCGGTCTCGCCTGGGAGGATATCAACTTCTTCAATAACGCCTTTGATGATGTCTCGCTGTCCATTGCGCCCTTTGCTCCAGAGGGAAAAGCGGCTGCCGCAAAGCCCGATAACACCTCGGACGGCAATCTTCAAAAGTACTGGACGTGCGAGGGCGGGCGTCGAATTCTGCATAAGGCAGGAGCGCACCTGAACCAGGAACCTTATAACGAGCTGGTGGCGACCGCGCTCCACCGGCGCATCCTAAACGCCTGCGATTATGTGCCTTACTCGCTCGAGGGCACGGGCACTTCCGCCCTGAGCATATGCGATGTCTTCTTAACTGATGAAGAAGAGTATGTCCCTGCGTTCTATGTAAACCAGCACGCAAACGCAGATGAACGGCTAACCGACTACGAGCGATACGTAGCAAACTGCGAGGAGCTCGGGGCGACAGGCGTCAAGGATGCCCTTGACCGCATGATCGTGTGTGACGACATCATCGCCAACTACGATCGTCATTGGCGCAACTTCGGCCTCGTGCGAAACGTCAACTCACTAGTCTGCAGACCAGCCCCCATCTTCGATTCGGGCTCATCGCTCTGGTGCAACATTTCTCTTGAGGAGCTTAGGGCGGGAGAGCACAGTTTTACCAGCACGCAGTTTCATTCAAGCCCTGCCAAACAAATGCTGCTCGTCGAGGACATGGGCTGGTTCGATGGAGACAAACTCAAAGGCTTTGTCGACGAGGCAATCGAGATTCTGTCAAAAAACGATGCCCTAGCAGCGAGACTGCCTTATCTAAAAGAGGCGCTAACGTGGCGCCTCGAAAGAATGATCGACATCGCTGAATGGAGTTAGCAAGGCAGCATTGCCCCGCCAGCTCCCCTACCGTCCGCGCAGGGCCTTGAGCTTGGCCAGGGCATCGGGGCTCAGGCGGCTGCCCAGGGTCATCTTGATCTGCGGAGCTTCCTCTGCCTCGTGAACATCGTTATCTATCTGCTTGATCTCGTCCACCAGCATGCGGCTCGAGATGCGCGTAACACCCTTGCCCATGACGACGGCCTGGATCGTGCCGTCGCTCGACACCACGGAGCACGCGCGGCCTTCCTCGCGTGCCTCGATGCAGAGCTTCTGCACCACGGTATCGGCAGAGACGCCCGTCGGCGAAAACTCGATGCGCACGCCGCGGGCCGGCAGGTTGGGGCGCTCGTTGGAGATATTGCCCGCGCCGTCGAACACGATCACAGCCTCGTAGCGGCCCTGGGCAAACGCCGCAACATCGTTGATGAGCGCGGTGCGCGCCATATCGTGGACGTCGCTGGAATACGGATCGTCGGAATGGTCGTAGACGAGCTTTTCGTAGCGCGGCGTGCAGTGAATCACGTTGTAGCCGTCGACCACCAACAGCTCGGGCTTATTGGAGTGCACCGTCGAGACCGGGTCGGCGATGGCCTGCGCAAACGCATTGCCGCCCACGCCATAGGTCGCGGCCGAAACAATCGGCTTTGCCGAGCCTTCGCCAAAGCGCTTGGCCTTGGATTTGGCGCGGTTCTTCTTGGACATGCGCTACTCCTCCCCCATGAGCTCGCCGGCATTGCGGCGCAGCCACTCAAAGCACAGCGCGGTGGTCGCCTGGGCCACGTTGAGACTCTCGGTCATGCCGCGCTGGGGAAGCTTGGTCAAAAAGTCACATTTCTCGAGCACCAGACGCGAGATGCCGTCGCCCTCGGAGCCCATGACGAGCGCCACGCGGCCCTCGAAGGGAGCATCCCAGCAGCTGCCCTCGGCATGCTCGGAAGCGCCACCCACCCAAAAGCCGGCGGCCTTGAGGTCATCGAGCGCACGGGCGATATTGGGCACCTGCGCGATAGGCAGATGCATGACGGCGCCGGCGGAGGTCTTGTAGCTGCCCACGGTCACGCCGGCGGCACGCTTGTTGGCGATGATGACGCCCGCTGCGCCCACAACCTCGGCAGAGCGCACGATGGCGCCAAAGTTACCGTCGTCGGTCACATGGTCGAGCAACACGACAAGCGCCGGGCCCTCGCCTGCGCGGTCGAGGATGTCGGCGACATCGGCGTAAGGGAAGTTGCCCACCTCGAGCGCAATGCCCTGGTGAGCGCCATGGCTCGACAGCGTATCAAGCTGCGCGCGCGGCACATACTTAATGCGGACGCCCGCGGCGTTGAGGTCGTCGACCAGACGCGACAAGGCGACATCGCGCTCCCCGCCCTCGGCAATGAGCGCGCACTTGATGGGAAAACCGGTGCGCAGTGCCTCGGCGGCAGCACGGCGACCTTCGATAAACTCGCCCTTGGGAACCTGGATAGCGTCGCGGTTGCGATCGCGCTGCGGACGTGCGGCCTGGGCTTGGGAGCGCTCGCGCGGGCCCTTGGGAGCGGCAGCGCGGTCGTTGCGGCGAATCGGACGCGAGCCAGAAGCAGTCTGCTTGCCGCCGCGAGGCGCACGCTTGCGATTGTCGGCCATAAAACGGCCTCCTTTAAAAAATTTTCAAACAGGACAAAAGAAGCGACCGCTTAAGACGAATAGCTCAAGCGGTCGGTACGGGTTTTCCAAGTGCCCGAGATTGCCGTGAAAGAGGAGCGACGCGTACTTGAGTACGCGAGCGACGGTTTGAACAGCAAGGTCGGGTGCTTGGGAAACCCGCGGGGATTAGAGAGATTTGATACGGGTGCCGGCGGCGGTATCCTCAATGGTGAGGCCCAAGTCCTTGAGCTGGTCGCGGATGGCGTCGGCCAGATCCCAGTTCTTGGCGGCACGGGCCTCGGCGCGGGCCTCGAGAATCTTGGCAGCGGCCTCGTCCACGTCGTCGCCCGTATAGGCGACCAGGCCGGCGGCAACGCCCAGCAGGCCCAGCGGCAGCTCGACCTTGGGCTCGGGAAGCTCAACGCCAAATGTGTCGAGCAGCTCAACCAGCGTATCGGCGGCAGCAAGCGCAGCGGCCTTGTCGGCAGCATCGCCCGCCTGCTCCAGGTACTGGTTGCACTCGGTCACAAAGCCAAAGACAGCACCCATGGCACCGGCAGTGTTAAAGTCGTCGTCCATGCACTCCTTAAAGGCGGCACGGGTCTCGGCGGCCTTGGCGGCAAACGCCTCGGCGGCAGCCGCATCGGCATCGGCCGTCGCATGGCTCGCAGTCCAACGCAGGTTCTCGACCGTACCGGCAATACGCGTGAGCGAGTTCTCGGCACCCTCCAGACGCTCCCAAGAGAAGTCGAGCGGCGAGCGATAGCTCGTCTGCAGCATCAGCAGGCGCAGGGCGGCAGCGGAGTGCTGCTCGAGGACCTCGGCCAGCGTAAAGAAGTTTCCGAGCGACTTGGACATCTTCTCGCCGTCGACCAGCAGCATGCCCGTGTGCATCCAGGTGTTGGAGAAGCCCTGGTGCCAGGCGCAGGTGGCCTGGGCGCACTCGTTCTCGTGATGCGGGAAGGCAAGGTCGGAGCCGCCGCCGTGGATGTCGATCGGGGTGCCCAGGTAGCGATGCACCATGGCGGCGCACTCGGTGTGCCAACCGGGACGGCCTTCGCCCCAGGGGCTCGGCCAGCTGGGCTCGCCGGGCTTGGCGGCCTTCCACAGGGCAAAGTCGAGCGGGTCGTTCTTGTCCTCGTTCTCCTCGATGCGCGCGCCAACCATAAGGTCGTCGATGTTGCGGCCCGAGACCTGACCATAGTTGGGATCGCTGCGCACGGCAAAGTACACATCGCCGTTATCGGCTGCGTAAGCGTGGCCCTGCTCGATAAGCGTCTTGATCATGGCGATCATGGGGCCGATCTCCTTGGTGGCGCGGGGGCGCACATCGGGATCGAGCACGTTGGCGGCGCGCATGACGCCGATGAACTTGTCCGAGAACTCCGTCGCGACCTCGGCGGCAGTGCGGCCCTGCTCGTTGGCGCGCTTGATGATCTTGTCATCAACATCGGTGAGGTTCTGGGCAAACGTGACCTCGTAGCCGCTCGCGATAAGCCAGCGACGAATCACGTCAAAGCTGATGAACGTGCGGGCATTGCCGATGTGGATGTTGTCGTAGACCGTGGGGCCGCACACGTACATGCGGACCTTGCCAGACTCGATGGGCTGGAACTCTTCCTTTTTATGGGTAGCGCTGTTGTAGATACGCATTCGTTACTCCTTAACGGTTTTCTGTAGCAGGCAGACGGCCCAGGCGCCAATTCCCTCGCCCTGGCCTTCCCAGCCGAGCTTTTCGGTCGTAGTGGCGGCGACGCCCACGTTTTCGACGTCAACGCCCAGGGCATGGGCAAGGTTGGCGCGCATGGCATCGCGGTGCGGGGTGATCTTGGGTTGCTGACAGGCAATGGTGCAATCGGCATCGACAAACTCAAAGCCTAGCTCGCGTGCATAGTCCATCACGCGAGCGAGCAGCACCATCGAGTCGGCGCCCTCATAGGCGGGATCGGTGTCGGGGAATAGCTTGCCGATGTCTCCCCCGCGGCAGGCGCCCAGAATGGCGTCGGCCAAGGCGTGCGCGAGCACATCGGCATCCGAGTGGCCCAGCAGGCCGCGCTCGTAGGGAATGTCGACACCGCCGATGATACATCGACGCCCCTCCACCAGACGGTGAACGTCGTAGCCGTGGCCAATGCGCAGGTTACTGAACATGGGGAAGGTCCTCTCCCTCGGCCATGCGGCCAAGCAGAATCGCGGTTACGGGACGCAAGTCCTCGGGCACCGTCACCTTAAGGTTATCGCGCGGGCTCTGGACGCAGCGGACGCGCCCACCCATGCGCTCGACCAGCGACGAATCATCGGTGCCGATAAAGCCCTCGGCAATTGCCTCGGAATGAGCGCGCTTCATAGCATCGACGCTAAAGATCTGCGGCGTCTGCGCGGCCCAATACAGCTCGCGCGGCGGCGTCTCGACGATGTTGTCGCCATCGACGATCTTGAGCGTGTCGATCGCGGGCTGGCCGCACACGACACCGTCGAGCGAGCGGTCGCTCACGAGCACGTCGATAGCGTGGTCGATGGCCTCGGTCGTAATGAGCGGACGAGCGCCATCGTGAATGGCGACGTATTCAAAGCCCGCCGGCACCGCGTGCACGCCGGCGCGAGTGGAATCCTGGCGGGTATCGCCGGCATCGGCAAAGCTGATGGGCGTGTCATAGTCAAACGGGTCGATAGCCAGGCGGCGCATCTCGGCACGACGCTCGACAGGGCAAACCACGACGATGTGGCCGACCTTATCGCTACGATCAAATGCGCGGATGGACCAGCTCATAAGCGGACGGCCCGCTACATTGACGAGCTGCTTGCCACCGGGGTTACCAAAGCGCTGGCCGCTGCCACCGGCAACGACCACGGCGCATACGGGCGCCATTATGCGTTCCCCTGTTTGGTGCCCTTCATGCGGTACAAGGAGTCCGCAAGAATGGCAGGGTTGTTGACGCCAAAGTCGCCCAGGCGCTCCGGATCTTCGCTGATGTCGTCCATGAGCTCCTGCAGCGAGCCATACTCGTCGACGATCTTCTCGGCCACGCCGTCGCGCACGACAGACACGCGCGAAAGCGTACGCAGGCCCAGAGGCGTCATGACAGAGTCCTCGTCCAGGTCGTCGTAACCCAGAACCGCCGCCACATGCTGCGGGTCGGATAGGTCCTTGGGCGTCATACGGCTCAGGTTGGCGCGGATCTTCTCGGCGTTTGCCTCGGAAGAATCGCTCGCGTAGTCGCGGATCATCAAGTCGTATTCGGTATCCATGCTGGAGCCCGCGAGCTGCTCGAGCTGCATCTGCACGAGCTTGCCCTGGTTGCCCAGCTTGACGATGCAATCCTTAAGCTCGGTCTTTGCCTGTTGCATGATCTCGAAACTCGAGAAGATGCCGGTGATGTCGGCGAGCGTGACGTAGTCGTCGAGCTCAAGGGCCGTCAGGCGCAGCAAGGAGCGGTCGAGCGACTGACGGGTAGTCTGGAGCGTGGCGACGAGCTGGTTGACCGAGCTCATGATGGTGGTGACGGGCTGGATCTCGTAGCTCTTGCCGTGAACGTACACGTTGACGACGGCACGACGGGCCGAGACCGAGATCACGATGGCATCGGTGAGCACCGACATGCGAGCGGCAGTACGGTGACGCATGCCCGTCTCACTCGTGGCGAGCGAGGGATCGGGATTGAGGTGAAAGTTGGCGCGCAGGATCTGGGTGAGGTCGCCATCGATGACGATGGCGCCGTCCATCTTGGAAAGCTCGAACAGGCGGTTCGAGGTAAACGAAATGTTGAGCGGGAAGCCGTCGTTACCGGCAGCGAGTACGTTTTCGGTGTCGCCGACGCAGATAAGGGCACCCAGGTGACCAGCAATGATCATGTCGAGGGCGGTGCGGATCGGCTGGCCAGGTGCCGTCAGGCGAATAGCCTGTTCCATACGCTTTTGCAGCTCGTTCTTATCCAAGGCATCGCTCCCATCGTATACGCTCCATAAACGCTAAATAGTTTCTCACGGTTTGTCCCCGCAGCGCTTGCGAAATCCGATGCTTACAGAATGAGCGAACACCGCTAAGATAGCTAATTTGGGACGGGCTCTTTGACTACCCACTCAACCATGTGCCAAGGATAGTCTTTATGTTGCTCCCCCCAGGAGGTACACGCGGGCCCGCCCGCAGAGAGGGAGCCAGACTATGGGACTCGCAGAGCTCGTGCTGCTCGCCGTTGGCCTTTCGATGGACGCCTTTGCCGTATCCATCTGCAAGGGCCTTGGCATGAAGAAGATCAACCTTAAGGTCGCCGTAGTGCTCGGCCTGTTCTTTGGCGGCTTCCAGGCCGGCATGCCCGTGATCGGATGGGCGCTTGGCAGCCAGTTTATGGGCATCATCGGCCCCATCGACCACTGGATCGCCTTTATCCTGCTCGCCTTCATTGGCGGCAAAATGCTGTGGGAGGCCTCTACCGAGGACGAGGATGAAGGCGACGGCAAGGATGCCGAAAAGATTGACCTGGGCGAGTACATGATCCTCGCCATCGCCACCTCAATCGACGCCCTAGCCGTGGGCATCTCATTTGCCGCGCTCTCGGTCGACATCATGCCCGCCGTGTCGCTCATCGGCATCACGACCTTTATCTTCTCCGTCGCCGGCGTAGCGATCGGCCACACCTTTGGCGCGCGCTACGAAAAGCCTGCCACCATCGTGGGTGGCGTCGTGCTCATCCTCATCGGGCTTAAGATCTTGCTTGAGCATCTGGGGATTCTCGCGATATAAAAAAACGCCTCTCATAAGGTCAACGTCAATGTAGAGGTCTCATGCAGAGTTTTGCATACTGCCTTTTCGTGCAGACTTTTGCATGTCATACTGATATGCAAAAGTCTGCACGTTAGGAGATCGCCATGGATACCCTTCCCATCACCACACCGCGTCAAGCTGGCATCTATGTGCGCCAGGCACGCGAGGCTCAGGGTCTCACCCGTGCCGCCCTCGCTAAAAAAGCCGGTGTTTCGGAGCGCCTGCTCGCATCGCTCGAGCTAGGAGACGCCACTGGCATTCGACTCGACAAGTTGCTGACTGTCTTTAACGCACTCGGCATAGGCCTCTTTGCGCAAAGCGATAACGACTCCATCGCATCGCCCTCCGAACATCCAACGACGATAGCGGACCTCCCTATCGCGAACTCGAATGCCCTGCCAAAGCCAAGCGTAGGCAGACGACCCGCTCGACAAGGAGCGCCATCTTCCTATGGTGCCTTGCTGGCCCAAATCGCAGCCGAGCAAGGCCTTACCGACACTTCAGACCTCTCCTTTGGCTGTAAGGTTGTGAAATAAATGGCAGAAATGGAGCTTGCGACCCTCATTTGTGGCGAAATCGCAGGCACTCTCCGGCAAGACGAGCATGGACTCTGCAGCTTTGTATACGCCCCAACCTATCGCGGGGCACCGCTATCGCTAACAATGCCGCTTTCCAATCGCACGTATGGCCATAACATCGTCCGCCCGTTCCTATTTGGCCTTTTGCCCGACAGTCAAGAGCAGCGTCGCGCCATTGCCACCGAGCATGATGTTGCATCTAACAACCCCGTCGCCCTCTTGTGCCATATCGGTCTTGACTGCGCGGGGGCCGTTCAGTTTTGTCGAGCCGATCAATTAGACGCTGTCCGTGGCAGGGTCTCCGCATACCGCCCGCTTACCAATTCTCAAATCGCTCACAAGTTTAAAGCAATTCGCGATGACGAAAGAGAGACATGGATGGGCTCCAACGAAAGCTGGTCCCTGGGCGGCAACCAAGGCAAATTTGCACTAGCTTGGCATGATGGCCAATGGTACGAATGTCTAGGGTCATCCCCCACTACCCATATCTTCAAAAATGGTGTCGTCGGGTTCAAACATCAGGCCTTAAACGAATTCGTCTGCATGAAAACGGCTCGGCGTGTTGGCATTCCAACTGCCAACGTCTCCTATTGCACATTTGAAGACGAAGCCGCACTCGTCGTTGAACGGTACGACAGAATGGTCAATAACAGCGGAAGTATCGAAAGGCTGCATCAGGAGGACTTTTGCCAGGCGCTCGGTGTATTGCCAAGCCAGAAATACACCGCCGACGGAGGACCGACTACACGAGACATCCAAGAACGACTGATTAACACAGTCCCCCACCACATGAATCTTGTGCTTTTTACCTATATGTTGTTCTATAACGCCATTATCGGAGCGCCTGACGCACACGCTAAAAACTACTCGCTCATCCTAGGCAAAGGCACAAACGCGGCACTCGCACCCATGTACGATGTCGCATCGGGCTTGGCGTATGAGAGCATGCGACGTCGGGCACGCCTTGCTATGAGCGTTGGCGGCGAAAATCGTGTGGGGCGCATCGGTCCAGGTGCTATCCGCCGATACCACGGTATGGGCGACCCCGCGCTGGAGACGGCGCTCACCGATGCCGGGCTATCCGAGAAGTTTTGCTTTGCGACCATGATGGACCTCGCCTACGAGGTACCCATTTGCATGGAAGAGGTCATGGACGAATACGCCGACCTGCCCGGCATGGCGGACCTGCGCGAGCATATGCTCGGCCCCGTCCGCGAAAACTGCCAGCGCACCCTCGACCTCATCAAGGCGGATATGGGCTAGGTGGCCGCAATTTCCCATTTCCCAAAAGAAGAGAGGGGGCACCCATCGCAAAAGCTCGGGTGCCCCCCTCTCATAATGTCATCTGCAATCCGCTAGCACGTGGCTCGGACTGCTGCCAGCGCAACCTTTACACAGCGAGGCGCTTGAGGACATCGATAAGCAGCTCGTAGAAGCGCTCGGCAGAAGCGAGCTCCATGCTCTCGTCCGGGGTGTGGACATCGGAGAGCGTCGGGCCCACGGCGATGGCGTCCAGGCCGTGCAGGGCCTCGGCAAACAGGCCGCACTCAAGGCCGGCGTGAATGGACTCGATGCGCAGCTCAGAGCCAAAGAGCTCGCGATAGCTCTCGACAAAGATGTCGCGGACCGGCGAATGCTCGGCATAGCTCCAACCGGGATACTCGAACTCAAACTTGGCGTCGAAGCCCAAGACATCGGCCAGCGTCTGCAGGCGGTCCTTGAACTCGTTCTGCAGCGAAGTGATCGAGGAGCGCGGGGACAGCATGATCTTGACCTGGTCGTCAGAGGTGGCAACCACACCGATGTTGGAGGAAACCTCGACGGAGCCGTCGGTGGCGACGTTGCGGCGAATCACGCCGTTAGGGGCAAGACGCAGGGCGCGGATGAGGGCAAGCGCGGACTTCTGGTCCATGGCCTCGACCTCGGCGTCGTCGGCAATCTCGACGGTGCAGGTAAAGCCGGGGTCGAAGACCTCGAGCTCGGCAGTGACGTCGGCGATGATGCCCTTTGCGATCAGCGCCGCTGCCTCGGCGGCAGCGTGGTCGGCGTAGACCAGAACAGCCTTGCACTCACGGTTGATGGCGTTGTCCTTAGTGCCGCCGTTAAAGCTGACGATGGCGGGCTCGCCGGCGACCATCAGGCGGTCGATGATGCGGGCCATGATGAGGTTGCCGTTGCCGCGCTCCAGGTTGATGTCGGCGCCGGAGTGACCGCCCAGCAGGCCAGAGATCTCGAGCGTAAGGGTGCTGCCGGTCTTGTGCTCGCGCACGATCGGGCAGGTGTAGGTAACGACGACACCGCCGGCGCAGCTGACGGTGGCCACGCCCTCCTCCTCGGAATCGAGGTTAATCATGGTGCGGGCGCTAATCTGGGACTTGTCGAGCGTCTCGGCGCCGACCAGGCCAGTCTCCTCGTCGGTGGTGAATACGCACTCGAGGGCGGGATGAACAATCGAATCGTCATCGAGAACAGTAAGCATCAGAGCGACGGCGATACCGTTGTCGGCGCCCAGCGTGGTGCCGTTAGCGGTGAGGACGCCGTCCTTGACAACCAGGTCGATACCATCGGTCGTAAAGTCGTGCTCAACGGAGCCCAACTTGTCGCACACCATGTCGATGTGACCCTGCAACATGACGGCCGGGGCATTCTCGGCACCGGCAGATGCGGGCTTGCGAATGATGACGTTGTAGACCTCGTCCTGGTACACATCGAGGCCGCGCTCCTTGGCAAACGCAACCAGGAAATCGCTGATGCCCTTCTCGTTGCCAGACCCACGGGGAATCGCGCTGACCTCCTCAAAGAAATGGAACAGCTGGGCGGGCTCGTAGCCAGTAATCTTGTAGTCCATGGTGCCTCCTTGGCGCAACTGGTTAGACAGTAAGACATGCGACATGTATATTCCCAGACTTTGCGTGCATAAACCAGTCGAAAACGCCGAGCGCCCTCGCATCATCGGCCAACGGTGGACCGTATAGCGTAACGGTCACAACTTCCGCAGCTCTACAAATCGAGGCGCCCTTTCCGGAGCGCCTCGATTGCGCGTATCAAATTGTCGCCACGCCCTACAGCGCGCCGGAACCGGCTTGCATCATGCCGCCGGGGCCCGAGGTCACGCCGCCGCTCACGGGCGCGGCGTTGCCGGTGTGCGGTACCGCCGGGGCGGTATCGCCACCAAGCGTGCCCGCCGGACGCGGTGCCGGGATCTCGCCCGTGCCGCGGCTAAAGACAAACTTGCCATCGGCCACGTCGCACAGGACGGTATCGCCCTCGCCCCACTCGCCAGCCAGCAGTTCCTCGGACAGCGGATCCTCGATGAGCTTTTGGATGGCACGACGCAGCGGACGCGCGCCGTTGGTGAGGTCGGTACCCTCCGCCACAATCTTGTCGTAGGCCGCATCGGTAAGCTTGATGTTCATGCCGTTTGCGATCAGGCGCTGGCGCAGATCGTCCACCAGCAGGTGCGCAATCTTGGTCAGGTTCTCGCCCGAGAGCTTCTGGAACACCACGATGTCGTCGATACGGTTGAGCAGCTCGGGGCGGAACAGGCGCTTGAGCTCGCCCATCGCGCGGCCGCGGATCTCACTCGAGGTGAGGCCCTGCTCGCCGGTGGTGCCAAAGCCAACGCTCGCATCCTGCGCGATCTCGCGGGCGCCCACGTTTGACGTCATGATGATCACCGTATTGCGGAAGTCGACCGTCTTGCCCTGGCTATCGGTCAGACGGCCCTCCTCCAACACCTGCAGCAGGATATTGAAGATGTCGGGGTGCGCCTTCTCGATCTCGTCGAACAGCACGACCGAGTACGGGTGACGGCGAACAGCCTTGGTGAGCTGGCCGCCCTCGTCGTGGCCCACATAGCCCGGGGGGCTACCGATGAGCTTGGAGACCTCGAACTCGCTACCGAACTCGGACATGTCGAAGCTGATGAGCGCGTCCTTGCTGCCAAAGAGGTACTCGGCGAGCGTCTTGGCGAGCTCGGTCTTGCCCGTGCCGGTGGGACCCAGGAAGATAAAGCTGCCGCCGGGGCGACGCGGATCCTTGAGCGGCGAGCGGCTGCGGCGCACGGCCTTGGCAACTGCCTCGACAGCCTCATCCTGACCGATGATGCGCGTCTTGAGCACGCTTTCGGCCTGCAGCAGGCGACGGCTCTCGCTCTCGGTAAGCGAGGACACCGGCACGCCCGAAGTCACGGACACGATGTCGGCAATCTGGCTCACGTCGATGGTGAGCGGGCTGGCGTCGAGCTCGGCCGTCCAGGCGGCCTTGGCCTCGGCGAGCTCGATCTCGGCAGCCTTCTGCTGCTCGGTGATCTCAGCGGCCTTGTTCATATCGTCGCTCTCGGTGGCCTCCTGTGCGGCAGCCTTGAGCTCCTCGATGCGATGTTCGGCCTCGCGCACCGGCTCGGGCGCGCGATTCGCGGCGATGCGAGCGCGAGCACCGGCCTCGTCGATGAGGTCGATGGCCTTATCGGGCAGGAAGCGATCCTGGATGTAGCGGTTGGAAAGGTTCGCGGCGGCCTCGATAGCACCCTGCGTATAGCGCACATGGTGGTGCTCCTCGTAGCGCGGCTTGAGCGCGGTCAGGATCTTGACCGTGTCCTCGACGCTCGGCTCCTCGACATCGATGGTCTGGAAGCGACGCTCGAAGGCCGGGTCCTTGGTGAGGTACTTGCGGAATTCCTCGGCCGTGGTGGCACCAATAATCTGGAAGGCACCGCGCGCAAGCACGGGCTTGAGCATGGAACTCGCGTCGATGGAGCCCTCGGCAGAACCGGCGCCGATGATGGTGTGCATCTCGTCGATAAACAGGATGACGTCGTCGGCTTCGGTCGCCTCCTGGATCACGTTCTTGAGGCGCTCCTCAAACTCGCCGCGATACTTGGCACCCGCCACGAGGCCCGGCAGGTCGAGCGTCCAAATATTCTGGTTCATGAGGTTCTCGGGCACGTTACCGGCTGCAATCTGCTGAGCCAGGCCCTCGACGATGGCCGTCTTGCCCACGCCGGGGTCGCCCAGAATGAGCGGGTTGTTCTTGGTGCGGCGCGAAAGGATCTCCATCATGCGCTGGACTTCCTTTTCGCGACCAATTACAGGGTCGAGCTCGCCGTCGCGCGCCTTCTGCGTGAGGTTGGTCGCGAACTGCTTGAGCGTATCGGTGCCACTCCCCTTTTGCTGAGAGGCATCCGAGCCGCTAAAGAACGGCAGGCCCGCACCGGGACGCCCGGCACCGGCACCGGCGAGCGGACGCTTCTTGTCCTGGTCCTTGGCGGTGAGTTTCTCGATAGCCTTTTTGATGGAGGCGGACGACACACCCAGGCGCATGAGGATGTCCATGGCCATGCCGTTGCCCTCTTCGACGATGCCGATCAGCAAGTGCTCGGTCGACACGTAGGTCTGGTTGTTCTCACGCGCCACGCGGAATGAACGCTCCATCACGCTAATGACGAGCGGCGTAAAGGCGAGCTTGGCCGCCTCGGTCTCCTCACTGGGCTCGGGAACCGTGGTCTGGACCTCTTTGAGAGTATCCATGATGTCATCGTAGGAGATGTCGAGCGAGCGCAGTGCCTCGGCGGCAATGCCCTCGTCCTCCTTGGCAAGCGCGAGCAGCAGATGCTCGGTGCCCACTTTATTTGAATGAAGATCGAGCGCCTCTTGCTTGGCCATGGACATGACCTTACGCGCACGATCGGTAAAACGGTCTAACATGCTAGTTCCTCTTAGACGAGCTAGTTTTTTCAAACGCAAAGCGCCGCCCCGCGGCAGCGCTTTGGTCTCTTTACCCATATGGAGTATATGTTAACCGCTGGGGCCTTTTCCGCATGCAGCCATACGACAACGTCTACAAAAAAGGAATCGCCGGGTGCGGCGGGCGCTCTAGGTTAGAGGCTGTTGTCTAGCAGGCGGGCTCGGCACCCATGTCCTCGGCAACGTCATTGACGGCATCGGCAACGGGAGCGCCAGGCATGCGCACGAGCTCCATATGCTGCTCTTCAAAGACGGTTCCCATGGGGAAGGCGCGGCGGAAGACAAAGCGAGCAACCGGACCAGCCACTAGCAGGTTCCAAGGCAGGGCCATGATAAAGTTGCGCGGAATGTTGACGAGCCACATCATCGGCAGCGCCTGCAAATTGGCAAGCGGGCCGCCGGGCATATGGAACAGGCCTTCGCACGCGCCGTAGAGCGACATGATGATGACCATGGGAACGACCATGCAGGAGCTGACGGCGAGCGTCATGGCAAGCGGCGAGCTCTTGCCCGGCGTGACCAGGAATTTAAAAGCGAAACCCTTGGCAAGGGGGCTGGCAACAAACCAGTCGCAGCACATGGCAAAAATGTAGGCAACGGGGAAGCCGAGCCACGCGGCGGCAACAACCTCGCCGTTGATGGTCCCATGCTGCAGGGCAACGTTGTAGATGCTCATCCAGAGCACCATGCAAAAGCACATGATAAAGGTGAACAGCAGGCTCTCTCGTTTGTTGATAGGCATAAAGGGCAGATTCCTCTCTGTGTTGTGCCGCGGCACCACGCAACAAAAACGGGCGGGCAAGATGGAGCTGTTGGAACTTCATCTCGCCCGCCCGTGGTACGTGCGTCTGCGACTACTTATGTGGTGAAACCAGCCTAGCACGAAAAGCGCACGCTTCGTAAGCGTTGAGTTTATGGAGATGCAGGGCACCAATAATCCCCGACCCCATAAGTTGCGGTGGAATACGGACTGTTTTGGCCCTTTAAGCAGCAATTCAGTCCCTATTTCACCGCAACTCATTTGGTGCAAAGTAGCCTGTCTCCCTTGCACCAATTAGCTGGTGTGGCGCCAGCGAGGATCGGTGAGCGTACGCGCCACACCCAGGCCAACGGGCAAAAACGCCACGATGAGCACCGCGCGCACAAACCAGCCGAGCATATTGACCGTGTCGAAGGTGCACATGTAATACATCGAGCGATACAGATACAAGCCAGGCACCATAATGACAATTGATGGCACCGTGAGGGCGATGCGTGGGTAGGTGAGCTTGATTTCGGCTAAGCTCGCGAGCAGCCCCGATACCAGCGCACCGGTAAACGCAGCCGCCTCGGGAGGCATGCCCGCACTCAGGCCCAAGAAGGGAAGCAGCGTCGGCGCATCGACGAGCGTAAGGCGCAAGGTATTTGACACGGCGCCGATGAGCCCTGCCGCCGCTGCCATCTTTACCGGACTGTTGAACATAACCGAGAAGCCAAATACGCCGATAAAGCTCATCAGCACGCGCAAGAGCGTAAGAGCCAGCGGTGAGAGACCAAGCGGGGCGAAGTCATCCGGCGCCAGCCCCACACACTCGGCAACCATCCAGCCTACGAGGGTCGCCATCACTATAATCGACACAGCATACGAAAGACGCTCGATACCGCTTCGCATGTCGAGCTTAGCGATGTCGAGGCCCGCCGTAATGAGGGGAAAGCCGGGAATCACAAAGAGCATGGCGCCGATATAGCCTTCTTGGTGCGACATTGCCCCCGGAATGACCTGGCCAAGGCCGAGCAATGCCAACAGATACGAAACGCACGCGAGCGCAACGCCGATCGTCAGCGCGCTAAACTGGCCAAAACCCTGCTTGAGAATATGGGAGCGAGCAAAGTTGCCAACACCCGCGCCCGCGAATGCGCAGGCCATCTCGATAGGGCCACCGCCGAGCAAAAAGACGAAGGCACCACAAGCACAGGCTGCCGCAAGGCCCTGTTGCCAGGGAGTGTAATCGGGCTTTGAGCTCTCAACGGTCTTGAGCATCTCGTGGTACTCATGCACGGTAAACCGGCGCCCATAAATCTCGATTTCCTTTAAGAAGCTCTCCATCATCCAAATGCGATGAGTATTGACCCCCGTTGTGGGTAGGCTGACGACCTCGTTAAAGCAGTGGCCATCTTCGATGCAGGTGCACTCAAACGACAGGAGACTCAGGTCGACGTGAATCGTGACGCCGAGCACGGCGGCAACACGATTCATGGTGTCGCGCACGCGCCAGGCACCTGTTCCGCTTGCCAGCATAAGCATGCCGGTGCGGCAGATGATGGATGACTTATCGGTGAGCGGCGCATCGACGGCAAGCTCATCGCCCGCCGTCACGATCTGGTGCCAGTCAGTTTTCATATGGAGCGCGCCGGCACGAACGCCGTGGCGCATGGGGGCTCTCGAAAGCAGCGAGTCAAGGCGCGAGGGCTGTAGGGGCTCCGTTGATTCGCCCTCGTCCTCGTCGGGCTCTTCATCAACAAGGTCGAAGGCATCGAGCGACGCCGGCTCGCGACGATCGATCAATTCCTCGTCCTCGTCATCAAAGTAGTTGAACTGATCGAGCATGTCCTCTTCGATTGCACGCTCGCTCGCGTCGTCCATATAGACGCTCCCTTCCTGCCGACTAACCCCCATCCTAGGCAGCAACGGCTAAAGGAAACATAAAAGAGACGACTGTCATGCATGGAAGGCGTAAACCCCCAATGCGCCGGTAGACCCCAGGCGGCTAGGACCGTCCCCAAGTGCCGACACAAGAGGAACGTCCCTAAGTGCCAACCAGGGCAATACCACAGGTGGAGGACGGACAGCGAGCGACGTCCAGAGCGAACAAGTTGGCATGAAAAAGGCAAGGCATAGACCTTCTGGTCATGCCTTGCCTTTTGAATGACAAATTGTCGCTCTGGGCGGCACGCAGCGTCGAACCGTTACGCGGTTCGTAGAACCGCGTAACTAGTTAGTACATCTTTGCGCCGGCGGGGATGGAAGCGTCGAGCTGGATCAGGTTGAGGCGCTCCTCGCCCTCCTCCTCGTGGATGGCGCTGATGAGCATGCCGCAGCTGGGGATGCCCATCATCTTGCGCGGAGGCAGGTTGGTGATGGCGAGCAGGGTCTTGCCGACCAGGTCCTCGGGCTCGTAGTAATCGTGAATACCGGAGAGGATGGTGCGATCGGTGCCGGTGCCGTCGTCGAGCGTAAAGTTCAGCAGCTTCTTGGACTTCTTGACGGCCTCGCATGCCTTGACCTTCACGGCGCGGAAGTCGCTCTTGGAGAAGGTATCAAAGTCGACGAACTCCTCAAACAGCGGCTCAACGGCGATCTTAGAGTAATCGAGCGTGGGCTTGAGCGACTTGACGAACGGGCTTGCGGCGTTGCCGGCCTCGGCAGCCTTGGCGGCAGCGGCACCGGACTGGAAACCCTTCTCGGGCTTCATGTGCGGGAACAGCAGGACGTCGCGAATGGAAGCCTGGTTGGTGAGTAGCATGACCACGCGGTCGATACCGATGCCGATGCCGCCCGCAGGAGGCATACCGTACTCGAGGGCGCGCACGTAGTCCTCGTCGTACTCCATAGCCTCGTCGTCGCCGCCCGCCTTCTCGGCCATCTGAGCGGCAAAGCGCTCGGCCTGGTCGACCGGGTCGTTGAGCTCGGAGAATGCGTTGGCGTACTCGTGGCCGGCGATGACCAGCTCAAAGCGGTGCGTCAGACGCGGATCGTCCTCAAAACGCTTGGCAAGTGGGCTGACCTCGATGGGGTAATCGCAAACGAAGGTCGGATTGACGATGGTGTCCTCGCCCAGCTCATCGTAAATCTCGGCGATGATCTTGCCAGCAGTCCACTCGGGCTTAATCTCCAGGCCCTTCTCGCGCGCGGCGGCGGCAAGCTCCTCGACCGGCGTGTCGATGGTGACCTGCTTGCCGAGCACGTCCGAGACGATGTCGGTCATGGAACGGCTTGCCCACTCACCGGACAGATCGATGGTCTGGCCCTGATACTCGATGACCTCAGGATTGCCGACGGCCTTGTTGGCAGCCTTGATGACGCCCTGGGCGAGTGCCTTCATGCCCTCGAGATCGGAGAAGGCACGATAGGCCTCCATCGTGGTGAACTCGGGGTTGTGGGTGAGGTCCATGCCCTCGTTGCGGAAGATGCGGCCGATCTCGAAGACGCGCTCAAAGCCACCGACGATGCAGCGCTTGAGATGCAGCTCGGTAGCAATGCGCAGGTAGCACTCCTGATCGAGCGCGTTGAAGTGCGTGATGAACGGCTTGGCCGTAGCGCCGCCCTGAATGGTCTGCAGGATGGGGGTCTCGACCTCCATGTAGCCGTCGGACTCCATAAAGCGGCGGAAGGTGGAGAGAATCTGTGAGCGCTTGCGGAAGGTCTCGCGAACATCGTCGTTGGCAATCAGGTCGACATAGCGCTGACGATAGCGGGTCTCCTTGTCGGAGAGGCCATGGAACTTCTCGGGCAGCGGGCGAACGGCCTTGGAGAGCATCTTCGCGCTCTTGGGGGCAACGGAGAGCTGGCCGCGCTTGGTGCGAACAACCACGCCGGTCACGCCCAGGATGTCACCAAGGTCGAGAGCCTTGAGCGTATTCCAAGCTGCCTCGTCCATGTCGTTGATGCGGCAGAACAGCTGAATCTCGGCGGTAGCGTCGCGCACGACGATAAACATGATCTTGCCCTGACCACGCTTGGCGACCACGCGGCCGCCAATCTTCACGACGTCCTCGGTGTCCTCGCCATCGGCAAGCTCGGCATACTTAGCCTCGATATCGGCAACGTAGTCCTCAAGCTCAGAGTGCTCGGGATAGGGGTTCTGGCCCGCCTCGAACAGGGCGGCGCGCTTGGCCAGGCGGGTGGCGCGCTCGTCGTTGAGCGTCGATGCCTGATCTGCGGCGTTCTGGTTCTCTGCCATAAGTTAGCTCCTCAAACTAAAACGCTCCCCAGGATTCGGTCCCAGGGAGCGAAAACATACCTTTACGCGGGACCGTGGTCTAGCGTGCAATCTTGGCGATGGTGTAGACGCGAGTCTTGCCGGAAGGCGTAACGACCTCGACGGAGTCGCCCTCGCCGTGACCGATGATGGCGTGACCGACCGGAGACTCGTTGGAAATCTTGTGCTCGAGCGAGTTGGTCTCGGTGGTACCGACGAGCGTGACTTCCATGACCTCACCGTTGGGATCAATCAGAGAAACGGTGGAACCGATGGAGACGGTCAGATCACCTGTGGTGGCAGCAACCTGAGCGTTGGCAAGGATGGCCTGGATCTCGGCAATACGAGCGGCGTTCTGGGCCTGCTTGTCCTTGGCGGCATCGTACTCGGAGTTCTCCGAAAGGTCGCCGAACGCGCGGGCTTCCTTGATGTCCTCGACGATCTCCTTGGCGTAATCGCCCTCACGCCAAGCGAGCTCCTCGACGAGCTTCTGGCGGCCCTCAGCGGTCAGTACGATCTGGCTTGCGTCCATACGGATATCTCCCCAACTCTGATCAAACAATCAACTGTCAACAAAACGAAAAAGACCGGCTAGCCTGCGGGCAAGCCGGTCAGGTGCTCACCCCAAAGGGATGGGACTACTCTGCGTCCGCGTCGCTGTCCTCTGCCTGCTTCTTCTTGGCAGCAGCGAGCTTGGCCTCGAGCTCAGCGATCTCCTTGTCCTCCTCGGACTGCTCGACCACGACCTCCTCGGCCTGCTTGGTCTCGGCCTTATCGTCGCCCTCCATACCCTCGCGGATATTCTTGACGGTAGAGCCGAGGGACTTGCCGAGCTTCGGCAGGTTCTTGGGCCCGAAGATAATCAGGACAACGACGAGAATAATGATGAGCTCAGGAGCCCTCAGTCCAAACATGTAGACCTCCACAATACAGCGAGACAAGCTCGAATGAGTATACCGCGGGTATCGCGGTATCACAACAATAGCTAAAAAAAGGGACCGCAAGAAGCGGTCCCTCCTCATGCTCTGGTCGGGTTGACTGGATTTGAACCAGCGACCCCTGCGTCCCGAACGCAGTGCTCTACCAAACTGAGCCACAACCCGTTAGCTTGACTATAGTAACAAAGATTTCCGTCGTGTGCTAGAGAAATTTTTACTTCTTTGGCACTTCGATGCGAACCCTTGATTATCGACTTTATCCGAACACCTCCCACACTCATCCGCACATGTACGGA